>CAJACZ010000022.1 GCA_903938365.1 uncultured Pseudomonadota bacterium | reverse complement strand
TGCTCGACCAGGAGACCGCGGGTTTCATCCGGGGACTGGACGCCTACCGGGATCCCGCACTGCGCCGTTCGAACCCCAACCCCGAGGCGTTCCGCGACGCCGAGAGCGCGCGGCTCTCGGCCGCGTGGTCCGCCGAACCCTGCGACGGCTGTTCCCGGGAACTGCGGCTGGTGCTGCGCCACTCCTCCATGGAAGTCCTCCAGCATTTCCTGCTCGGCAAGCCGCTCGAACGCAACGCACAGCGCAGCGTCGCTCTTGCGGCCTCGACCGGGCAGGCGTGGCCGGGCCGCCCGTCGCTGTCCTGGCGCGCGGGCGCCGACCTCGAGTGGGCCGGCACGGAACTGCTCGAGATCCAGGACGGACCGACGCTGGAGGGAACCGCTGCTGCGCGCGCCATCCGCCCGGCCGGACGCCATTACGACTATCGCGTGGACGGCCGGACCGTCGGTGCCTACGGCGCGCTGGACTGGCAGCCGGGGCCACGCTGGCGCTTCGCCGCGGCGCTGCGTGCCGAACAGACCCGCTACGACTACGACAACCGGATGCGCGACGGGAACACCGCGGAAGACGGCACGCCCTGCGGGTCGGGCGGTTGCCTCTACAGCCGGCCGGCAGACCGGACCGACGGCTTCGACAACCTGTCGCCGCGACTCGAGGCGAGCTTCGCGCCCGACGACTCGAGCCGGCTCTACGTGGTCGCGAGCCGGGGTTTCCGCCCTCCCGAGATGACCGAACTCTATCGACTCCAGCGCCAGCAGCAGGTCGCGGACCTCGGTTCGGAGCGTCTCGAATCCCTCGAAGCGGGCTGGCGACATCGCGGCCCGCGGTTCGGCGGATCCCTCGCCGCGTTCAGCATGCGCAAGACCGGGGTGATCCTGCGCGATGCGAACGGCTTCAATGTCGGCAACGGCAGCACGCGGCACGAGGGCGTGGAGTACGAGCTGGCGTGGGCGATGGCCGACGCCTGGGCCGCCACGGCGGCGGGCAGCCTGGCTCGGCACCGCTATGACTTCTCGCGCGTCATCGAAGGCGGCGAGACCATCACCCGCGGCAACGACGTCGACACCGCCCCCCGCCAGCTGCACTCGCTGTCGCTGGACTGGCGGCCCCGGGAAACCCTCTCCGCGTCGCTCGGCCTGCGGCATGTAGGGGCGTACTTCGCCGATGCCGCCAACCTGAAACGCTACCCGGGCCACAGCGTGCTCGACCTGCGCCTCGCGTGGAGCCCGCGCCCGCGCTGGCGCGCGACCCTGCAGCTCGACAATCTCGCCGACCGCGCCTATGCCGACCGGGCCGACTATGCACAGGGTGACTGGCGGTACTTCCCGGCGCGCGGGCGCACGGCCTTCCTCACGCTCGAATACACGGATCGCTCCTGAACACACCCACCCTTGCGGCACCGCCCACCCGGGCGGCGTTGCTCACGCTCGCCGCCGCGGCCTTTGCCAGCAGCGCGATGCTGCGCGCTTGCGACCCCCTGCTCCCCGTGCTCGCGCGTGACTTCGGCGTGGACGTCGCACGCGCCTCGCAGACCGTTTCCTGGTACGCGCTCACCTACGGCCTGCTGCAGCTGCTCTACGGGCCGCTCGCCGACCGGCATGGCAAGCGCCGCGTGATCGGCTACGCCGCCATCGGCTGCACCGTGGGCAACGTGCTCGCGGTGTTCGCGACGACCCTGGATGCGCTGGTCGTGGCACGCGTGGTGGCGGCCGCCTGCTCCGCGGGCATCATCCCGCTCGTCCTCGCCTGGGTGGGGGATACGGTCCCCATGGCCCAGCGGCAACTCGTGCTGGCCCGACTGATGACCGCCTCGCTCACGGGAATGATCGCGGGACAGTGGGCCTCGGGCCTGCTCGCGGACTTCTGGGGCTGGCGTGCGGGCTTCGGGCTGCTCGCGGTCATTTTCCTGCTTGCGGGGCTCAGGATCTCGCGCGATCCCGCCGTCCGGGCCGAGAAGGGCCGCAGGAAGGGCGCGCGCGCGCACCACTTGGCGGACCTGCTCGCCGTGCTGCGCCAGCCGATGGCGCGCGTCGTGCTGGTCGCGGTGACGCTCGAGGGTGCCTTCAGCTTCTCGGCGCTGAGCTTCCTGCCCGCCTACCTTCACGAAAGGTTCGGACTCGCGGTCTCCACTGCCGCCGGCATCGTGGCGCTCTCCGGGGTCGGCGGCCTGGCCTACGCGCTGGCCGCGGCACGGCTGATCCCGCGCCTGCGCCCCGCCGGTCTCGCCCTGACCGGTGCGCTGTCCGTCGCCGGTGCCTGGGTGCTGCTGGCCAGCGTGCCGCACTGGGGGGTCGCAGCGCCCTGCGCGCTGCTGGCGGGCTTCGGCTACTACATGCTGCACAACACGCTCACGACGCTCGCCACCCAGATGGCGCCGGCGCAACGTGGCACGGCTCTCGCGCTGTTCGCCGCCTCGCTGTTCTTCGGGATTTCGCTGGGCGTCGCGGCAGCCGGCCTGCTGGTCGGCTCCGTGGGCTACCGGACGCTGTTCGTGTGCTGCGCCGCGGGGATGGCCGGGCTCAGCGTGATCGTGCTGCGGGAGCTGCGCCGGCAGCACGCGGCCGCCCCAGCGGGATCTGCTGCGTGATGCAGTGGATGTTGCCGCCGCCGAGCAGGATCTCGCGCGCCGCCACGCCGACGACCTCGCGTCCGGGAAACAGGCGCCGCAGCCGCGCAAGCATCGCCTTGTCGGTGCGCGGGTCGAGCAGCGGCGCAACGACACCGCCATTGGCCACGTAGAAATTGATGTAGCTGGCCGCCAGTCGCTCGCGCGCGTGCCGGGGCTTGGCCCCGGCGCGGGTCAGGACCCCGGCCGCCTCGGCGCGGGTCATGTAGAGCGGACCGGGCATGGGCATGCGGTGCACCTTGATGCGTCTGCCCCGCGCGTCCCGCGCGTCCATGAGCCGCTCGTAGGCCGCCGCGGAAGCCGCGTACTGCGGGTCACGAGGGTTGTCGGTCCAGAGCAGCGCCACCTGTGCCGGCGCAACGAAGCACGCGATGTTGTCGATATGGCCGTCGGTCTCATCGTTGAACACGCCGTCCCCCAGCCAGATCACCTCGCGGGTGCCCGTATAGGCCTTGAGCAGCTCTTCGATGCGCGCGCCGGTGAGCTGCGGGTTGCGGTTACGGTTGAGGATGCACTGCTCGGTGACCAGCAGCGTGCCCTCGCCGTCGGTGTGGATCGCGCCGCCCTCGTTAACGAAGGGCGCGCGGTAGCGGTCCAGTCCCTCGACCTCGAGCACCTTGCGCGCGACCAGCTCGTCCTGGTCCCAGGGGAAATACAGGCCGCCACGCAGGCCGCCCCACGCGTTGAAATGCCAGTCGACGCCGCGCACCTCGCCCCGGCGGTTGACCACGCAGGTCGGACCGACATCGCGCATCCAGGCGTCGTCGCTCGACAGTTCCACCAGCCGCACCCGCGGATCCAGCAGTGCGCGCGCAAATTCGTACTGCGCGGCCGTTGCGCCCACCGTCACGGGCTCAAACCGGGCGATGGCCGCGGCCACGGCGGCAAAGGCGCGCTGCGCCGGCTGGCCACCCTCGCGCCAGTTGTCGGGTCGCGAGGGCCACAGCATCCAGCAGCCACGATGCGGCTCGAATTCCGCGGGCATGCGGAAACCGTCCGCGGCGGGTGTCGACTCATGGGTGAGGCTCATGGCGCCCATTGTAGCGAAGCCGCCGGCAGCAGCCCCTCCCCGCCCAGCGGACGCTCCCCGCGGGGCCCGGAACCGCGCCCTGTGCTAGGATCCGCTCGGCCTTTCGCGCAGCCGACGACCGGCTGCGAGGCCGAAAACGGAGTACACATCGATATGTCGACGGCTGCGAAAGTCACCCTGACGCCGCCCCCCGGGGGCGCGAAGATTTCCATCTCGAACGGCAAGCTGACCGTGCCGGACAACCCGATCATCCCCTTCATCGAAGGCGACGGCACCGGCGCCGACATCTGGCGCTCCAGCGTCAGGGTGCTCGACGCCGCGGTGGCCAAGGCCTACGGCGGCAAGCGCCAGATCCACTGGCTCGAGGTCTATGCCGGCGAGAAGGCCAACAAGCTGTTCAACACCTGGCTGCCCGACGAAAGCGTCGCGGCCTGCCGCGAGTACCTGGTGTCGATCAAGGGCCCCCTCACGACGCCCGTCGGCGGTGGCATCCGCTCGCTCAATGTCGCGCTGCGCCAGCTGCTCGATCTCTATGTCTGCCTGCGCCCGGTGCGCTGGTTCAAGGGCGTCCCCTCGCCCGTCAAGAACCCCGGCAAGGTCGATATGGTGATCTTCCGGGAGAACACCGAAGACATCTACGCCGGCATCGAGTTCGAGCAGGGCTCGGCGGAAAACCAGAAGTTCCTGGAGCTCTTCAAGGAACACTTCCCGAAGTCCTACGCCAAGATCCGCTTCCCGAACACCTCGGGCATCGGCATCAAGCCCATTTCGGAGGAAGGCACCGACCGCCTGTTCCGCGCGGCCGTGGAATACGCGATCATCAACAAGCGCAAGAGCGTGACGATCGTCCACAAGGGCAACATCCAGAAGTACACGGAGGGTGCGTTCCGCAACTGGTCGTACGCCCTGGCCGAGCGCGAGTTCCCCGGGCAGACCTACACCTGGGAACAGTGGGAGCGCACCAAGGCGAAGTCCGGCGAGAAGGCCGCGAATGCCGAGCAGGATGCCGCCAAGGCCGCCGGCAAGGTCATCATCAAGGATGCGATCGCCGACATCACGCTCCAGCAGGTGCTCACGCGCCCGGACGAGTTCGACGTCCTGGCTACCTGCAACCTGAACGGTGACTACCTCTCCGACGCGCTCGCCGCGCAGGTCGGCGGCATCGGCATCGCGCCGGGCGCCAACATCAACTACATGACGGGGCACGCCGTGTTCGAGGCGACGCACGGCACCGCGCCGAAATACGCCAACCTCGACAAGGTCAACCCGGGCTCGGTGATCCTCTCCGGCGAGATGATGCTGCGTTACATGGGCTGGACCGAAGCGGCCGACGCGATCATCAACGCTATGGACCGCACCATCGCCGACAAGACTGTCACCTATGACTTCGCGCGCCAGATGGAAGGCGCCACCGAGGTCAAGTGCAGCGAGTTCGGGGATGCCCTGATCCGCAACATGTAGCGGAACCGCGAGGGTGACCGCCGGAACTCCACTTGCAGGGGAATGCGCCAGACAGATCGTCGAGGCATTCTCGGGCTACAACTCGGAGTTCCGTGCGATCACCCGCCGCGCCGCGGGGCGCTTCGAAGCGCGCGACTGGCACGGCGGGCAGGCGGACGCGGTCGAGCGCATCGAGCTCTACGACCGCTGCGTCGGCCAGACGGTGGCCCGCCTGCGGCTCCTGCTGGGCGAGCAGGCCTGTGACCCGGCCCTGTGGGGCAGCGCACGCGAGATCTTCGCCACCGAGATCCGCGAACAGCCGGACAGCCAGTTCACCAAGACCTTCTTCAGCTCGATCAGCCGCCGGCTGTTCGGCACGGTGGGCGTTGCGCCCGGGCTCGAATTCGTCGCGACGGAGCTCGATCCGCTTGCGGGTATCGACTTCTCGTCCATCACCCATGCCTACGTGAACCGGGGCAGCCTGCAGCTGCTCGTCGAGGACATCCTCGGCGACCTGCGTTTCCGCTGCCCCTGGATCGACTTCGAACGCACCGTAGGCAATGTCACCAGCGGCATCGTCAGTGGCTTGCGCGCAGCAGGTGCGCAGCAGGCGGTGGACCGGATCGAGCTCATCCGCCCGGTGTTCTTCCAGAGCACGCGTGCCTACGTGGTGGGCCGGGTCACCGCCGGCGACACCGTCCGCCCGCTGCTGCTGGCACTCAAGAACACCGACCAGGGCCTGATCGTCGATGCGGTGATGCTCGACGAGAACGACGTCAGCGTCGTGTTCGGATTCACCCGTTCGTATTTCCACGTCGATCTCGAGCGCGTGGGGGAAGCCGTGGCCTTCCTGCGCCAGCTCCTGCCGCGCAAGCCGGTCAGCGAACTGTTCACCGTGCTGGGTCGCGCCAAGCAGGGCAAGACCGAGCGCTATCGGGAGATCGTCACGCACCTCGACAGGTCGGACGATCTCTTCGCGCACGCACCCGGCGAACGCGGCCTGGTGATGGTGTGCTTCACGCTGCCCTCGCTGGACGTGGTCTTCAAGCTCATCCGCGACCGCTTCCCGCCGCCCAAAACCGTGCTGCGCCAGGAAGTGCTCGACAAGTACCGCTTCGTGTTCAAGCACGATCGCGCCGGTCGGCTGGTGGACGCACAGGAATTCAAGCGGGTCCGGCTCCCGCGTGCGCGATTCACGGACGCGCTGCTCGAGGAGCTCTTCAGCGAGACCGCGGGCACGGTGCACGCCGACGGCGATGACCTGATATTCGACCACATGTACATCGAGCGGCGCATGGTGCCGCTGAACCTCTTCCTGCGGCAGGCACCCGCGGACGCCGCCGAACTGGCCGTGCTCGACTATGGCCAGGCGATCCGCGACCTGGCCCATTCGAACATCTTCGCCGGCGACCTGCTGCTGAAGAACTTCGGGGTGACCCGCCACGGCCGCGTGATCTTCTACGACTACGATGAGCTCTGCCAGGTCACCGAGTGCCGCTTCCGGGACATCCCGGAGGCCTCGAACGACGAGGACGAGATGCGCGGCGAGGCCTGGTTCTACGTCGCCGACAACGACGTGTTCCCCGAGACCTTCATCAACTTCCTGTCATTCGATGATGCGCAGCGCAGCGCCTTCATGCGCGTGCACGGCGACATCCTCACGCCGGATTTCTGGCGCAATGTCCAGCAGCGCGTGGAAGCCGGGGAGATCCTCGAGGTGCTCCCCTATCACCCGGCCCGCGGCCCGTCTTCCGGGCCCGCCGGCGGCTGAGCGCAGCGGCTCAGCGCGGCCGCTGAGCGCAGCGGCTGTCCCGGCCGCCCCCGGCCGCCCGGCCTCAGGCCGCTTCAGCGACGGCCAGCGCCTGCAGGAGGTCCGCCTGCAGGTCGGCGATGTCCTCCAGCCCGATCGACAGCCGCGTCGTACCCTCCGCCAGGCCGGACCACGCCATCTGTTCGGGAGTAAAGTCGCGCGGCCGCATCAGCTGCGGAGGCATCACCAGCGACTCGGTCGAGCCGAGGCTCGCCGTGCAGGCGAACAGTTCGAGGGCTTCGGTGAAGCGCCGGCCGGCCTCGGCCCCGGCCACCAGGTCGAAGGTGACCACCGTGCCGAACTCCTGCATCTGCGATCGCGCCAGGGCGGCAGCCGGATGGGACGGGAGCCCCGGGTAGCGCACGTTGCGCACCGCGGGGTGGGCCGCCAGCAGTTCGGCCACGGCCTGCGCACTGGCGCACTGCGCGCGATAGCGCAGGAAGTAGGTCTTCATGCCGCGCATCAACAGGAACGCGGCATGCGGGTCGAGCTGCGCCCCGAACAGATCCCAGTCGGGCCGGATCTGCGCAAGCACGGACTGGTTGGCGATCACCGCCCCGCCCATCACGTCGCCGGTGCCCGCGGCGTACTTCGTCAGGCTGTGGATGAACACGTCCACGTCGAACTGGCCGTGCTGGTGGAACCCGGCGAAGGTGTTGTCGAGCACGGTCAGCGCACCGTGCGCGCGCGCCAGTCGCGTGATCGCCGCGATGTCGGCGATCTTGGTGACCGGGTTGGTCGGGCTTTCGAAGAACACGAGCCGGGTGGGCTCGGCGGCCAGCACGCGCTCGACGCCCGCGAGGTCGTCTATGGACAGCATCGTGTGGCGGACCCCGAAACGCGCCAGCATGCGGCGGATCGCCTGGCGGGACGGGCCGTAGCTCTCGGCAAAGCACAGCACGTGGTCGTCGGCGCGCGTCAGTGACACGAGCGCCTGGGTCACGGCATTGACCCCCGAGGCGCAGCTGAGGCAGCCCTCGCGGCCCTGGAGTTCCGCCAGCAGCATCTCGAGCTGCCGCACGGTGGGATTGCCGGCGCGGGAATAGAAAAACCCTGGACGCTCGCCGCGGAACGCCTGCAGCGTGTCCTCGATGCTCTCGAACTCCCACTTCACGTTCTGGTAGATCGGCATCGTCAGCGGCCGGTTGTCCGCCGGCACCTCGACACGCGGCGGATGATTGACTCGGGTTTCTCTTTTCATCGGTGGGTCACCATCAGGAAATCGTGAAGCGGTCGGCGTCGAGTTGAGCGGGGAATCCCGCGCGGAAGCCACGCAGGGCCGCGAGGTCGAGCCCGGCGGTGACCGAGGTGGCCACCTCTGCGGCGCCCGCCAGCGTGGCCCCGAGGAAATCATGCACGGCGCTGTGCCCGGCGTAGCCAACGCCGAGGCCGTCGGTGCCCGTGCGGTTCACGCCGGCCACATAGGCCTGGTTCTCGATCGCACGCGCCACCAGCAATGACTGCCATGCGAAGGAGCGCCGCGCCGGCCAGTTGGCGACATAGAGCAGCAGGTCGTAGTCGAAGTCGGGCGAACGGCGGCTCCAGACCGGAAACCTCAGGTCGTAGCAGACCAGCGGCGCGATGCGCCAGCCGCGGAATTCCACCACGAGCCGGCTGCTCCCCGGATCGAAGTGTTCGTGCTCACGGCCCATCCGGAACAGGTGGCGCTTGTCGTAGTGGAACAGTCGACCATCCGGCAGTGCGAACCATGCCCGGTTGACGTGCCGGCCCCCGGCGCGGGTCATCACGCTGCCGACGACCGCCGCATCGAGGCGGCGGGCGCTGTGCTGCAGCCACTGCACGCCGGGCCCGGACTCGTCCTCGCAGTGCCCGGCGGTATCCATGCTGAAGCCGGTCGTGAACATTTCCGGCAGCACCACGAGGTCCGTGCCGCCCGCCAGCGGATCCAGCGCCGCGTCGAACGCCGCGAGGTTGGCCGCCGGATCTTCCCAGGCAAGCGGCCGCTGCAGGAGCGTCACCCGCAGCGTCACGGCAGCGTCCGGCGCTTGCTCATGGCGCAGCCTGCCGCAGCCGCGCCGCAAAAACCTGCAGACGCCGCGCGGCCTCGAGCAGCGTCTCGTCGCGCTTCGCAGAGCAGAGCCGCAGCAGGGTCAGGCGGGGACGGGCCTCGTAGAACGGCGAGAGCGGAATCACGGCGACTCCCGCTTCGCGGATCAGCCGGTCGCAGAAGGCCAGATCGGGCTCGGAGGACAAGGCCGCATAGTCCACGAGCTGGAAATAGGTCCCGCTCGCCGGCAGGGGTGCGAAACCACTGCCCGCCAGAGCGCCGGTCAGCAGGTCACGCTTGCGCTGGAAGAAGTCCGCGAGGCCGCGCCAGGATTCAGGATGGGCGGCGAGATACCGCGCGATCCCATGCTGCAGCGGCGTTGCGATGGTGAAGGTATTGAACTGGTGCACCTTGCGGAACTCGCGCGACAGCGCGGCCGGCGCCACGCAATAGCCCACGCGCCAGCCAGTGGCATGCAGGGTCTTGCCGAAGGAAAACACCGCGAAACTGCGCTCGCGGAGTTCCGGATGGGCGGTCACCGAGGCATGGCGTGCGCCGTCGAACACGACGTGCTCGTACACCTCGTCGGCGAGCACGAGGATGTCGCGGTCGCGGATCGCCTCCGCCAGCGCATCGAGGTCGGCGCGCGAATGCGCCACGCAGGACGGGTTCTGCGGATTGTTGAGGATGACGAGGCGCGTCCGGGCAGTGAGCGCTGCGCGAAACTGTTGCCAGTCGATGCGGAAACCCGGCGCCTGCAGCGCCAGCCGCAGGCAGCGTCCACCCGCCAGACGCACCGCGGGTTCGTAGGAATCGTAAGCCGGGTCGAACACGATGACTTCGTCGCCCTGCGACACCGTGGCCAGGATCGCCGAGAACAGGGCTTCGGTGCCACCGCAGGTGACGGTGACCTCGGAGCCGGGATCCGCGACGACGCCGTGCGCCTGCCGCAGCTTGTCGACGATGACCTCGCGCAACTCAGGCACACCGTCTCCCGGTGCGTACTGGTTGCGACCCTCGGACATCGCCGCCGACACCGCCTCGAGAAGCCGCGGATCGACCGGAAAGTCGGGGAAGCCCTGGCCGATGTTCAGCGCGCCCGTCTCGGCGGCACGCCGGGAGATCACGGTGAAGATCGTCGTTTCGACGTCGGGAAGCTTGCTGCGCAAGATGGGTTCCGCCCGCGCCAGTTGCGGCACGCTCAGGGAGTGTAGCGAGCCGCGGCCGCGAGCGCCGCGCCGATCACCCCGGCCTGGACGCGCAGCTGCGCTGGCAGGATCCGGGCCGGCGAGTCGAGGTAAGGACCCCATTCTTCGAAGTGCTCGCTCACGGCGCCTCCCAGTATGATGGCCTCGGGCCAGACCAGGCGCTGCAGTTCGGCGAGGTAGCGGTTCACCCGTGACGCCCACTCCGACCAGCCCAGCGAGAGCCGCGTCCGGGTCCGCGCGGACGCGTACTGCTCGGCATCCATTCCATCGATGCCCGGGATGGACAGGTGGCCCAGCTCGGTGTTCGGCAGGAGCCGGCCCTCGATGAACAGCGCCGAGCCGATGCCGGTGCCGAAGGTCAGCACGAATACCGCCCCCTCGAGGCCGCGGCCCGCCCCGAAGCGCATCTCGGCGATGCCCGCCGCGTCCGCATCATTCAGCACCGTGCAGGGCCTGCCCGAGGCGCACTGCAGCAGACTGCCCGCGTCGGCGCCGATCCAGGAGGGATGCACGTGGGCGGCAGTCAGCGCCCTGCCCGCCTTGATCACCGAGGGAAACCCCAGCCCGAGCGGCCCTTGGGTCAGGCGCGCGGAGCCGGAGGACAACACGGCCTCGATGACGGCGGTCGGCGTGGAGGGTTGCGGCAGGGGCAGGGTCTCGAGGGCACCCGCGAGGCAGCCACGCTCGACGTCCACCGGCGCCAGCTTGATCGAGGAGCCGCCGACATCGACGCCGAGCAGCACCGTGCTCACGGTTCTCCGGCGCGGGCCATCTGCTCCTCGCGCAACCTCTGTCGCTCCTGGCGCCTCATGAACAGGGTGGACACCACGACACCCAGCGCGACGATCAGCACCATGATCGTGGCCAGGGCGTTGATATCGGGACTGACGCCGAGCCTGACCTTGGAGAAGATCACCATGGGCAGCGTCGAGGAACTCGGTCCCGCCACGAACTGGGCGATCACCACGTCGTCCCATGATAGCGTGAAGGCGAGCAGCCAGCCCGAAATGATCGCGGGGAGGATCAGGGGCAGCGTGATGGAGAAGAACACCCTGGCGGGCCTCGCGCCGAGGTCGAGGGCCGCCTCCTCCAGGGAATCGTCGAACCCCGCCAGCCGCGACTGGATGATCACGGTCACATAGGCCATCGCGAAGGTGATGTGCGCGATCGTGATGGTCAGCACACCACGCCCTGCGGGCCACCCGGTGAGCTGCTCGAGCGCCACGAACAGCAGCAGCAGTGAAAGGCCCGTGATCACTTCGGGCATCACCAGGGGGGCCGTGGTCATCGCCGAGAGCATCGCGCGGCCACGGAAGGCCCCGAAGCGGACCAGCACCAGGCCCGCCAGCGTTCCGAGGACCACCGCGCCGCTGGCCGTGAGCGCAGCGACCTTGATGGACACCCAGGCGGCCCCGAGGATCTGCTGGTTTTCGAACAGCAGGCCATACCACTTGAGCGTGGGCGAGTTGGCCGAGTCCCACACCGTGACGAGTTTCGAGTTGTTGAACGAGAAGAAGATCATGGTGAGGATCGGGACGTACAGGAACGCCATCCCGAGCGCGAGGGCGGAATTCCGGAACCAGCCGCGTGATTTCATGCCGGAAGCCTCATCGCCGGGCCGCCGCGAGTTCCTGGTTCTGGTAGCGCTGGAACAGCAGGATCGGCAGCAGCAGCAGCAGCAGCAGCACGATCGCCACCGCGCTCGCGACTGGCCAGTCGCGATTGGCGAAGAACTCGTCCGACAGCACCTTGCCGATCATCAGCTGGTCGGATCGGCCCAGCAGGGAGGGGATCACGAACTCGCCCACCGCGGGAATGAACACCAGCAGGCAGCCCGCCACCACGCCCGGCATCGACAGCGGCAGGGTCACGGACAGGAAGGCCCGGATCGGCCGCGCGCCCAGGTCGGCCGCGGCCTCGAGCAGCGTGAGGTCGTGCTTCTCGAGGTTGGAGTACAGGGGCAGGATCATGAACGGCAGGTAGGAGTACACGATGCCGACGTAGACGGCGAAGTCCGTGTACAGCAGCGTCAGTGGCCGGTCGATCACGCCCATGGACAGCAGCACGCTGTTGATCACGCCGTCGGTCTTGAGGAGCCCGATCCACGCGTAGACCCGCAGCAGGAACGACGTCCAGAACGGCAGGATGATCAGCATCAGGAACAGGTTGCGTGCGGTCGGGCCGGAGCGCGCGATGGCATAGGCCATCGGGTAACCGATCAGCAGCGCAAGCAGCGTGGAGATGGCCGCCACCTTGATCGAATACAGGAAGGTGTTGGCGTACAGCGAATCGGTCAGCAGGTAAGCGTAGTTGCCCAGGTCCAGTGTGGCGACGAGGCGCCGCCCCTCTTCCAGCCATTCGAACAGCGGGGCATAGGGCGGCATCGCGACCCTGACCTCCGAAAAGGACAGCTTGAAGACGATCAGGAACGGGACGACGAAGAACAGCAGCAGCCAGAGGAACGGCACCGCGATCACGACGCGCTGGCCGGACCAGTTCTCGCGCACGTAGCGGGACCAGCGCGGCGGACCGTACTGGTAGAACAGGGACATCAGCGGCCCCAGCCGACCCGATGTCAGGGCCGCAGGCATCCGGGCGTCAGCGCGGGAAGCCGCCATGCGCTACTGGCTCAACACAACCGGGCTGGAGGGATCCCAGGACAGGTGCACCCTCTCCTCCCATACGATCCGCTCGTCGTGCCGCTCGACGTTCGGGATGGTGACGCGCACCATCCGTCCGGAATCCAGGCGCACGAGATAGACCGACATGTCGCCCATGTAGGCGATCTCCTTGACGGTTCCGACCGCGCGGTTCTCGGTGCCCGCAGGCGACTCGCGGGTCATCGAGATCTTCTCGGGACGTATGGCCACGGAGACGCGGGCATCGGGCGCCGCGCTGATGCCGTGGCTGATGAAGACGGGCGCCTCGAGATCCGGGCAGCGGATCCGCACGTAGCCGGGCTCGTCCTCGGCGAGCTGGCCCTCGAACATGTTCACGGAGCCTATGAAATCCGCCACGAACCTGGAGTTCGGGAACTCGTAGATATCCACGGGGGTGCCGACCTGCACGATCTGGCCCTTGTTCATCACGCCGATGCGCGAGGCCAGGGTCATCGCCTCTTCCTGGTCGTGGGTGACCACGATGAAGGTGACGCCGAGCTGTTCCTGCAGGTTGATGAGCTCGAACTGCGTGTGCTCGCGGAGCTTGCGGTCCAGGGCGCCGAGCGGCTCGTCCAGCAGCAGCAGCTTGGGACGCTTGACGAGCGCGCGGGCGAGCGCAACCCGCTGCCGCTGGCCACCCGAGAGCTGGTGGGGCTTGCGCCGCGCGAACTCACCGAGCTTGACGATGTCGAGCATCTCGCCGACACGGCGCGCGATCTCGCCCTTCGAGAGCCCTTCCTGCTCGAGACCGAAGGCGACGTTCCGCTCCACGGACATGTGGGGAAACAGCGCGTAGGACTGGAACATCATGTTGACGGGCCGCTCGTACGGCGGAGTGTCGGCCATGTCCTGCCCGTCGATGAGGATGCGCCCCGAGGTCGGCGATTCGAACCCCGCCAGCATCCTCAGCAGCGTGGTCTTCCCGCAGCCGGAACCCCCGAGCAGGCAGAAGATCTCGCCCTTGTAGATGCTGAGCGAGACGTTGTCGACGGCGACGAAATCGCCGAAGCGCCGCGTCACGCCCTCGATCCGGACGTACTCGCTGGACCGGTCTACGGATTTTTCGGCCATGCCGACGCCGCCTGTGACTACTGTCCCGTCTTGACCCTGGTCCAGACACGGGTCAACTGCCGCTGGAAGTCATCGGACTCGGGCATGTCGGGCACCAGCTTGGCCATCATCTCGGCGGGCGGATAGACGTTCGGGTTGTCCAGCACCGCCTTGTCGATCATCGGCGTCGAAGCCTTGTTGCTGTTGGCAAAGCTGATGTAATTGCTGTTCTTGGCCGCCACTTCCGGACGCAGCAGGAAGTTGATGAACGCATAGGCGTTGTCGACGTTCTTGGCATCCGCCGGGATCGCCAGCTGGTCGAAGAACATCACCGCGCCTTCCTTCGGAATGTTGTAGTTGACCTCGACGCCCTTGCCCGCTTCGGTGGCGCGGGTCTGCGCCTGCAGCACGTCGCCTGACCAGCCGAGTGCCAGGCAGGATTCGCCGTTGGCCAGGTCCTCGATGTACTTCGAGGAATTGAAGTTGCGGATGAAGGGACGGACGGCCGCGAGGACTTTTTCGGCCGCGGCCAGGTCCTCGGGGGATTCGCTGTTCGCATCCTTGCCGAGGTAGATCAGCACCGTGCCGAGCACCTCGCCGGGCGCATCCAGCAGCGTCACGCCGCAGTCGGCGAACTTCGACACCACGGCCGGATCGTAGAACATCGCGAAGCTGTTCACGGGGGCGTCCGGCATGCGCTCAGCGATCTTGGCGACGTTGTAGCCGACGCCCGACGTGCCCCACATGTAGTTGACCGAGTGCTCGTTGCCCGGATCGAAGGCGGTGATGCGCTGGGTGATCGACTCGTCGAGGTTCCCCAGGTTGCCGAGCTTCGACTTGTCGAGCTTCTGGTGCACGTTCGCCTTGATCTGGCGGTACAGGAACGAGGCGGACGGGGCGACCAGGTCGTAGCCGGTGTTGCCCGCCAGCAGCTTGGTCTCGAGCATCTCGTTGGAGTCGAAGACGTCGTAGTTGACCTTGATGCCGGTTTCCTTGGTGAACTCGGCGATGACGTCGGGCGCGATGTAGTCGGACCAGTTGTAGACGTTCAGGACCTTTTCCTGCTCAGCCGGCTTGCTGCCGCAAGCGGCCAGCAAAAGGGTGGCGGACAGGCCCAGCAGCGCCAGGCGGGCGTTCGTGTTCATTGTTCCGGTTCTCCCCTTGGGTGCATCTGGATCAACGCCGGTCAGCGTGTTCTGTTCTTATAACGCAGCGCAACCGGGCAGGAAAGGCCGACGTGGAGCGAGTCCTCAGACCCGGCCTTCGCCGCGCAGTTCGTGGTGCAGATCGTCCAGCGAACGCACCACTTTGGACACCAGCTCGTCGATCTCCGCGTGGGTGATCACGAGCGGCGGCGCGACGATCATGGTGTCCCACACCGCCCGCATCACCAGCCCGTTGCGGATGCAGATGTCGCGGCACCGCGTCCCGACCGAGCCACGCTCCGGGAAGAAGGCCCGCGAAGTCTTGCGCGGCACGAGCTCGAGCGCCCCGAACAGCCCCAGGCTGCGGGCCTCGCCCACCAGCGGATGGGCCGCGAGTTCCTGCCAGCGCGCAGCCCAGTAGGGCGCCAGCTCGCGCCCCACCCGATCGACGATACCCTCCCGCTCCATGATGCCGAGGTTGGCGAGGGCGACGGCCGCGGCGGCCGGGTGGCCTGAGTAGGTGAAGCCGTGGGCAAACTCGCCGCCCCGCCCGACCAGCACCTCGGCGACCCGGTCGCTGACCATCAGGGCACCCAGCGGCAGGTAGCCCGAGGTGATCGCCTTGGCCAGTGTCATGAAATCAGGACGCGTGCCGTAATGCTCACAACCGAACCAGCTGCCGGTGCGGCCGAAGCCGCAGATGACCTCGTCGGACACCAGCAGGATTCCGTAACGGTCGACGATGCGCTGGATCTCCGGCCAGTAGGTGCGCGGCGGGATGATCACGCCGCCGGCACCCTGCACGGGCTCCGCGATGAACGCGGCCACCTTGCCCGGACCGAGCTCCAGGATCTTCGCCTCCAGTGCGCGCGCCGCGCGCAGGCCGAACTCGTCCGGATCGAGGTCGCCGCCGCACTCGAACCAGTAGGGCTGCTCGATGTGCACGATGCCCGGTATGGGCAACCCGCCCTGCGCGTGCATCGCCTTCATGCCGCCGAGCGAGGCGCCGGCCATCGTGCTGCCGTGGTAGCCGTTCCAGCGGCTGATGATCACCTGCCGCCCGGGCTCGCCGCGCAGCTCCCAGTAACGGCGGACCATGCGCACCATGGTGTCGTTGGCCTCGCTGCCGGAACCGGTGAAGAACACGCGGTTGAACTGTGGCGGCGCCAGTCGCGCGAGCGTCGCGGCGAGCTCGATCGCCGGCGGGTTGGCGCACTGGAAGAAGCTGTTGTAGTAGGGCAGCTCGAGCATCTGCCGATAGGCCGCCTCGGCGAGTTCGCGCCGCCCGTAGCCGAGCGCCACGCACCAGAGGCCGGACATGCCGTCGAGGATGCGGTTGCCCTCCGAGTCGTACAGATAGACCCCGTCGGCGCGCGTGATGATCCGCGTGCCGCGGTCGGCCAGCGACTTGTGGTCCGTGAAAGGATGCAGGTAGTGCGCGGCATCCAGCGCGCGCCAGCGGGCGGTTTCGGCGGCGGTGCTCATACGTTGAGCAGCAGGTGCTCGCGTTCCCAGGAGCTGATCACCTGGAGGAACACTTCGTACTCCGCTTCCTTCACCAGCGTGAAGGCGTTCACGAACGCCTCGCCGAGGATGTCGATGAGGGCCTCGCACTCGCGCAGCCGCCGGATCGCCTCGTCGAGGTTGCGCGGCAGCGAGAACGGCAGGTCGTGGGCGCTGCCGGCGATCGGCTCGCTGGGCTCGAGTCCCTGCACCATGCCCAGATAGCCGCAGGCCAGCGAGGCCGCCTTCGCCAGGTAAGGGTTGGCGTCCGCGCCGGAGAGCCGGTTTTCGACGCGGCGCGACTGCGGCTCCGACATGGGCACCCGCAGCCCGGCGGTGCGGTTGTCGTAACCCCACTGCACGTTGATCGGCGCGACCTGGAAGCGCGTGATGCGCCGGTAGGAGTTCACGTTCGGCGCAAGCAGCGCCATGGCCGCCGGCAGGTAGCGCTGCAGCCCGGCGATGTGGGAGAAGAACAGCTGCGTGGGGCCGCCGTCGGCGGCCGAAAAGACGTTTTTCCCGGTCTGCATGTCCACCACGCTCTGGTGGATGTGCATGGCGCTGCCCGGTTCCTTGGCGTGCGGCTTGGCCATGAAGGTCGCGTACATCTTGTGCCGCAGCGCCGCTTCACGGGCGGTGCGCTTGAACATGAAGGCCTGGTCGGCGAGATCCATGGCGTTGCCGTGCAGCAGGTTGATCTCCATCTGCGCGGGCCCATCCTCGTGGATGAGCGTGTCGATGGCGATGTCCTGGTCTTCACAGAACTGGTACATGTCGTCGAACAGCGGATCGAACTCGTTGACCGCCGCGATGCTGTAGGACTGCCGGCCGGGCTCGGAGCGGCCCGAGCGGCCCACCGGCGGCTTGAGCGGATAGTCGGCGTCGATGTTCGGCTCGACCAGGTAGAACTCGAGTTCGGGCGCCACCACCGGCTCCCAGCCTTTCTGGGCATAGAGGTCCAGGACGTGCCGCAGGACTTCGCGCGGCGCCATCTTCACGCGCCGCCCGTCCGAATAGAAACAGTCGTGGATCACCTGCGCGGTGGGTTCGGACGCCCAGGGCACCCGCCGCACCGTGCGGGCATCGGGTTTCAGGATGATGTCGATTTCCGCCGGACTCATGGCGCTGCTCGAGTCTTCCGGGTAATCACCGGTCACGGTCTGCAGGAAGATGCTCTCGGGCAGCCGCATGCCCTGGTCCTCGGCGAATTTCTCCGCCGGCATGACCTTGCCCCGGGCGATGCCTGCCATGTCAGGGATGATGGCCTCGACTTCCTGGATACCGTGGTCGCGGAAGAACTGGGAAATATCGTTCGGCATGTGGACTAGCCTCCTTGGGCGACCCGGCGGGTCGCGGCACGCCGCCCTGCCGCCGCACCGAAAGCGGCAAACAGGGCCAGCGAGAATTCATTGCCCATCACCCGCCACTCCGGGTGCCACTGCACCGCGTGGGCGAACGACGCGGCACCCTCGACGCTGAACGCCTCGATCAGCCCGTCCGGCGCACGCGCCTCGGCCCGCAGGCCGGCGCCCAGCACGCGCACGCCCTGGGCATGCAGCGAATTGACGCGGATCCGCGGGGCACCGCCGCTCCACTGATGCAGCGGGCTGCCGGGCTCGAGCAGGACCTCGTGCACGGCTTCGTACTGCGTTTCGAGCGTCTGCGACTTGTCCTCGCGGTGGTCGAGCATGCCCGGCACTTCGTGGACCTTCTGCCAGAGTGTGCCACCAAAGGCGACGTTCATCTCCTGGAAGCCGCGACAGATGCCGAGCACCGGGATACCCCGCGCGATGGCCAGCGGAATCAGCGCCAGCGTGGTCGCGTCCCGTTCAGGGTCGTGCAGCGTGCCGGGCTCACTCGGGTCACCCCCGTAGCGGCCGGGCTCGACGTTGGACGGACTCCCCGTGAACAGCAGTCCGTCGACGGCGCCCAGGATCTCTTCGGGATCGAGCGGCTCGGGCAGCACGGGAATGAGCAGCGGCAGCGCCGCGGCCGCCCGGGCGACGGCGTGCACGTACTTCTCCCCGACCGCGTGAAACGGGTGGAGACCAAGCATGCGGCGGTCGGCGGGTAGGCCTATGACGGGACGGGCTGACATCGGGAAACGCATGCCCGCGAGCTGTGCGGGACGCGCCATGCATTAAAGCACAACCACCGGAACCGGATCAGGGCCCGCGGAGAATCTCCCGAATGTTTTAGAAGTAAGCTCTAAATACATGTTTCATATGAGGTCCGGTTGCCGCGCATCCGCGACGCCCTTATCCTCGACAAATCCACGCAGGCGCCCGCCCGCGGCGCGCAGGGCATCCGATCATGACCGACCCCCTCCCGACCGAGATCTCCGCCTTCCTTGAGCGGCACCCGGGCACGCGTTTCTTCGACGTGTTCCTCAACGACCTGAACACTGTCGAGCGCGGCAAGCGCATCGATCTCAGCAGCATCGCCGCCGTCTACCGCGAAGGCATGCCCCTGCCCGGCTCCCTGTTCGCGCTCGACGTGCTCGGTGGCACCGTGCAGCAGACCGGGCTCGGCTTCGACGAGGGCGACGCAGACCGGCCCTGTCGCCCCCTGCCCCGCTCACTGGTGCCGGTGCCCTGGCTCCGGGACGGTGTGGCGCAGCTCCAGGTGTCGATGTACGAACATGATGGCCGCCCGTTCTTCGGCGACCCGCGGCAGGTGCTGGCGCGCGTCATGGATCGCTTCCACCGGCTCAACCTGACCCCTGTAGTGGCCATCGAGTACGAGTTCTATTTCATCGATCGCGAGCGCACCGCTGCAGGGCAGCCGCAGCCACCCCCGCTGCCGCTGACCGGACGGCGCGAGTTCCGCACGCAGATCAACTCGATGACCGACCTGAACGAGTTCTCGGAGGTGCTGGCGGAGATCGACCGGGCCTGCCACGTCCAGGACATTCCCGCGACCACCGCGCTGGCGGAATACGGCCCCGGACAGTTCGAAGTGAACCTGGCGCACCAGCCCGACGCCCTGCTGGCCTGCGACCAGGCCCTGCGCTTCAAGCGCGTGGTGCGCAGCGTCGCCCGGGCGCGCGGCTGGGACGCGACGTTCATGGCCAAGCCCTACCGCGACATGGCAGGCTCCGGCCTGCACGTGCACGCCAGCGTGCTCGACGCGGGTGGCCGCAACATCTTCGAATGCGAGGAACCCGCGCAGTGCGCCGACCTGCGCCACGCCATCGCGGGGCTGCTCGGCACCCTGGGCGAAGGCATGGCGATCTGCGCGCCGGGGCCGAACTCCTATCGGCGCTTCCGCCCCGAATCGTATGTGCCCATGATCCCGTCCTGGTCGATCAACAACCGCGGCTCCGCGCTCCGGATTCCCATGAGCGACGCACGCAACCGCCGCATCGAACACCGCCTCGCTGGCGCCGACGCCAACCCCTACCTGGTGGTCGCGTGGATGCTGGCCGGCATGCATCTCGGTATCTCCGCGGGCCAGGAGCCGCCGCCGGCGCTCAGCGGCAACGCCTACCAGCAGTCCGGGGAGCCGCTGCCCACGCACTGGGCCACCGCCATCGAGCGCTTCCGCGGCAGCCGCCTCGCCGGCGAATACCTGGGCAGGCCCTTCAGCCAGCTCTATGCCACGGTCAAGCAGGCCGAACTCGACGAGTTCAATTCCTACGTGAGTCCGCTCGAGGTCGAGTGGTACATGGGCGCCATCTGAGCGTGAAGCGCGAACGCCTCGCCGGGTCCTGGTACGCGGCCTCAGCCGGCGGCGCAGCCGCCCACCCTCCGCTGCGGGGCGAGGCGGACTGCGACGTCTGCGTCGTGGGCGGCGGCATCGCCGGCTGCTCCACCGCGCTGCACCTGGCCCAGCGCGGCTACCGCGTAGTCCTGGTCGAAGCGGAGCGCATCGGCTGGGGTGCCTCCGGCCGCAGTGGCGGCCAGGCCATCGTCGGCGTGGCCTGCGGCCAGGCCAGGCTGGAGCGCCTCGCGGGCGCGGCGGACGCGCGCCGCATCTGGGACATCAGCGTCGAGGGGCTGCGCCTGCAACGCGAGCTGATCGCGCAACATGCCATCGATTGCGACTACGTCGAAGGCCAGATGCACGTGGCCATCAAGGCGCGCCAGGACCGCGAACTGCGCAACGAAGTCGAGGAACTTCATTCCCGCTATGGCTATACGTCGGTGCGCATGGTCGAGCGCGACGAAACGCGCCAGCTCATCGACAGCGAGCGCTACATCAGCGGGACGCTGGACTCGGCGGGCGGTCACCTGCATCCGCTCAAATACACGCTCGGCCTGGCGGCGGCGGCGACCGCTGCAGGCGTCCGCATCTTCGAGGACAGTCGCGCGCTGGGCTACCAGCGCCGCGACGGCCGCCTCGAGGTCGGCACCGCAGGCGGGGGCCTCGTGCGCTGCCGGTCGCTCGCGCTCTGCGGCAATGCGTGGCTCGGACCGCTCGCCCCCGCGCTGGCGCGGCGCATCATCGGCGTGGGCACCTACATCATCGCCACCGAACCGCTGGGCGCAGAGCGCGCCGCGGCGCTGATCCGCAACCGGGCGGCGGTGAGCGACATCAACTGGGTCCTCGACTATTTCCGCCTCTCATCGGACCATCGGCTGCTCTTCGGTGGCCGCGTCAGCTACTCGGGCGTGGACCCCTTCACCGCACCGGCCACGCGCGCGCGCATGCTGCAGGTGTTCCCGCAACTGGCCGACACGGCCATCGACTACGCCTGGGGCGGGCTGGTCGACATCACGCTGAACCGTGCGCCGGACTTCGGCCGGCTGGAACCCGACGTGTTCTACCTGCAGGGCTTTTCGGGCCACGGCATCGCGCTGACCGGCGTCGCCGGCCACCTGCTCGCCGAAGCCATAGCAGGCACCGCGGAGCGCTTCGACGTGTTCGGGCGCATCGAGCACCGGGAATTTCCCGGAGGCGCCGCGCTGCGTCGCCCCGCACTGATGCTCGCGATGCTGTGGTACCGGCTCAAGGACCTGCTGTAACGGGAGCGCCGCGCCGCTGGCGCCAGCGGTCGCCGAGGTCGGCGATCATCGAGTAGGCCGCAGGCACCACCACCAGGGAGAGCAGCGTCGAGGTGATCAGGCCCCCGATCACCGAAACCCCGAGCGGCGCACGGAACCCACCGTCGGCGCCCAGGCCCAGCGCAATCGGCAGCATGCCCGCGCCCATTGCCAGGGTGGTCATGATCACGGGACGCACCCGCTTGCGGCAGGCCTCCAGCAAGGCCTCGCGCCGCGGCATGCCTGCCTGCTCGCCGAGGATGGCGTAGTCCACGATCAGGATCGAGTTCTTGGTCGCGATGCCGGTCAACAGCAGCAGGCCGATCAGCGACGGCAGCGACAGCGCATACCCAGTGAGCAGCAGCGCGCCGAACGCTCCGCCGCCGCAGAGCGGCACGGCGGCGAGGATGATCAACGGCTGGGTGACACTGTTGAACAGCAGCAGCAGGACCAGATAGACGCAGACCACTCCGGCGAGCATCGCGAGGGCAAAGCCGAGGAACAGTTCGACGAATGACTGGGAATCGCCCGACGCCAGCAGTCGGACCCCGGGCGGCAGGGTTTGCGCGGCCTCGAGCTTCCGCACCTCCGCCATCACCTCACCGAGCGGCCGGCCGTTGAGCTCCGCGCCCACGGTGACGTTGCGCTCGCGATCAAGGCGGTCGATGCGCGCCGGCCCGCTGCTCTCGCGGATGTCCGCGACCGCGGACAGGGGCACCGGACCGTTCGCCCCCGGCACCCGCAACTGGCGCAGTACCGCCACATCGCCGAGCGACTGGTCCGCCAGCTGCACGCGGATCGGCACCTGGCGTTCGGCGAGGTTGAGCTTCGCGAGGCGCTGGCGGAAATCGCCGCTGGTCGCGATGCGCGCCGCGTCGGCGATGTCCACCGTGGACACGCCTAGATCGGCCGCGCGCGCCGGGTCGGGCCGGATGACGATCTCGGGACGCAACAGCGAAGCCGAGGTCGTGACCGTGCCCAGCCCGGGCAGCGTCCGGATCGCCGCGGCGAGCTCACGGGACGCCGAGCCGAGCAGCTCGGAGTCGCGCCCCGCCAGCACCAGGCTCAAGCGATCGCCCGGCCCCGCCGCGGCAAAGCTCACGCGCGCGCCGGGCAGGTCGCGCAGCAGCTCACGCACCGCTTCCTCGAGCTGCGCGCTGTCGCGCTCGCGCTCGCGGTCGAACTCCAGGGTCAGCGAGGCCTTGCGCACCTCGCCGAACGAAAGCCCGCCGCCCATGGTCTCGCTGCCCTCGCCGCCCAGGGTCGTGAACACGCTGACCAGCTCCGGCACGGCGGCCAGCCGCGCCCGGACCTCGCGCGCGAGCTCGAGCGTATCTGCGTGCCGCGCGCCGGGCGGCAGCTCCACCTGGAGCTGCACGCGCGAGGCGTCAGTGGGCGGCAGGAAGGTCTTGGGGATCAGCGGCACCAGCGCAAGCGAGCCGATGAAGGTCAGCATGGCGAGCGCCAGCGCCCAGCGCCGATGCGCCAGCGCGAGTTCGACCCAGCCGATATAGCGGCGGACCAGCGGCGTGTCGGTCGCCGCACGCGGCTCGCCCTTCATGTAGAAGGCCGCCAGCATCGGCGTCAGCAGGCGCGCCACCAGCAGCGAGAACAGCACCGCCCCCGCAGCCGTCCAGCCGAACTCCCGGAAGAACTTGCCGGTCACGCCGGGCATGAACGCCACCGGCACGAACACGGCAGCCAGCGTCGCCGAGGTGGCGATGACGGCGGTGCCGATCTCGTCGGAGGCCTCGATGGCGGCCTGCAGGGGCGGTTTGCCCATTGCGCGATGACGCGCGACGTTCTCGACCTCGACGATGGCATCGTCGACCAGCACACCGACCACCACGGCCAGTGCGAGCAGCGAGAGCAGGTTCAGCGAGAAACCGAACCAGTGCATCAGGCCGAAAGTCGGGATCACGGAGAGCGGCAGCGCCAGCGCCGAGATCCACGTCGCTCGCCAGTCGCGCAGGAAGAACCACACCACGATGACCGCCAGCACGGCCCCCTCGAGCAGCATGATCATCGACGAGCGATAGGACGCGCTCGCGTTCTCCACGCTGGAGGCCACCTCGACGAAGCGGACATGGGGATATTCCTGCTGCAGCCGCTCGATGCGCGACCGCACGCCCTCGCCCACCGCCACTTCGCTGGATCCGCGGGTGCGGCGCAACGAGACGCTCACGACTTCCTTCTCGCCCAGCCACGCGCTCGAGCGCTGCTGTGCAGCGCCGTCGGTGACGCGCGCCAGCGCCGACAGCCGCACCGCGCGACCGTCGGCCAGGTAGATCGGGTAGTTCTCGAGGTCGGCCGCTGAACGCACCGTCGACACCGTCCGCACGGCCTGCTCGCTGCCGCCCGCCGTGGTGCGACCACCCGGACGCTCGAGCTGCAGCCGGGCGAGTTGCTGGGACACCGCCCCGGCGGTGACGCCGAGCGCCTGGAGGGCTTCGGGCCGCAGGTCGACGCGGACTTCGCGGTCGATGCCGCCGCTGCGCGCCACGACGCCGACACCTTCGACCCCGTAGAGCGCCTTGGCGACCACGTCGTCCACGAACCAGGACAATTCGTCGGGGGCCAGGCGATCCGACTGGACCGCGTAGGCGAGCAGCGTGCCGCCGATCAGGTTCAGCCGGACGATGGCCGGCTCCTCGACATCGGCCGGCAGGTCGCTGCGCACGCGGCTCACCGCATCGCGGACTTCGTCGAGCGCCGCCTCGATGTCGCGTCCGAGCTCGAACTCGATGCGGGTGACGGAGCTGCCCTCGCTCACGGCCGAGACGATCTTGTCGATGTCCGGAATGCTGGCGACGGCGTCCTCGACCCGGCGCGTCACGTCGGTTTCGATCTGTGACGGCGTGGCGCCCGGCAGGGTCATCGTGATCTGGACGGTGGGCAGCGCGATGTCCGGCAGCTGCGCGATCGGCAGCTGGCGCAGCCCGTACAACCCTGCAATGCACAGCACCACAAAGGTGAGCGCCGCGGGCAGCGGGTTGCGGATCCCCCAGAGCGACAGGTTCATGGCTCAGCTGCCAGCCACGACTTTGACCAGGTCACCGTCGCCAAGGAAGCCCGCGCCACGCACGACGACACTTTCGTCGGCGGCCACGCCGCTGCGGATCTCGACCTGCGCGCCGGTGGACTGGCCGACCTCGATGCGACGCTGCGCCACGCGCGATTCCTTGCCGATCACGAACACGTAGGGATAGCCGTCCCGGAACACGACCGACTGCCGCGGCAGCACCACCACGTCCGCCGTGCCCACCCCGAGCCGTCCTTCGGCAAACATGCCGGCACGCAGGCTGCCCGGCGCCGGGAGGTCCGCATAGATCAGGGCCGTCCGCGTCTGCGGATCGATGGCGGGCGACACGGCCCGGATGCGGCCCTCGACGGTCTCGCCGGTCGGGCCGCGCAACTGGACGGCGGCGCCGGGCTGGATACGCGGCAGATCGGATTCGGAGACCTCCGCGCGCCATTCGAGGCGCCCGCCGCGGATCAGACGCAGCAGCTCGGCGCCCGCGCTGACGACCTGCCCGGGCTGCACGCTGCGGCCCGAAACGATGCCCGCATACGGCGCGCGCAGGGTGGCGAACCCGAGACGCAGCACCGAGGAATCGCGTTCCGCCTCGGCCGCGGCCAGCTGCGCCGCAGCCTTGCCGAGGTTGGCGCGCAGCTCATCGAAGTTCGCCGTGGAGATGAGTTTCTGCTCGAGTAGCGAGTCGCCCCGCGCCGACTGCGCACGCGCCAGCTCCAGGCTCGCCCGCGCCTGCGCGAGGCTGGCCTCGGCCTGCCGCGCCTGCACCTCCAGCGTGCGCCGGTCGAGCAGGACCAGGGGCTGCCCCGCGGAGACACGGCTGCCCACCTCGACCAGGACCTGCGAAACGCGCAGGCCGGCCAGTTCCACGCCCAGCGACATCTCCTGCCAGGCGGCCACGGAGCCAGAGGCCACCACCTCCCGTGCCACGGCCTGGCGGACCGGCGCAGCCACGGTGACGGTCATGGATGAGGTTGCGGGGGCGGTCGCAGCGCCCGGCTTGCCACCGCTGCAGCCCGCCAGGCTCGCGGCGCACAACACCAGGACCAGGGAGCGGAGCCGGAGCGCGGACATCGGGGTTTCGCCTGTCGGATTCATGTGATGCAACCTTAATCAGCACGCCGGTCCAAAGACCAGCGGCGCGCTCAGCCTGTCCGACTCCCGGCCGTCGCCCCGGACGGACCGTCGGCCGGGCCGGCGAAGGCCAGTTCGTAGCACTGGTGGATCCGCGTATTGCGCGCGAAATCCGGCGGCACGGAGCGCCGGCTGACGTCGAGGATCGCATAGCGTTCCGCGAGCCACGGATCCAGCTTGAAGCGCTGCGCATTGGTCGAGAACACCAGCAGGCCACCCGGCTCGAGCACGCGCATGCAGGCGTCGATCAGGGCCGCGTGGTCGCGCTGGATGTCGAGCACGCCTTCCATGCGCTTGCTGTTCGAGAAGGTCGGCGGGTCGCAGAACACCAGATCGTAGCGCTCGCCACGCTCCGCGGCATCCGTCAGCCATTGGCGCGCATCGGCCTGCACGAGCCGATGCTGCGGCCCCCAGAGACCGTTGAGCTCGAGATTGCCGCGCGCCCAGTCCAGGTAGGTCGCCGACAGGTCCACCGTCGTGGTCGAGGCCGCGCCGCCGGCCGCCGCGTAGACCGTACCGCTGCCCGTGTAGGCGAACAGGTTCAGGAAATGCCGGCCACGGGCCAGTTCGCGCAGCCGCGCCCGCGTCACGCGATGGTCGAGGAACAGACCGGTGTCGAGGTAATCGCCGAAATTGACCCGGAATTTCAGGCCGCCCTCGGCCACGACGTGGAACAGCCCGCTGTCGTCACGCTTGCTGTACTGCTCGCCATGGCGGCTGCGGCGCCGCGTGCGCAGGTGGACGTGGTCGGACGGCACGCCCGTGGTGTCGACCAGCGCGGCCAGCGCCTCGCTGCGCCGGCGCCGGACGGTCTCCTCCGGGATGTCGTGGGGCGCGGCGTATTCCTGCACGTAGAGCCACCGTTCGGCGCCGTCCGCCGCGGTGTAGAGATCAATGGCCAGCGCGTATTCGGGCATGTCGGCATCGTAGATGCGGTAGCAGCCCACGGACTCGCGGCGCGCCCATGAGGACAAGGTCCGCAGGTTCTTGGCGACGCGGTTGCCGAACATCACGCCACCCGCCGACTGCGCGAGCGCCGCATCGATCTGCGGGCCGCGCTGGGGCCGCAGGTCGCGCTGCGCCGCGGCTTCCACGTCGATGCGCAGCAGCCGGCATTCGATCGCGCCGTTCCACACCGTGTGGACGCGCGAGGCGCGCAGCCCTAGTTCGAGCCCCAGGCGCGGGTCGCCCGTCAGCACGGCGGCCTTCCAGCCCGCGAAGCGTTCGCGCAGCACCCGCCCGAGTTCCTGGTGGACTGCCCTGGCCCCTTCGAAGTCGCCGAGCCGCACGCCATAAGGAGGATTGGTGCAGAGCAGGCCGACCGGGGCCGCCTCGGGCGGCGCGGCATCCGCCAGTGCGCCCGGCTCCACGCGGACCAGGTCGCCCACTCCGGCCCGCTCGGCATTGCTGCGCGCCAGCCGCAGCATCGCCGGGTCGGTGTCCCGGCCCAGCAGCACGGCGGCGCGTGCGCGTGCTGCCGCGAGTCCGGCCTCGGCTCGGGCTCCCGCTGCCGCATGCAGCCGATCCCACAGCGCAGAATCATGGCGGCGCCAGCGCCGGAACCCGTAGTACCGCCGGGACAGGCCGGGCGCCACGTCCGCCGCGATCAGGGCCGCCTCGACGAGCACCGTGCCCGCGCCACACATCGGATCGACGAACGCACCGCCCGCGGCGGCCATGGCCGGCCATCCGGCGCGCAGCAGGATGCCCGCCGCGACGTTTTCGCGCAGCGGCGCCTCACCCGCCTCCAGACGCCAGCCCCGGCGGTGCAAGCCCTCTCCGGCCAGGTCGATTGAAACGGTGACGGTCGTGCCCACGGCATGCGCATGGACCCGCAGCCCTGGCTCCTCGGTCGCGATGTCCGGGCGGCTGCCGACGCTGTCACGCAGCGAGTCACAGATCGCATCCTTGAGGCGCAAGGTGCCGAAATGCGTATTGCCGATCGCCGGGTGACGTCCGCTCCATTCACAGGCGAGCGTGGAACGCGGATCGACATGGGACGCCCAGTCGATGCCGCGCAGCGCCGCGTAGATGGCCGCGTCGTCCTCGGCCTCGAAGCGCATGATCGACAGGTACACACGGCTCGCGACGCGCGACTCCAGGCAGGCACGGTAGCCGGTCTCGAGCGTGCCGGTGAAAGCCACCGCGTTGCCGCGCTCGCGCACGTCGAGCGCTCCGAGCGCGGTCAGTTCCAGGGCCAGCAGGTCCGCGAAGCCGCGCGGCACGCTGGCGAGGTACTGATACAGGGATTCATTCATGGAGCGTCCGGGTGCCGTGCAGGCATGGGCCGGATGCCACGCATGCCGGGTTTGAGGTAGCGAGTGAGTATGCGGTAGACATCGACGTCAAAGCGGTCGGGTCGTGCCAGTTCCGCCGGCCCGCTCTCCGGCAGCAGCGTACCGAGGTGCTGCCACTGGTCGACCACGTGCAGGTGCACGTCGCCCGTGGCGCCGCGCTCCTCGATGCCGATCGCGCCCGCATAAGGCCAGGCCTTGAGCTTGTGGGGCGCGAGCGTGAGCTTCAGGCGCAGGTTGTGGCGCAACGCGGGCTCCCGGCCCACGCAGGCGCCGGAGCAGCGTCCGACCTGGTAGCCGAAGCAGGAACCCGTGGTGCCGGGCTCGAGTCCGAGCACGCGCAGGCACAGGCGCGCGTCCCGCGCGATCCCGGTGAGCGCGGTCCGCGCCTGCTTTGCGGTGCGATACAGGCCGAACACGTCCGCGCCCTCGGCCGACTCGGCGGCAAGATCGACGAGCCGGGGCGCCCGGCCATCGTCACCGACCGCCCAGGTCCAGTTTTCGCTGGCCCCGCGCAGCCGGCGGTTGTAAACGGGCTGCAGTTCGCGGACCAGGCGCGCCTCGAGCAGCAGCGCGCCGAGCTCGCCCGCCGTCTCGGTCCACTCGATGTCCCGCACCTGAGACGAGAGTCGCTGCGACTTGGCATCGCGCCCTGCGGCCATGAAGTGGGACAGCACGCGTTCGCGCAGGTTGTTGGCCTTGCCGACATAGATCAGCGCGCCCGCCTCGCCGAAGAACCGGTACACGCCGGGCGCCTCGGGCAACTCGTCCACGAGATCAGCCGGAATCTGCGGGGGCAGCGACGGACGGCGCGCGACCGCTTCGAGCGCCGCGTCGAGTCGCTCCGCGGGCCACTCTGCCCGCACCGCGCGCCAGAACTGCGCCAGCACCTGGGCATCCGGCAGCGCCCGGTGCCGCGACGCGCAGGTCAGCCCGTGCCGCGCGATCACTGCATCGAGGTTGTGGCGTCCCCCGTCGGGATAGAGATGCCGGGACAGACGCACGGTGCAGGCCACGGGCGCGGAGTAGGCGCGCCCTGCACGACGCATCTCGGCACGCAGGAAGCCGTAGTCGAAACGGACGTTGTGGGCGACGAAACGCCGTCCCGCGAGGCGTCGCTCGACCTCGGCGGCGATATCCTCGAAACGCGGCGCGTCAGCGACCATCTCGTTGCTGATGCCGGTGAGCACCTGGATCGATGGGGGGATCGAAGTTCCCGGGTTGACCAGCGAACTCCACTCCCATTCGACCTCGCCCTCGCGCATGCCGACGATCGCGACCTCGGTGACGCGATGCCATGCGGGATGTCCGCCGGTGGTTTCGACGTCCACGAAGGCGACCGGCGCATCAAAGGCTGGCACGCTCAGGACAGGTCGATCCAGGTGGTCTTCAGCTCGGTGTACTTGTCGAAGGCATGCAGCGATTTGTCGCGGCCGATGCCCGACTGCTTGAAGCCCCCGAAGGGCACGGTGATGTCGTCGGCGTCGTAGCAGTTCACGTACACCGTTCCCGCCCGCAGCGCCCGGGCCGTCCGGTGCGCCGTATTGATGTCGCGGGTCCAGACGGCGGCGGCAAGACCGTAGATCACGTCATTGGCGATGCGGATGGCCTCGTCCACGCCCTTGAAAGTGATCGTGGAGAGCACCGGCCCGAAGATCTCCTCGCGGGCGATGCTCATCGACGGCGCCACCCCGTCGAAGACCGTGGGTTCGATGTAGAAGCCCCCGGACTCCTGGCGCACCTGGCGCCCGCCGAGACGCAGCTGCGCGCCATCGGCGCGCCCCGCGTCGATGTAACCCAGCACCCGCCGCATCTGGACGTCATCCACGATGGCGCCCATGCGGGTCGCGGGGTCCAGCGGGTCGCCGGGCACCAGCTTGCGTGCAACCGCCGCGATCTTCTCGAGCAGCGCGTCCTTGATGGATTCGTCCACCAGCAGACGCGACCCTGCGGAGCACATCTCGCCCTGGTTGAAGAAGATCGCAAAAGCCGCCGCAGTGGCCGCCCGGTCGAGGTCCGGGCAGTCGGCCAGCACGATGTTGGGGGACTTGCCGCCGCACTCCAGGCCGACCCGCTTCAGGTTGGACTGGCCCGCGTACTGCATCACGAGCTTGCCGGTCGCCGTCGAGCCGGTGAAGGCGATGGCATCGACATCCATCGACAGCGCCAGCGCTTTGCCGGCCGTGTGCCCGAAGCCGGGCACGACGTTGAACACACCCTCAGGAATCCCCGCCTCGACGGCGAGTTCCGCGAGGCGGATCGCCGTCAGGGGTGATTTCTCGGAGGGCTTGAGCACGAGCGAGTTGCCGGCCGCGAGCACGGGGCCGATCTTCCAGGCGGCCATGATCATCGGGAAGTTCCAGGGCACGATCGTGCCGACCACCCCCAGCGGCTCGCGCGTGACCAGGGCCAGAGCCTTCGGCCCGGTGGGGGCCACTTCGTCGTAGACCTTGTCCACGGCTTCCGCGTACCACTGGATGCAACGCGCAGCGGAGGGCACGTCGACCTTGAGGCTGTCCGAGATCGGCTTGCCCATGTCGAGCGTCTCGAGGAGCGCCAGTTCCTCATTGTGCTTGAGGATCAGTTCGGCATAACGCTGCAGCACGCGCTTGCGGCCCGCCGGCGCCATCGAAGACCAGGAGCCGCGGTCAAAAGCCGCCCGGGCGCTGGCCACGGCCAGCCCGACATCGACCTCGTCGCAGGACGCGACCCGGGCGAAGACCTTGCCGTCGATCGGGCTGACGTCGTCAAAGGTCTCGCCGCTCGCGGCTGCGGTCAGGCGGCCGCCGATGAAAGCGGCAGTGCGCGGCTGGAGTGCCGCAGCCCGCGCGTGCCAGTCGGGTGTTGCATTCACGCCATGGGAAGTCATGAGTGGGATTCTATCACCTCGGGCTCCACCGCTCCGGGGCGCGCGCTGACCCTGCGCACCAAAAGCAAGCGGGCCACGCTCGCGCCGGCACAGTGATGGTGCGAAACTACGACAGCCGCGCGCCCGCGCGCCTCGTTTCAGGGGCTTGGGTCGTGGCACGAACCTTGCTGAAATCCAGTCGCCAGAATTACGAAACCCCAGGGGAGCTTCTTCAAAATGAAACTGAATCCGATGCCGGCCTTTGCACTCGCCGCCCTTGCCGTGGCCTCCATGCAGACTGCGCGCGCCGAGGTGAGCTCGACCGTGACCCTCGCGTCCGAGTACGACTTCCGCGGCATCACGCAGACCGCGGGCGACCCAGCCCTGCAGGCGAGCCTGGACTTTTCGACCGAGTCGGGCTTCTACGCCGGCGCATGGGCCAGCAACGTGGACTTCGGCGACGGGACCGATGCCGACGTGGAGATCGACGGACTGGTCGGCTTCCGGGGCTCGTTCTCCGAGGACCTCTCCTACGACGTCGGCGGCGTCTACTACTACTTCATGGGCGACAAGGACGACGTGCCGTTCGGCGAGTTGTACGCGGGCCTCGGTTACAAGGCCTTCTCGGGCAAGCTCTGGTACTCGCCCGACTTCAGCAACTTCGGCGAGAGCGCCTATTACGTCGAGGGCAACCTGTCCTTCGAACTGCCCCAGGACTTCGCCCTGACCGTGCACGCTGGATGGAGCGACGGTGACTACTGGGACGCCACGAATGACGGTGGCTACATGGATTACTCGGTGGGCATCAGCAAGAACATCGGCAACTTCGCCGTGGGCCTGAAGTTCGTCGACGGCGGCGACCTCCGCGCGGCCAAGGTCACCCCGGGCGACGTCTTCACCTCCAAGTCGAAAATCATGGTGACGGTGGCCACCACCCTGCCCTGGTAACCGCTTCCGGCATCGGGCCGCGGGCGCGACGCGCGTGAAGTAAGATGCAGGCTGGAGCGGGGTCATTCCGGACGCCCGCAGGAGCCTGAGCATGGTTGACTTCCAGCGCAGCGCCCGCGAGCTCGATCTCGAGGCGCGCACCGAGCGATTCGTCCGCGAGACGATCATCCCCTACGAGCGCGACCCGCGCTTTCTCGAGCACGGGATTACCGACGCGCTGGTCGCGGAGATGCGCGACCACGCACGCGGAGCCGGTCTGCTGGCCCCGCAGGTCCCCGAGGAATACGGTGGCCACGGCCTGAACCAGCGCGAGATCGCCACCGTGCTGCGCGCCAGCGGCTACTCGCTGCTGGGCCCGGTCGCCATGAACTGCATGGCGCCGGACGAAGGCAACATGCACCTGCTGGAGCGGGTCGCCACCCACGAGCAGAAGGAACGCTTCCTGCGTCCGCTGGCAGCCGGGCATATCCGCTCCTCGTTCCTGATGACCGAACCGGACGGCGGCGCGGGCTCCGATCCCGAGATGCTGCGCACCGAGGCCCGGCGGGACGGCGACCACTGGATCATTGACGGCCGCAAGTGGCTCATTACCGGGGCGCAGGGCGCCTCGTTCGGCATCATCATGGCGCGCACGGGCAGCCACTCCACCATGTTCCTCACCGACATGGACGCGCCGGGCATCGTGATCGAACGCGTGCTGCACACCGCCGACGAAGTGATGCCGGGCGGCCATGCCGTGATCCGGCTCGAGGGTGTGCGGGTCCACGAGTCGCAGATCCTCGGCAAGCTCGACGAAGGCTTCCGTTACGCGCAGGTCCGGCTGGCCCCTGCCCGACTCACCCACTGCATGCGCTGGTGGGGTGCCGCCCGGCGAGCACACGACATCGCCACCCAGTACGCCTGCCGGCGGCAGGCCTTCGGCAAGGCGCTGATCGACCACGAGGGCGTCGGCTTCATGCTGGCCCGGAACGAGGTCGACCTGCGGCAGACCCAGCTGATGATCGACTACGTCGCCTGGACGCTGGACCAGGGCAGCCGCGCCTCGAGCGACTCGAGCATGGCGAAATACGCCTGTGGCGAAATCCTGTTCCAGATCGTGGACCGCTGCATGCAGGTGCTGGGCGGCACCGGCATCATCGGCGAGACGCCGGTCTCGCAGATCTGGCGCGAGATCCGCGGGTTCCGGGTGTACGACGGCCCCTCAGAGGTCCACCTCTACTCGCTCGCGCGGCGCCTCAAGCGCAATGCGACCCGGGACAGCGGCTCGACACCCTGACCTGAAAGGGCGCCCCGCGGGGGGCGCCCGCGATCTCAGGGAGCCGCGTCTCCGGCGTCCTTCTTCGCCTTGAACGGATAGGACGAGGTGGCCTTGCCCCGCGGCGGGATCCGCAGCGACAGGATCATCGTGGCGGCCAGCACCAGCACCGTGAAGGCCAGCGAGACCGATACCGGGATCTTGTACAGGTCGATCAGCAGCATCTTCGACCCGATGAACACCAGGACGATCGCCAGGCCGTAGGACAGCAGGTGGAAGCGCTCGTGCATCCCGGCGAGCAGGAAGTACATGGCGCGCAGCCCCAGGATCGCGAAAACGTTGGATGTGAGCACGATGAAAGGATCCATCGTGATGGCGAAGATCGCGGGGATCGAGTCCACGGCGAACACGATATCGACGATGGCGATCAGCAGGATGACCACGAACAGCGGCGTCGCCATCCGCATCCCGTTCTGCGTCGTGAAGAATTTCTCGCCGTCATAGGTCGGCGAGATCTTCATGCGGCGGCGGATGAAGCGCAGGGCCGGGTTCGCCTCGAGATCCGGCTCCTGGCCCGTCGCCCACCACATCTTGATCCCGGTGAAGACCAGGAACGCGCCGAACACGTACAGCACCCAATGGAACTGGGCGATGAGCCAGGCACCGATCAGGATCATGCCCGCGCGCAGCACCAGCGCGCCGAGGATGCCGAACATCAGCACGCGCTTCTGGAACTCCGGCGGAACGGCGAAATAGGTGAACACCATCAGGAACACGAAGATGTTGTCGACGGCGAGCGCTTTCTCCACCAGGTAGCCGGTGACGAACTCCAGCGCCTTGGCATTGGCGACCGGGTTGCCCTCCATCCCGCCGAGATACCACCAGAGCCAGCTGACGAAGACCGCCGAAACGCCGACCCACACCAGGGACCAGACGCCCGCTTCCTTCATGGAGACTTTGTGCGCGCCCTGCTTCTCCAGGGCGAAGAAGTCCACCACCAGCGCGACCAGGACGAAGGCCGCGAACAGCGACCACATCTGAGGGGTTCCGATCGACATCATTGCACTCGCCCTTCCTTAGGCTGTGTTGGGGGGGCCGCGCGTCAGGCTGCCCGGGTGGATCGCGTCACATTCCGTGTGTCAGCAAACCGACCGCGGCAGTCCGGCCGTGGCAGGTGCGGAGCCTAACGCCAAAAATCCGACGACACCAGCGACCCGGGAGTGTCGTGGACGGCCCATGGCACTCCGTCGGGCCACTGCAACTCGACCACCGACCCCAGTGCCACGGAGGCCGACCAGCGGTCCTCCAGCCGTCGACCTTCGAAATGGCAGCGCAGCAGGCGCAGCGGGCCCCCGTGCGCCACGATGGCGACCCGCCCCTGCGGCGGCGGCGTCGAGTCCGCCAGCCAGCCTTGCAGCCGGCGCCACAGCGCCGACTCGCTTTCGCCGCCGGGCGGCGCCCGGTTCCAGGGGTCTTCCGCCCAGGGGTCACTCTCGCGCCGATCGATGGCATCCCAGGGCAAGCCCTCCCAGGCGCCGAAGTCCAGCTCGCGCAGCGCCGGCGCGATGCGGAGGCCGCACTGGTCACGGGCCGCGATGGCCTCTGCCAGCCGGCGACAGCGCGTCGCGGGGCTGGACACCACGTCGTCCACCGCCCGGAGGTCGCGCAGGACCTCCTCGATGTCGCGCGATGCCGTAGCGGCAAGCGGCAGGTCCGTCACCCCGTAACACAGGCCCGGCGCGGCCTGCACCGGGGTGTGGCGGATCAGGACGATGTCCACGTTGCCAGCAGGCCCAGGTAAAACGCCGCTTCCGTCAGCTGCTGGGTGGCACCGAGTGCATCGCCGGTGTAGCCCCCCAGCCGTCGCTCGAACCAGCGACCGAGCCACCAGCGCACCGCTGCCGCCGTGCCAAGCGCGGTGCAGACCGCAAGCGGCGCCAGGCTTCCGAGGTAAGCCAGTGCGAGCACCGCCCAGAGCGAGGCGATGAGGAACCCCCGGGTGGTCAGCGCCTGGGTGACCGGCTTGGCACGGCTCGAGTCGTCGATGCGCACGTACTGCGAGCGCCAGATCAGGCTGGTCGACAGCCAGCGGGAGGCGGCATGTGCCGCAGGCAGCGCGGCCACGGCCGCGAGCAGTTCGAACGAGGCGAGCGCGGCGACCTTGATGGCCAGCACCAGCAGCAGCGCCAATGCTCCGTAGCTGCCGATGCGCGAATCCTTCATGATTTCGAGCGCGCGCTCGCGCGTCATCCCGCCGCCGAGGCCGTCGAAGGTGTCCGCGAGACCGTCCTCGTGGAACGCGCCGGTCGCGAGCACTGTCGCCGCGGTCGCCAGCAGGGCTGCGATCGCGGGATTCCACAGGTGCGCGGCGGCAGCGTACACCGCGGCGCCATAGAGCCCGACGCACAGGCCCACCGCGGGGAAGTATCGCGCCGAGCCGTTGAGCTGCTCGGCGCTGTGGCCGACCCACACCGGGACGGGTACCCGCGTGAAGTACTGCACGGCCGTCAGGAACAGGCGCAGCTCGCGCCGCAGCGGACCTTCGCGCGCCGGCTGCACCGGCGCCTCGGCCTCAGGCGCCACGCCCGCTGACTCCCGCCGATTCGAAGCTCGCCATTTCGACCAGCAGGCAAGCGCTCGACTGCAGCAGCGGGTAGGCCATGGCCGCGCCGCTGCCCTCCCCGAGCCGCATCCCGAGATCGAGCAGCGGCGTCGCGCCGAAGTGGTCGAGCAGCTGACGATGCGCCCGTTCCGCCGAGCAATGGCTGAACACGCAGCGTCCCGGCACTCCGGGCTGCAGCTGCGCCGCCAGCAGCGCGGCGACGGACACCGTGAAGCCGTCGATGACGATCACGCAGGGCCGCGTCGCAGCCTCGAGGATCGCGCCGACCAGCATCGCGATCTCGAAACCGCCGAATTCCGCGAGCGTGTCCAGGGGTTCCAGCGGCGCCGGGCAACGCGCACTCGCCTCGGTGAGCACGCGAAGCTTGTGGGCCAGCCCTGCGTCGTCGAGTCCGGTGCCGCGACCCACGCAGGCCTGCAGCGGCCAGCCCAGCAGGCGGTGCAGGAGCACGGCCGCGGAGGCGGTGTTGCCGATACCCATCTCGCCCAGCAGCAGCACGTTGCCGCCGCGCTCGAGGCACGCACGCACGATGCCGCGCCCGGCCAGCAGGGCTGCGTGGCACTGGCCCGACGTCATCGCGGGCTGGTAGCGGAAGTCACGCGTGCCCTCGCCCAGACGGTGCCGCAGCAGCGACACTCCGCCCCCCGCGGCACGCGTGCCTTCCGGCCCGCCCATGGGATCGCCACGCACTCCGGCATCCACCACCGTCAGGGCGAGGCTGTGCTGCCGGGCCAGCACGTTGATCGCGGCACCGCCCGCCACATAGTTGACCAGCATCTGCGCGGTCACTTCCGGCGGATAGGCGCTGACTCCAGCCTGGGCGATCCCGTGATCCGCGGCGAACACCAGCATCTGGGGCGCGCGCAGCACCGGTGCTTCCGTCCCGAGCAACAGGCCGACCTGCACCGACAGCCCCTCGAGCACACCGAGCGCACCCCGGGGCTTGGTCAGGCGGTCCATGCGCTGGCGCAGTCGGGCTTCCAGCCCGGCTTCGGACTCGGCCGACATCAGGCGGCCTGCCGGACCTCGCGCGCACGACGCGCACCGGCGATCACGGCGCAGCCGCCCAGCACGTAGGCGCCGGTCACCAGCAGGTAGCCGGGCAGGTAAGGGGTGACGCGCGAGGCGTACTCGCTGGCCGCCATGGCTTCGAAGCCACCCGAGAAACCGTAGTACCCGATGTTGGAGACCACGAACGCGCCGGTGACGGCCGCCACCAGCGTGAGGGCGACGCGCGGCAGTGCGCGCACCACACCGGCATCGACCGCGGCAGCCACCGCACGGCCTCCCCACCACAGCAGGGCGTAGCTGGGCGCAAGGAACAGGTAAGCGAGGCTGAAGCAGTCCACCGGGGTACCCAGTGCCATGGCGCCGAGATCGACCACCCACGCCAGCCCGAAGCAGGCCGCGAACGCACGCGAGTCGCGCAGCAGCAGGCCACCCATGAAGAACACCGCCCACGAAGCGTCGGGCAGGCGGGAGAACTCGCCGAAATGCCCAAGGCGCGTCAGCACCATGGCGCAGGCAAGCAGCGTGGCGATACCCCACGCACGGGCAGGAACGGATCCGGGGTTCAGCATGGACATCTTGGTTCTCCCGGCGCCTATTGCGGCGCGCGATAGCGGACGGTCAGGAAGAGTTCGCGACCCAGCGCCGGATACAGGTAGGCCGTCTGGTACTGGCGATCGAGGGCATTGGCGAGGCGCAGCTGCAGTTCGACCGCAGAGGACATGCGCCAGCCGGCCGTCAGGTCGACGACGGCGTAGCTGCCCAGCCGACGCGAATTCGCGAGGTCGTCATAGCGTCGGCCAGCGAACTGCGCGCTGGTGGCGAGATCCCACGCGCCCTGCGTCCAGCCGAAGGTCGAGCGCCCCGAGGCGCGCGGGCGTCGCGGCAGTTCGCGTCCGGCCGGAACACCGCGGCTCCGGTCCTCGGCGTCGAGCAGGGTGAAGCTCTGCTCGAAACGCCAGCCGGCGCCGCGCCACACCACGGAACCATCGATGCCGCGCAGCTGCGCACGCGCAATGTTCTGCGGCAGGAAGGTCGCCGAGTCGAAGGCAATCAGGTCATCGACCTCGCTCGCGAAGGCGCTGAGCGTCCAGCGGCCCCAGCCCGTCGTCTGCTTGAGACCCAGTTCGCCGGAGACGGCGCGCTCGGGCGCCAGCCGGGGGTTGCCGAAGGACGGGAAGTAGAGCTCGTTGAACGACGGCGCCTTGAAGGCGTTGCCGATGCTGGCGTAGCCCTGTAGTCCGCCCTCGAAGCGCAAACCCCACGCCAGGCTGCCGGTGGCGTTCGAGCCGTACTGCTCGTTGTCGTCGATGCGCGCGGACAGGGCCACGCTCTGCCGGCCGAAGCCCACGTCATACTGCGCGAACACGGCACGGTTCCAGCGCGAGTCCTCGACGAAGCGGGTCGTGCTCTGCAC
>CAJACZ010000021.1 GCA_903938365.1 uncultured Pseudomonadota bacterium | reverse complement strand
CCAGCCCAGCCACGTCGTGAGATGCCAGCGGCTGTCGATGAACTGTCCGATGTCCGCGCGGGCCGCGACAAACCACCAGAACAGACCCCAGGCCAGCAGCGCAGCCGCGCCCTGCCGGGTCCGGTCCGTCCGCGGCCACTCGGCCGACCTCAGCAGCCAGGCGCTGATGAGGCCGCCGACGGCGAGCAGCAAGGCACCGAGAAACGCCGTGTTCGCCACCGGGACGGTCGCTGCAATGGGTTCGAGGGTGAACAGGTAGGCGACACCCGCCGCCGCCTGCAGCAGCAGCCCGCTGAGGCACGCCAGCCGTCGCTGCTGACGCAAGCCCACCCACAGGATCGCGGCACCCTCGAGCGCCCAGATGGCCGCGGTCCAGTGGCCCTCGATCGCGAGCGGCACGGCCAGCGTCGCAAACGCGACCGCCAGCGCGATGAAGCACTGGACCAGCAACTCGACGCTGGGGCGCGCCCAGCGCCGCAGCATCCACGCCAGCCCGGCATACACCGCAGCCGCGGCCATCGCGCTCCAGGCACGGCCGTACGGGATGTCGCGCACCAGGCCCGACTGCAGCATCATCGCCACGACGGGCGTGCCGAACACGATGGTGCCGTCGACGTAGTGGCGAAGGCGCGGCGCGCTGCGCAGCGCGAACAGCACGGCGATCAGCACGTACATCAGGAAGAACAGCAGCAGGAAAGGTTCCGTGCTCGCGAAGTCCGCCGGCGCGTACCGGGTCACGCCCCAGATCGTGCCGATGCCGAAGGTGCAGACGAAGGCCAGCAGGTTCAAGGGCTGCCATGAACGGTGCCAGGCCATCGTGACGACGCCGAGGTTGAGCACGGCGTAATAGCTGAACAGCACGACATGGTTCCCCTGCCCCGTCGAGGCGAGCACGGGCGCGAGGAATCCGCCGGCGGTGGCGAACATCGCCAGCACGAGCGATTCCTGCCGGACGGCGAGCAGCGCGCCGCAGACCGCCACCACCACCAGCAGCGGGAATGCGACAGACGCCGGGATCAGGCCGTACAGCCGCAGCGCAGCGTAGATGGTGAGGTAGAGGATGGCGACCGCTCCGCCCTGCAGCGTCAGCGCAAAGCCGGGGCGTCGCTCGCGCAGGCGCCAGCCGAGCCCGAGCAACCCGAGCGCCACCAGCGCGACGCCCGCAAGACGCCAGCCGATCGGCAGCGCATAGCGTTCCGAGGCGAACTTCAGCAGGAACGCCAGGCCGAAGAACAGCACGACGATGCCGACCCGCACCAGCGCGTTGCCACCGAAGAAAAAACCTCGCACGGCCTGAAGGCCCCGCGCGACGGGATCCGGCCCGGCGCGGGTCGAAGCGCTCGCGGGGAAGGGACGATCGGCCCAACCCGAGGGCGTCGCTGCGGGCTGCGACGCCCACTTGGCCGGAGTTGCGCGGGTTGCCGGGGTTGCGGCGTTTACCGGCGGCGGCGAGACGGTCGAGCCGTCCGTCGCTCGGCCGGACACCGTCGCGGATACCTCGGTCGTGGACCCATTACTGATCTGCCGGCGCAGCTCAGCAAGGTGGTCGCGCAGGTCACGCAGTTCGCTGTCTTGCCGGCGCTGCTGGATGAACACCCAGGCTGCCAGACCCAACACCAGCCATTCGAGCATGCTTGAACCTCCACCGCCGTGCACTCGCCCGGCTGCCACGACGGCACGCTGGGCAGAGGTCCACGCACCGCATGATGCCCGCACCCCGGGGCGCGGGCAAAGCTCGTACACTCGGCTGAACATGATGCGACGACTCGCCGGTATCACCATTCTGTGGCTTGCGACGGGGGCGGCAGGGCTCACCGCTCAGCCGGAGTCGCCGGGCCTTGCCGATGCGCGCGATCGGGGCTGGGTCGAAGCGGTGATCCAGTTGCGGAACCCGCAACCCATGCTGCAGTTCGCCCGCGAGGTGGCGGGCTGGCAGGTCGATCGGCTGGCGCCGGCGGCCGGCACGGCAGGCCCGCCCGAGTGGCGCATCGGCGACGCCTCCGGCCAGGCCGGTACGCTGCGCGTGGTCCAGATCGATGCACCGGAATCGCGGGCCTTGCGCGCCTCCGCCCAGCCCTGGGACACCGGTGGCCACTTCAGTGTCATGGCACGCTCCAACGATGCGACGGGACGCTGGCGCGCAGCGGAGCGACTCGGCTGGGGTGCATGGAACGCGCCGGTCGAACTCGAATTCGGCGGGGTGCGGCTCGCCAACGTCATCCTGCGCGGTCCCGAGGGCCTCAACCTGTCGGTCTACGAGCGCCTCTCACCGCGCGTACCGGATGCGCCGGACCTGCGCCGGTTGCGCCGCCCCTTCAATGCCATGCAGGTCGTGCGCGATGCAGCGGCCGCACGGCGCTTCTATGTCGACGTGCTGGAGTTCGAGGTGCTTGCCGAAGGTCAGTACCGCGGCGCACCGGGCATCGTGAACAACTTCGGCATGCCGGCCAACCTGACCGGCGCGGTGACGCTCGACTACCTGATCCTCGGTCCCTCGAAATCAGGCCCGACGCAGATAGAGATCGTGCGGTTCGCAGGTATAGAGGGCCGCGCACTGCCGGCGCCCGGACCTCGGGACCTGGGCCTGGTCGCGCTGCGGTTCCCGGTCAGCGACCTCTCAGTGATCGAGCGGCGCCTGCGCACCGCGGCCTGGCCCGACTGGCAGGAACCCGCGATCCGCGACCTGCCCCCGTATGGCCGGGTCCGCATGCTCGCGGTCAGTTCCCCGGAAGGCGCAAAACTGGAGTTCTTCGAGACACTGTCGCCCACGGCGACGGAACACAGGTAATATTTTCCCCATGAATACTCCCGCCGGTTCCGCCAAGCCCGCCGCGTCCGTGCACTGGGCCGTGATCCTGTGCTTCAGCCTGTTCGCCTGGACGATGAGCAATCTCGACCAGTCGCTCTTCGGCTATGCCATCCCGGGCATCATGGGCGAGTTCAAGGTCGGGCTCGACACGATCGGCCTGATCCTCACCGTGGGGTTCGTGGCCGCTGCCGTCATGGTCGTGTTCGCGGGCCTCGCCGCCGACACCTGGGGGCGCCGCTGGACGCTCGCCGGCCTGCTCGCGCTGTCCGCTGCCTGCGTGGGCGCGACCGGCCTCGTCACCGACCTGACGCAACTCACCGTGCTGCGCGCCCTCGCCTTCGGGCTCGCCGCCGGTCTCGCGCCCATCACCGCAGCCTATGTCGCGGAAACTGCGCCGGCCCGTCACCGCGGCCTGCTGATGGGTGTACTGCAGTGCGGCTACCCGCTCGGCTGGTTCCTCGCCGCCTACCTCGCCGAGCCGCTGCTCCAGCTCGGCGACTGGCGACAGGTGTTCTTCATCGGCTTCCTGATCGTACCGATCGCACTCCTGATCGGCTGGCGCATGCCGGAAAGCGCCCGCTTCGAGCAGACGGCGTCCCAGCGTGTCGCCGCAGCACCTGTGCTCGACTGGGCACTGCTCCGCGAACTGTTCGCGGACCGCTATCGGCGCCGCTCGGTCGCGCTGATCGTGCTCTTCTTCACCTTCGGCTGCGCCTATGCGGGCACGGCTTTCTTCTTCCCGACCTATTTCGCCGAAGTACGCGGCTACACACCGGCCGAGGCCGCGCGGATCGTCGGCCTCTCCAACCTCATCGCCGTCATCGGTTACCTGGGCGCCGCGTGGGTGGGCGAGTACCTGATGCCGAGGCGCAACACCTTCGCACTGTGGTGCCTGCTGGGTGCCATCGCCCTGGTCGGGCTCATGTGGCTGCCCCAGGAACGTTGGCAGGACCTGCTGCTGTTCGCGCTGACGGCGGCGTTCTTCTACGGCAGCAACGCGGTGGTCGGAGCTCTGCTCACCGAGCTCTACCCCACGCGGATGCGCACCACGGCCTTCGCCGTGTGCGGTTCGGCGCCGCTGAGCGCCGGCTTCGCACTGTTCCCGGCCATCGTGCCGCTCGTCGTGCAGTCGGTCGGCTGGCAGGTCGCCTTCAGCACGCTGATCGCACCGCTGCTGCTGGTGTCGGCTGCGGCAGCGCTGTTCCTGCCGAACATCCGCTCAGGCGAAGAGGTCGACACGGAATGACCCGACCACCCATGACGAGCAGACAGTCACGACTCGGGCGCGCCGTGCTGGCGCTGACGGCAACCCTGGTCACAGCCTGCGGGTCCGGCGAGGCGGTCCCGTCCCCGGTCGCGCCGCGCGCGGAAACGCGCACGCTCCAGCATCCGCTGGGCTTCGCCCTGTCCTTGCCCCGTGATTGGACCGCTGCCGATGCGGGCGACGGCCAGTTCCAGATCGCTCCGCCGGATGCCCGCCCCAACGAAGCGATCGGCCTGACCGCCGGACGCGTCGAGCGCCGCTTCGCGGCGACAGATCCCGAGGCAATTGCCAGCACGGAACAGGAGATCTCGCGCCAGTATCCGCAGCTGCAGCGCCGCGGCGCGCCACAGCGCCTGCGCACACAGTCGGGCGATGCCGTGCGGCTCGACTGGCTGGGCATGCTCCCCGACGGCCGGGAAGCACGCCTGTCGGTCTACCTCGGCGCAGTGGATACCGTGGCGGTGAGCCTTCTCGCAGCCGGCAGCACCGCCGACGTGGCAGCGCGCAGCGCTGCCCTGGACGCTGTGTTCACCAGCCTGCGCGCAGCAGCGCCGGAGGCCGTCTCCCAGGCCCCGACGCCCGCCGGGCCACCCGGCCAACTGCACGATGGCAGCACGATCGCCCGCGACTGGGCGCAACGCCTGGCGGGCCGGAAGCTCACGCTGCTGAGCGGCTACACCAGCAGCGGCTCGTCGGGTGGCATGAACGCGCGCCATGACATGGTGCTCGGGCGCGACGGTCGCTATGTCTACTCTGGGTCGAGCTCGGTGTCGATGTCGGTGGACGGACTCGGCGGCAGCAGCGTGTCCCAGGACGCGAGTGAAGGAACCTGGCGCGTGATCGCCCAGAGCGGCGCGGCCGTGCTGGAACTGGCCACCGAAAACGGCAAGCAGTACGGCGAACTGTCGCGGCGCGGAACCGAGACCTACCTGGGTGGCCAGCGGGTGTTCGTCACCGACCCCTGATGGCGGCCGCACCCTGAGCCGACCCCCAAGGAGCACGTCCGATGCGCCTCACGATCTGGTCTGCAACGGTTACGGCCTGCCTCACACTCACCGCGATGCCGGCGTGGCCAGGCGAGCAACTGACGCCCCTGATGCTTGCCCGTCAGGCCGACGCGGCAGCGGTCGTCGAGGTCCGCTTCCGAGCGGGCGCCCCTGAGATCCTTGTGGAGCGCTGGTTGCTCGGGGGCCCGGTGCAGGCCGATGCCACCTGGATCGGGGTGTGCCTGCCCGGAGCGGCGCTGCTGCGCGATTGGCGAGGCCGCTACCCCGGTTTCCGGCAGTCGCAGCGGCTGTGGCGGCAGGCACTGGCGGACAAAGGCTACCGCTCTGTCATTGTCCTGCGCCAGCGTTCCGAGGGCCTGCGGCCCTGGTGCGAGACCGAATCCCTGCTGGGGGAACACTGGCTTTCACATCCACAGCACGAAGACTGGCAGGTCCGGTTCGATGCGGGTCTGGCGCAGCGACCGGCTGCAGACCCGACTCCCCGCCGGCCCTGATCCCCCCGCAATCGCCTCGGTGCGGATCAGCGCCAGCGCGGAGCGTGCGCGGCTCTCGTTCAGAGTTGTCCGCTGTCGGTGATCCGCACCTCGGCCTTGGTGCGGCCGCTGGAGGTTCCAAAAGTCTCGATCTTCTCGACCACGTCCATGCCCTCGACCACTTCGCCGAAGACCACGTGCTTGCCGTCGAGCCACTCGGTCACCACGGTGGTGATGAAGAACTGCGAGCCGTTGGTGTTGGGGCCGGCATTGGCCATGGACAGCAACCCCGGACGGGTGTGCTTCTTCTCGAAATTCTCGTCCGCGAACTTGGTGCCGTAGATCGACTTCCCACCCGTACCGTTATGGTTGGTGAAGTCGCCCCCCTGCAGCATGAACTGGGGAATCACGCGATGGAACGACGAGTCCTTGTAGCCAAAGCCCGGCTCGCCGGTGCACAGCGCACGGAAGTTCTCAGCTGTCTTCGGCACGACATCGCTGTAGAGTTCGAAAACGATGCGGCCGGCCGCATCGTCACCAATGGACACATCGAAGAAAACGCGGGGACGGGTGTCGGCCATGACTGAAAGCTCCTGGGCAGTGTGTAATCAAGGGCGCACACGCTACACAGCCCAGGGCGCAAGGGCAATGCACTGCGTCCTGGCGCCTGGCCTGGTCTGGGTGCGTAATCGGAATCGACTGCAAGACATCATCGATCGGGAGCAGGAATGAATCAGTCGCTGACCGGCGGCAGGGTAGTCAGCCAGGCGCTGGCCCGCTACGGCGTGCGCACCGTGTTCGCCGTCGCGGGCGCCTCGCACACCCACCTGCTCGATGCCCTCGATCGCGACGGCGTGCGCATCATCTCCAGCCGCCACGAATCAGGCTGCATCGGCGCCGCTGACGGCCATGCGCGCGTCACCGGCGGTCTCGGGGTCGCGCTCATCATCGCCGAGCAGGGTCTGCCCAACGCCGCCAACGGCCTGGCCACGGCTTTCCATGCCTGCTCGCCCGTGCTGGTGCTCGTGGCGCGCCTGCCCGGGAGCTGGACCGAGGCACAGTCCGAGCAGGACGCCGCGCAGTTCCCGTGGGTCGGCCCGCTCACCAAGTGGGCACGGACCGTGCCCGCCGCGGAACGACTGGCCGAGTACGTCGATGCGGGCGCAGCACGCGCACTGGCCGGGCGCCGCGGCCCGACCCTGCTGCAGATCCCCATGGAATACCTCGCAGCCCTGCTGCCGCATCCAGGCGCCGCAGCGCATCCGCCGCCGACGCCCGGCCGTCCGGCCGCAGATCCAGAGCTCATCGAACACGCCGCCACGCTGCTGCAGGGTGCCCAGCGCCCGCTGCTGATCGCCGGCGCGGGCGCCTGCCATGGCCGCGCGGGTGAGGCGCTGCGTGGACTGGTCGCCGAGGCCGACCTGCCGATCGCGGGCAACGGCCTGGGCCGCGGCCTGGTGCCCGAGGACGGCGAACGCTCCTTCGCCTGGCCCCTGATGCAGATCGTGGCCCGCGAAGCCGATGTGGTGTGCGTGGTCGGCGCGCGGCTGAAGCAGCGGCTCGGCTACGGCCTGCCGCCGCGTTTCGCGCCGCACGCTCGCTTCATCCAGATCGATGTCGCCGCCGAGGAGCTCGCGCGCAACCGGCCGATCGCTGTCCCCATCGTGGCGGACGCAGGCCTGGCCTGCGCGCAACTGCGCGACGCGCTGTCGCGACGGCGCTCGCCTGGCGACAGCGGCACTGCCCGTGCCGGCTGGGTGCGCGCAGCGCTGCAGCCACGCCTCGACTACCTCGCACGCACCGCCGCTGCCGCGCTCCCCGATGATGCCATCCACCCGCTCGCGCTCGGCGCCGAGATCGCGGCACTGATGCCCGACGACGCGATCCTGGTCGGCGATGGCGCGGACATACAGAACTGGATGTACGGCGCCTTGCGCGTGCGGCAGGCACCCGGCTTCCTCGACCACTACCCGCTCGGTGCCATGGGCGTGGGAACGCCGCTGGCAGTCGGTGCCGCGGCGGCGGCGACCGAAGCCCCAGGCCCCGCGCGTACGGTAGTGCTGGTGACCGGCGACGGCGCGTTCGGCTTCCATCCAGCCGAACTGCACGCCGCCGCGCGCGCCGGCCTGCGCCTGGTGTGTATCGTGGGCAACGACGGCGCCTGGGGCACCGAAATGCATGGCCAGGTGCAGGCGGTCGGGCGGGCTCTCAACACGGAACTCGGCGTGCTGCGCTACGACCTGGTGGGCGTGGGGTTCGGCTGCCATGGGGAATTCGTGACGCGCCGCGCCGAACTCGCCCCTGCTCTCCAGCGCGCTTTCGCGCACGAGGGTCCGAGCGTCGTGAATGTCGCGATACACCCCGCGGCGGGCGCGGCGCTCAAGACCGAGCCGCTGGCGCGCATGATCATGTTCGACGACCTGGCCACCCAGCTCGAAACCCAGCACCTCTTCGCCGACTGACTCCCCGGGGCTGCCCATCGGGTTGTGCACGCCAGGTGCCCGGACTCGGCGGAAAAGTGGTGCCTTGCATGTTTGTACGGCAAACTTTGGCCGCCCTGGCAGCACAACGCCAGGATAGGGACGCGGGCGTTCCGCGCCTCACGAGCGCGACTTCGCACTTTCGGTCAACCAGCGGCAAGGACGCTCGCTATGCAACACGACCTGATCTACGACGTAGGCCTCCATCGCGGTGAAGACACGCAGTTCTACCTGGCCAAAGGATTCCGCGTCGTCGCGATCGACGCGAACGCCGAACTGTGTGCGGAGGCCTCTGCACGCTTTGCGCCCGAGGTGGCGAGCGGCCGGCTGAAGATCCTCAACATCGCGGTTTCCGCGCAGGCCGGTGAGGCCACTTTCTTCAGAAATGCCAAGCGCTCCGAATGGGGCACCATCGATCCTCTGTGGGCCGAGCGGAACCGACTCAAAGGTTCCGCGAGCACCTGCGCCGTCGTCCAGGCAGCCACGCTCGCGGACCTGACTCGCGAGTTCGGCGTGCCCTATTACGCGAAGATCGACATAGAGGGGCTCGACCTGGTGGCGCTGGGTTCGCTGGGCGATGCACCTGCCCGCCCGAAGTACGTGTCGGTGGAGTCGGAAAAGGTCTCGTTCCAGGCGCTCGAGGCGGAATTCGAGCTGCTGCGGAAGCTCGGCTACGACCGCTTCAAGGTCGTGGCGCAGCACGAGGTTCCGCGCCAGCGGGTGCCCAGCCCGCCGCGAGAGGGACAATACTGCGAGCATGTCTTCGTCCGGGGAGCGAGCGGGCTGTTCGGCGAAGAAGCCCCGGGCAACTGGGTCACCGCCGACGCCGCCCTTGAGGCGTACCGGCCCATTTTCGCCCGGTACCGATTGATCGGAGACGCCCCCGATTGGCGTACGCGCATCCTGCGCCCGCTCGCCCGGGCCATCGGCGTCGGCGCTGGATGGTACGACACGCACGCGCGTCTGGCGGACGGGTAGCCTGAGTCGACGCGGCCGACGCGGCCGGTTTCGGTCAGGCTGACCGACATCGGGACCGACTCAGGCGTCCGCGGCGCTTACCGTCACCGGGACACCGTTAAGGGCGGCGTTGCCGGAGGCGCCGTCGACGAGGCGCTCATCGGTGAGGTCGTTGGCGCTGACGCCGGCGTGCTGCGCGGCGATCCCCAGCCGGATGCCCTCACGGTCATGGCCCCAGCCGTGCGGCAACGACACGGTGCCCTGCATGATCGCCTCCGTGGCCTCGACCTCGATGCTGACGCGGCCGGTGCGCGAGCTGACCGTCACACGCTGGCCATCCTGCAAGCCGCGCGCAGCCAGGTCCTGCGGGTGCATGAGCAGCTGGTCACGGCGCGGCCCTTTGACCAGGCGGCGGCTGTTATGCATCCAGGAGTTGTTGCTGCGGATATGGCGACGGCCGATCAGCCGCAGCGCATCGGCCGCGGGTGACTGCCCGAGCGCGGCCACAAGCCGTTCGATCTCGCCAGGAATCGCTCCGGGCAGGCCGTCGATCATACCGTCCGCTGTACACAGGCGCTCCGCGAGCGACGGCCGCAGCGCTCCGAGATCGATACCGTGCGGGTAGGCCTGCAGGGTGGCGAGGCTCAGCGGCGGCGTGAACTCCGAGCGCGTGCCGTAAGGACCGGATCGCAGCAGGAGGTCGAGCAGGTCTGCGGGCGCCGCCGCCGGCGTGACCGGCTCGCCTGCCAGCCTGCAATACGACTCTGCCAGTCCGGCGAAGATTTCCCAGTCGTGCAGCGCACCGGCGGGCTTGGGCAGTACCGGCGCGTTGTAGCGCGCGGTGTTGCGGACCGCGAACTTGTGGAACGCGAGGTCGTAGTGGTCGTGCTCCAGCGCGCTGGTCGGCGGCAGGATCAGCTGCGCGTGGCGCGTGGTTTCGTTCAGGTAGATGTCCACGCTCAGCATGAAGTCGAGCCCTCCGAGCGCGCGGTCGGTCAGGCGGCCGTTCGGCACCGAGAGCACCGGATTGCCGGCCACCGTGACCAGCGCGCGGATCTGCCCGGGGCCGGGCGTCAGCATCTCCTCGGCGAGCGCCGCAACCGGGAACTCACCGCCGAACTCCGGATAGCCACTGACACGACTCGCGCGGCGGCCGAAAGCCCCCTTGGGATGGTCATCCGGCCCCGCCCCCATCACCGCGGGATTCGCGGGCAAGGCGCCGCCGGGCCGGTCGAGGTTGCCCGTGAGCAGCATCAGCACCTGGATCGCCCACTGGCACAAAGTACCGAAGGGCTGGGTCGAGACGCCCATACGGCCATGACAGGCGGCCGACGGCGCGGCGGCGAATTCGCGCGCCAGCGCGCGAATGGCAGCGGCTTCAATCCCGGTGGCGGCCGCAGCGAATTCAGGGGTGAACCGCGCCAGCAGCGACGGCAGTGCCGCCAGATTCTTTGCGCGTGACTGCAGCGCGCCGGTACGTACCAGCCCCTCATCGAACAGAACATGCAGCAGCGCGAGCAGCAGCGCCGCGTCGCTGCCGGGCCGGATGAAGTGGTGCCGGTCGGCGATCTCCGCCGTCTCGCTGCGGCGCGGGTCGATCACCACCAGCACTCCGCCCCGCGCGCGCAGCGCCTGCAGTCGCGCGCGGACGTCGGGCACGGTCATCATGCTGCCGTTGGACGCCACAGGGTTGTAACCGATCAGCAACAGGAACTGTGTGCGGTCAATATCCGGTACGGGCTGCAGGAACTGGTGCCCGAACATCCACAGGCAGACCAGATGATGCGGCAGCTGATCGACCGAGGTCGCAGAGAAATGGTTCCGCGTGCCCAGCCGCTTGAGGAAGTGGTTGGCGTGCGTAAGCAGTCCCCAGTTGTGCACCGAGGGGTTGCCGCGGTAGACGCCCACCGCGTCTGCGCCATGACGCTCGCGCACCGCATGCAATCGCTCGGCGGCGACCGTGAAGGCCTCTTCCCAGCCGATTTCCCTCCAGCTGCTGCCCTCTCTCAGGAGTGGACGGCGCAGCCGGTCGGGGTCCTCCTGGAGGTCGGCCAGCGCGGTCGCCTTGGGGCAGAGGTAGCCGCGACTGAGCGGGTCAGCGGCATCGCCGCGGATGGAGACGACCCGCCCGGCGTCTACGCCGATCACGAGGCCGCAGATCGCCTCGCAGAGATTGCAGGCCCGGTAGTGCGTTTCCATGGTGCCCCCGTTCCGACCCACCGGTCATTCGTGGGCGGGGCCGCCCAGTCCCCGCCAGAACAGCCCACCCCCACGCGCGCAGCATACGGGAAGCCTCGCGCTGCGGCCTACTGCGTGCACCGCTCCATGCAGGCCGGTGGCGGCCTGCGCAGCCTGATCTCCTTCGCGTTCAATGGCGACGATGCCAACGAAACGATGCTGTTCGACGCGTTCATCGCCGCCATGACATCAGTACCGCCGGACCCGACCGCCAACACCTTCGGGATGGCCCCACACGGCAACGGCGCAAACAGGGAAGCGCATGCATCGCTGGGCCGGCCACATGATGCCCGGCATGCGCAGGCTCAGTTCGCTGCCTTGCCGCTGAAGCCCAGGGCCACTGCCTCGGCGAGCTTGATGCCATCGACTCCGGCGGAGAGGATGCCTCCCGCATAGCCCGCCCCCTCACCGCCCGGGTACAGGCCACGGACGTTGAGACTCTGCAGCGTCTGGTTGTCGCGCGTGATGCGAACCGGCGAAGACGTCCGGCTTTCGATCCCGGTGAGCACCGCATCATCCCGATCGAAGCCGCGGATCTGCCTGCCGAAGGCGGGCAGCGCCTCGCGGATGGCGACGGTCGCTTCCGGGGGCAACAGCGACGCCAGGTCGGTCAGCTTCACTCCGGGCTTGTACGAGGGTTCGACTTCACCGAGCACCGCGGAGGCACGGCCGTCGATGAAATCACGCACCAGCTGCCCGGGCGCAGAATAGTCGCCGCCGCCGAGTTCGAACGCACGGGCTTCCAGCGCCTCCTGCAAGACCATCCCGGCTAGCGGCCCGGCCGGATAATCGCGGGCAGGATCGATGCCCACCACGATGCCGGCGTTCGCATTGCGCTCGTTACGTGAATACTGGCTCATGCCATTGGTGACCACGCGGCCGGGCTCGGAGGTCGCGGCGACCACCGTGCCACCCGGACACATGCAGAAACTGTAGACCGAACGGCCGTTTCCCGCGTGATGGACGAGCTTGTAGTCCGCTGCCCCGATATCGGGATGCCCGGCGAAACGACCCAGGCGCGCACGATCCACCATCGACTGTGGATGTTCGATCCGGAAACCGACCGCGAACGGCTTGGCCTCCATGAAGACATTCCGGCGCTCGAGCATGCGCAATGTATCGCGTGAGCTGTGCCCGAGTGCGAGCACGACATGGCGGGCGGAAATCGTCTCGCCGCTTGCCAGCATGACGCCCGCCACCTGCAGCCGGTTCTCCGGCAGCGGTTCGAGCAGGAGATCAGTGACTTTCTGCTCGAAGCGGACTTCGCCGCCGAGCCCGATGATTTCGTCGCGCAACTTCGACACCACACCGGTCAGGCGGAAGGTGCCGATATGCGGTTTGTTGACGTACATGATTTCCGGCGGAGCGCCGGCGCGGACGAACTCGCGCATCACCTGACGGCCCAGGAACCGGGGGTCCTTGATCTGGCTGTAGAGTTTGCCGTCCGAGAACAGGCCAGCTCCCCCCTCGCCGAACTGCACGTTCGATTCAGGATCCAGGACGTGCCTGCGCCACAGCGCCCAGGTGTCCTGCGTGCGGCGGCGCACATCACGGCCCCGCTCGAGGACGATGGGCTGATAACCCTGTTGGGCCAGAACCAACGCCGCAAACAGCCCGCAGGGCCCGAACCCGACCACGATGGGCCTGTCGGCGCTGCCATGGGGGGCGTGCGGCGGGGGGTGGAAGCCCGTATCCGGGGTTGGCGAGATATGACGATCCCCGGCGTGCCGCGCGAGAACGGCCCGCTCGTCCTTCACCGTGGCATCGACGATGTAAACGAAGGAGATCTCGCTGTCCTTGCGCCGCGCATCATGGCTGCGCTTGTAAACCGTGAACCCGAGCAGATCGGCCTCGCGGACGCCGAGGCGGCGAACGACCGCCCGGCGCAGCAGTTCCCGGGTCGACTCGCTGTCGGGGTCACCGAAGCGCAGGGACAGTTCAGTGATCCTGATCAAGGGTCGTCATCCTGGCCGGTTAACCCGGCAGAGGTTGCGGTGGACTTCATTCTACCGTGATCAGGGCATCCTCCAAGCCGAGTGAATACGGGGCCGCGATGCAGACCTTCAGTCGCTCTGGCTCAGAACTTCACGCTGAAGCGCAGCCCGTACTGGCGCGGGTCCGGCGCGTACAGCGTGTAGGCCAGCTGCGGCGGCACCTGGGTGTAGTTGTCGCCGCTGGTCTGGCCCGACTTGGGCTTGTCGTCGTCGGTCAGGTTGGAGACGAACAGCGTCACCCCGTACTTCTCGGACTCGGCTGTGATCCGCAGGTCGGCACTCACGTAGCTGGGCAGCGCGAACAGGTTGGTCGCGTCCAGAAAGCGCTTGCTGCGGTACTGGGCGTCGATCGAGGAGATCAGGTTCCAGTCGGAGTTGATCTCCGTGGTGTAGGCCAGGGACGCGGAAGCAGAGTGTTTGGAAGAGAAGTCGAGCTGGTTGCCATCCGTATTGGTGATGCAGACCGTCTGCGGCCCGACGGTGCCGACCGTGCAGTTGCCCGCGCCGGCGACGGCGAAGGCCGTGGTCTGCGGGGCATCAGACGAGGTGTAGCGCGCGTCGAGGTAGGTGTAGGCCAGGTTCGCCGTGATGTGGTCGGTCAGGGCAGCCGTCATGTCGAACTCGAGGCCGTCGATCTTGACCTCGCCGACGTTGACCGCCTGCGTGACCACGCCCTGCGGGCTGGTTGCGTCCGGGATCAGCACCTGGTTGAGCCGGTCCTTATTGACCGACTGGAACACCGCACCGTTCAGGCGCACCCGCTTGTCGAACCAGGTCGACTTGAAGCCGAGCTCGATGGTGTCGATCTGCTCAGGGTTATAGCGGGCAAGCTTCGTGTCGGCGACGACCCCGACGTTGAGGTACCCACCTGGCTTCTTGCCCTTGGCGTAGGACAGGTAGACGTTGGCGTCGTTCTCGAAGTTGTACTTGAGCACCGCACGGGGCGTGAAGATATTGGTGCTGTAGCTGGGCGTCGGGTTGATCGGCGAGGCGCCGAACACGAACAGCGGCGTGGGGGCGGCGACCGAGGCGACCAGGTTGAGCGCGGGGCCGAACAGCGACTCGACGTCCTCCTGCGCGTAGCGGGCTTCGACGCTGCCCTCGATGCGATCCGTGAAATCGTAGCCGATGGAGCCGTAGATCGACCTGTGGTCCGTATCGCGGGCATTGGCCGCGAACGGCGCCTGACCGAGCACCTGATAGGCGCGCGCAGCGGAGAAGTTCGCAGGACGCGGCGCCGAGCGGGCCGACGACAGCGACGCGTTGCCGCTGTCATAGCGCTCCTGCCAGTACAGGGCGCCGACGCCCCAGCGCAGCTTGCCCTCGTCGTTGCCGAGGCGAATTTCCTGGCTGAGCTGCTTCGCCTTGACCTTGATGTCGGTGATGAAAATCACGGGGCCGGTCTCTGCCGTGCCGGCCGAAGGCACCGTGACGGCGCCGGTCGGAGCGGCGAAGAAGTCCGCGTCAGCGCGGCCGAAGCTGGTGGCACTCGTGTAGCCGGTCCAGCTCGACAGTTTGGCGAAGCCAAGGTCGACATCGCCCACCAGGCTCACCACGAAAGGCTTGAGCCGGCCGGCCTCGAAGTCCTTGCCGGTCAGCGGATCGACGCTGAGGTTGATCGCGTTGCCCGCCGTGCTCACCGTGCCGATGGTCGGGAACAGCCAGCTGGCTACCAGAGGCGCACCACCCGGCGGCAGGCCGAGGCGCAGGCCGACGGCATTCGCCGGCAGCGCGCGCGAGACGGTGCGGCCGTTGGCCGTGCCGAAGTAGTACGAAGGGCGCGACTCAATCTTGTCGTCGCTGTAGGACGCGCGCAGCGTGAAATCCGCGGATTCGGTCGGCTTGAAGCGCAGCGCGACGGAGCCACCGACGAACTTGTTGCCGCCAATGGTGTTGCCGGTGTTGGTGTTCTTGTAGAAGCCATCAAAGTCGCTGTAAACCGCGTTGACGCGCACAGCGACCTTGTCCTGGACCAGGGGGAAGCTGACTGCCGCGCGGCCCTCGTACATGCTGTCGCTCGCCACTTCGAGCGAGGCGTTACCTTCAACCTTCTCGAGGTTCGGCCGCTTGGAGGTGTAGACCACTGCGCCGCCGAAGGCCGAGCGACCGTAGAGCGCGCTCTGCGGACCCTTGACCACCTCGATCTGCTGCAGCTCGACCAGCTTGACGTTCACGAGCGCCGAGCCACCTGCGGTGGAGATCGACTCGGAAGAGATATCGATACCGTCGAGCAGCACGCCCACGGGCGGTTTGCCACGAACCACGGGCAGGCCGCGGATGCTGATGCGCGTGTCCTGCGGCGCGAAGCCCTTGTCGTAGTTCAGGCCCGGCGTGTACTTCACGACGTCCTGCACGTTCCGGATGTTGGAGCGCTCGATCGTCTCTGCGGAGAACGCGGTGATCGTCAGCGGCACGTCCTGGAGGTTTTCCTTGGTCTTGCGGGCGGTGACGGTGATCTCTTCGAGCTGCGCCTGCGCGAACGCAGTGCCGGACAGCGCGGCGGCAACCGCGGCCCCCACGAGCACGCGTGCCGTGGTCTTTGGATAGCTGGACATGAGCCTGATCTCCTCTTGGATTCGGGTGACGCCCACACCGCTGGCAGGGTGTTGGATTGGCGCCATCGTCGGCCATACGAGCGACGGGCGTCAGCACATTATCTGATGCGCGTCATTAAGGGCATTTATGGCGGACCGGAAACAGCAACGCCCGGGCCAACTTTATCTCTTATTATCAGTGCTTTGCGGCCTTACGCTCTGGTGCATCCGACGCCACCGGAAAGCCAGTCGCTGCAACCCCGTTGAGCAGGTTACCCAATCAGTCAACCAGACCCTTATGGACCGCACGCAACACCGCGCGCGACAGGCCCCGGATGTTCGAGCTCACCATGCAGCGCTTGAAGAACGACAAGACCCTGGCCGAGAGTCAATGCGTCAAGGACGCAACATCGCGTAGTGGCGCTCCACCCTCGCGATCGTGACCGCGTAGGTCTCGTACCAGGTTTCCCTGCCGCGCTGCTGCGCCGCCGCGTGGTCGACGTCCCGCCTCCAGGCGGAGATCGCCTCAGCGGATTCCCAGTAGCAGACCGTGATGCCCTCTCCACGGTCACTCCGCGCGCTTTGCATGCCCAGAAATCCGTCCTGAGCGCGGGCCAGCTGTTCCATCCGGCTCGCCATCGAGGCGTAGCCGTCGGCGTCCGCCTCAGTTCTCGTGCTCACGAACACAACGACGTAGGCGCCGGGAATCATTGCCGGGTCTCCTGCTTGGCGGAAGCGCGCCCCGGGAGTCGTCTGCCCGGAGAACCCCGTGGCGTCACACCAAGATCCGCCCTGATCGCCAGGGAATTCGCCGCCTACCGGTGCATGCCGCCCGCCTGGACGTGCTCGTCAACAAAACGGCAGCCAGTGACGGTCTCGACGCATACGACCCGGGGGGAGTCCACCACCAGTTCCATCCCAGACATGACCCCTGGACTCGGCCGCCCGTCCGGGTTCGGACTTCGGCCGGCCGGTTCAGGCCTCGAACGGGTCGAAATACCCCAACACCCAGGTGCCCTCGACGCAGTCGGCGATCTTCGGACCGGAATGCACCAGGTGCGGAGCGGTCATGTGCTGGAGCAAGCGCTGGCGCATCGATGATGTGGCGCAACACCGCCTGAAAGACGTTGCCCGCGCCTCGCAGCACGACCCATCGATTCCGTAACGCGATTGGCCAGCCGCCCGTGTGATGCCCGGCTAATCTGGAAGGCGATAGCGCTGTTCGCGGTACAGCCAGGCGGGAAGGAGCACATGTGCCAGCGCGCGTTGCTCAATGCCACCCTGGTCCGCGCGAGGGAGCGGGACATTCGTCAACCGCTTGGCAACTGGATCGTAAGTGCCATGAGCCGGCGGTTTCCCCGGGCGTAACACCACCACCTGCTGCCCTTCCATCCAGGCGTAATGCTGTTCATATTGCATCATTGCCCTTCCTGGCAAACCCTCGGGTTCCCTGGTGAGATCCCTCCCAATCATGGGATGCCTGGAATCGATGCCCAGCAAGGAAAGCAGCGTTGGCGGCAGATCAATCTGACTGGCAACAGTTTTAATCCGCCGAGGTTGGATATCAGCACCCATGATCAAGCCGGGGATATGGAATCGCTCGATCGGCACGAGACTGTCCCCGCGCACACGGATGTCATGATCCGCCACTACCACAAAGATCGTGTCTTTCCAGTAACTGCTGGCGCGCGCCTGCTCCATGAAGCGCCCAAGCGCATAGTCGGTGTACTTGACGGCGTTATTGTCCGTATTTTTTTCCTGGTCATACAGAGAAATACGACCATCCGGAAACTCGAAGGGCGAGTGGTTGGTCGAGGTGAATATCAGCGTGAAGCTCGATTTTCCTGCTGAGTGTTTCTCGGTCAGTCGCTCAAGTGCTTTATTGAACAGGTCTTCGTCCGAAACGCCCCAACTCCCCCTGAAAACAGGAGACTCGAAGTCCTTGCCATCAGTAACGTGGTCGAATCCGTTGCCGAGAAAGAAACCCCGCATATTGTCGAAATGGGATTCACCACCATAGATGAATTCGGATTCGTAACCCTGCTTCCCGAGCAGTTGCGCCAGGTTGGCGAAATTGCGTTGAGCCAGTGACAGTTTGACGGTGGCTTGTGCGGGTGATGGAGGAAAGCCTGTAACCACTGCTTCGATGCCGCGTACTGAGCGAGTGCCGGTCGCGTACAACTGCTCAAACCACCAGCCCTGCGTCTTGAGCTTTTCCAGTTCCGGCGTCACCGGGACGCCTCCCAGGGATTCGACAAATGTTGCCCCCAGGCTTTCTTCCAGAATGATGACCAGGTTCAGCGGCTTCTGACGGCGGATCGTAGCCTTTTGCTCAATCAGGGTCGGGATATCAGGAGAATTGAGCAATGGCCGTGATTCATGGCCCTTTTCACGAGTATGGGCTAATTGGTCGAGAATGCCTTTTTCGGACATTTCTCCGTAAATGTCGCTTGAGCGGTTTTCGTGTTTCAAGCCATAGATAGCGTGGGCAACCGACCAGGCGGAATTGAGAATCAACGTGTTAACCATCGGGTCGCCTGTCAGGGCGAACAAAGCCGGGTTAGCCGGCCGATGATCAAGAGTCGAACGGATGGATATCAGACACACCAGCACAACGATGGGCCAGGTCACAAAGAAGCGGACGTTCTTCCAGGTGCGTTCCTGCCTTAGCCACGGGCTAAGAAGTTTTGCGAGACCAGCCATCGCAAGGATCGTGGCTGTCACCCCCGCAAACAGATGCAGTCGAAAACCCCGCCAGAGCATCGAGAGCACCTCATCGGGATACTTCAGATACTCAATAAACAGCCGGTTGGGGCGCGTATCGTATTCAGCAATGAAGGCCGGGGAAGCCGCCTCAAGCAATACGAGGAGCGCCGCTGAAGCAATGACCCAGAAATAGCTGATGCGTTTCCAGATCTGCCAGCCACGGACTGTGGCAACTATCGGCGCCAGAATCAGGAGCGGGATGCTCAGCAGACCCAGTTGAATGATGTCAACGCGCACTCCCTGCAGCAGCATTTCCACCCAGACGCCCGTCGCAGAAACGCGCTCGGCTTGCCATGCCATCAGCCCCGCGCGCGAAAGCGAGAGCAACGGAAGGCCGATGAGATAAAGCATACCCAGTGGCGCGTAGGGCCCTAACAATGCCAGCCAACTCCAAAGTTTATGGGGTGTTTGCGCGGTTTCTCCGGGAGGGGATGGCGTCATCTTGGAAGAAACATTTAATTGGAACAGCTGCTGAACTCTAGCATGCTCCCCGCTCAGGCCTGCCCCGACCTGACACCCGCGTTCAGCACCGCCAACCCGAAACCCGTCGATCGAGCGGCCTGGCAGACAGTCGGGCGCCCTCGCCTGCCGGCCACCGCGATCCCTGCACGCACCGTCCCTGCCCGACCGGTTCGCCGGTCAGCCCATACGCCCCTCACCTCCGCACTCAAAGCAGTCTGGCCTGCAACGGCAGCGCCCGAGCGCCGACCCGCAACTCGGGCTGTGACTGATCAGGAACGTTCTTCTCCAGGTGCGCGGGCATCCTCGCGATCACCTCCGACTCTTCGATGCTGGCGATGATCTTGAGCTTCCCGCCCCCGCAGAGGGCTGCGCGGCGCGACCACGCCGTGGTAGCGCGTCAGGTGCATCCTCGGCGGCGGTCCCAGCGCCGCCAGCCAGGCGTTCTCAATGTCGCGCTCGATCAGGCCACGGCGCTGCAGTGCGATGCCAATGCGGGCGGCAATCTCCTGCACCCTTACGGCACGCTCCGTGGCCGTCGGCGCAGGCAGATGCCGAAACACCGGCCGCGCGCCGTCGAGAGCCAAAACTACGCCGTCCAGAAAGGTCGCCGATGCAGAGGAGCGCTTATGCCGCCATCCCGGTCGCGCAGCGCGCCGGGTTGCGTGTGTTCTGGAGCAGCTCCGATTGAGCAGCGAGCCATTCCCGACCGGTCCGTACGCGGCAGATCGACGCGTGGTACGACAACACCTACCCCGAAGACCTGGCCGACCCGCAGCAGGAAGCCCACGATCGCTGGGTGGCGAGTCTGACGCGCGATGAGACCCAGCGGTTCGCGGTCGGGTTCAAGACCTTGATGGAACGTTAAGAATCGCGCGACGGGGATGAATTATAGTGACGCCGTTTTTTGTCAGGGATCTGGACCGGTTATGGGCATCGAGCACTCTTTTGAACTGCTGTCACCGGAACAGATCGAGCGGACCGCCGCCGCGATCGCGCCTTACATCCAGCAGACCCCCGTGCATCGATGGCATGGACGGGAACTCGATTCGCTCATGACGCCCGAGACACAGGTCCTCCTGAAACTGGAGCTTTTCCAGAGTTCGGGCACCTTCAAGGCACGGGGTGTCATCGCGAACCTCTTGTCATTGAGCGACGAGGAGCGTCGACGCGGGGTGACGGCCATGAGCGCCGGCAATCACGCCATCGCCGTCGCCTGGGGTGCGGCCCAGTTCGGCATCTCCGCGAAGGTCGTCATGCAGGCTAACGCGAATCCGGCGCGCGTCGCCGCCGCCCGCAGCTGGGGCGCGGAGGTCGTCTCGGCGGTGGACGGTCCCACGGGGTTCGCGATGGCCGAAGAGATCGCTGCGATTGAGGGTCGGCAGTTCATCCATCCGTTCGATGGCGTGCAGACCACACTCGGAACGGCGTCGTTGGGCTTGGAGTTCGCCCGACAGGCGCCGGGGCTCGATGCCGTCATCATCGCGATAGGTGGGGGTGGACTGGCCGGCGGTGCAGGCCGGGCACTCAAGCTCCTGCAGCCGCGCTGCGAGGTCATCGGTGTCGAACCGGAAGGCGCCGACACCATGCATCGCAGCTTCGCAGCCGGAACAGCGCAGCGTATCGATCGTGTGGACACGATCGCGGACAGTCTCGCTCCGCCGATGGCCCTGCCGTACGGCTACGCGATGTGTCGCGCGAGCGTGGACCGGCTCGTCAAGGTGTCGGACGCGGAGATCCGCGCGGCGATGGGATTGCTGTTCCGCGAGATGAAGCTGGCCGTCGAGCCCGCCGGCGCCGCGGCGGTGGCCGCGTTGGTGTACCGACTGCGCGGGGAGCTCAGCGGGCGGCGTGTGGGGGTCGTGGTGTGCGGTTCGAACATCGATGCGGCAGGTTTCGCCGCGCATCTCGCACGCCTGTAGGGTCGCCGTCAGAGCGCGGCTGCGACACCGAGGTTTCGGCGTTGCGCTTGCTCGAAAACATGCCATGCGGCCGACAGATCCTGCGAGGCGACGCCGAGCGACTTGTACAGGGTGATCTCCTCGTCTGACGATCGCCCGACTGAGTCTCCGGCGAGCACAGCGCCGATCTCCGCGACGATGTGCGACGTAGCAACGCGTGTCCTGCGCTGGTCGCGACCATCGCCTTGCGCATGAGCACGACGCACTCCGGGTACGGCAGGAGTTCTCGCACCGTCGGTCCGTCGAGGACCCGGATGGGCGTACCCGCCATCGTCAGAGACCGGGGTCGCCGCTGACCTCGGTGAAGCCTGGGCTCGTGATGTCGCCGGGATTCCTGAGATAGAGGGCTCGGCACCAGAGCGTCGTCAAGAATGCGGCCACAGCGTCATGGGTCGGATATGCCTGTCGCAAGGCGGCCTGTTCGTTGACGAAGTACTCGAACAGGAAGTCGTCCACCATGCCCGAGAGGGCGAAAGCCAGCGCCAGGTAGGCGTCGTTGCGCGGCAGCGCGTCAGGGAACTGGCGGGCGATGCTGGCGGCGATCCGCCGATTCCAGTCGAGCGTGATGGAGCGCCAGGTCTGGGCGAACGGCGCCGAGTCGTCCTTCGAATCGACGAGGCAGCGCATCGCGCCGGGGTTGTTGGCGTACAGCGCGACCATGCGTTGGTTGGCATAGTGGATCGTGGCGAGGGGATCGGCATCCTTTTGTCGCCGCCCGACCTCCAGCTTGAACGCCTCGAGCATGTCCGTCAGGACTTCCTGCGCGATGTCGGCCTTGCTCTGGAAGTAATGGTAGAAGAGGCTCACCCGCGAACCCGCCCGGTCCGTGATGTCCTCCAGCCGGATGTCCTGATAGGCGCGTTCCTGGAGCAACTCGATCAACGCCGTCTTCAGGCGTTCACGGGTCTCCCGCCCGCGCTTGGTTTTCGGAGCGGCCGGCTTCGTGCGGACGGCATTGAGACGGACCCGCGCGACTGCGCGCGGTGCCGGTTTCGAAGCGGATTTCATCGCCGCATTGTCCCGAAATCGAACTCAACTTCAAGTTCCGGAGACCGATCGATTCCAGTTGACATCCAAAAGTAGAAGTTGTATTCAAGTTCTACTTCAACCAACCGAAGGCAAACCGATGGCCATCCGCAACAATATTTTGTCAAATGGACGCCTTTTCGCAGTCGTGGGCGCCTTGGCTGCCCTGCCCGGGCTTCCGGCGATGGCGGCCGAGCCCTCCCAGTCGTCGCCTGCCCTGGAAGAGGTCGTCATCACCGCGCGGAAGCGGGCCGAAAGCGCGCTGAATGTCCCGATGTCGGTCTCGGCGCTGGCCGGCGACCAACTCGAGCGCCGCGGCGTGCGGAACAACCGGGATCTCGGCGCCTACTTCCCGGGCGTGTCGTTCAACGACAGCAACGGATCGAACAGCGAGTTCAGCATCCGGGGTCTCACCTCGGCGGGCTCAGGCAGCGACACCAGCGTCGGTCTCTACATCGACGAGGTGTTCGTCGGCGACGAATCCTCGATGAGCCAGCGCCAGTTTGACCTCGAGTCCTTCCAGATCCTCCGCGGGCCGCAGGGCACGCTGTTTGGGCGGAACACCGTGGCCGGCGCCGTCAACATCGTGACCCGCAAGCCGGGACCCGAGTTCGGTGGTGCGCTCGACGCCTCCTTCGGCAACTTCGGCCTGCGCCAATACGGCGTCACCCTCAACGTGCCACTGATGTCCGACAAACTGATGGCGCGGGTCTCGTTCGTCGACCGTTCGCGTGACGGCTACCTGCGGAACCTCGCGGCGCCGGGCGTGCGTGGCAACGACGAGAACGGCCGCAGCGTCCGCGCGCACCTGCTCGCGCGACCCAACGACAGCCTCGAACTGCTGCTGAGCGTCGATGACTCGCGCGACGACACCTGCGACAACATGTTCCGCCTGGTCGGCGGCCAGCTGTACACCGGGAACACCAACCCCGACGATTCCGCCTGGGACGGTCCCTGCAACAGCGAACGGCGGATGCGCGGCGTCTCGCTACGGGCGGACCAGTCCTTCGCCACCACCACGCTCACCGCGATCTCGGCCTACCGGAAGCGCGACACCGAGTTCATCACCGATCGCGACTTCACTTCCCGCCCCATCCTCGCGACCGGCCTCGACACCGACGAAGACCAGTTCACACAGGAAATCCGCCTCTCCGGCGGCAGCAGCGACGACCTCAAGTGGGTCGTCGGCGCCTTCTACTTTGAACGGAGTTACCTGCAGGACACCATCCTCGAACTCGGTCCCGGCTTCCTGGGTCCCGGACGGACGAACCGGGTGAACGCCATCGCCGACCTCAGCACCCGCAGCCTCGCCGGCTTCGCCTCAATCGAGTATCCGATCACCGCGAAGCTGACCGCCGAAGCGGGCCTGCGCTACACCTCCGAGTCGAAGGACCTCGATTATGTGCAGACAGCAACGCTGCCCATACCGGGATTCGGTGTGGTCCCGGCGTTCTCGAAGGAGGTCGACGGTGGCGAGTGGTCGCCCACTGTGACGCTCACCTACAAACCGGCCGAAGCCCACACCCTGTACATGCGCCTCGCGCGCGGCTTCAAGTCGGGCGGCTTCAATGCGGGGCCGAGTTCGAACCCGGCCCGCATCGAGTTCGCCCCGGAATACCTGAACAGCTATGAAGTCGGCTACAAGGGCGCGCCGAGCGGGCGGGTACGGATCGACACGAGCCTCTTCTACCTCGACTACAAGGACATCCAGCAGTCAGCCCAAAGCGGCGCCGGGTTCTTCATCAGCAACGCGGCGCGCGCGCGCAGTTATGGCGCGGAACTGCAGGTCTCCGCACGGGCCACGGAATCGATCGCCCTGAACGCATCGCTCGGTCTCGTGGACGCCCAATACACGAGCTTCGAAGCGAACTCCGGGAAGCGCTTGCCGCGCGCTCCGCGGGTGACGGCGGCGATCAACCTCGAGTACGACCGCGCCATCGGCACGGCCGGCACCCTCTCGTTCATCCCGGAAGTGGTCTACCGTGCCGAGAACTTCGTCGATGCGGCGAACACGGCGCTCTTCCGCCAGGAGGCGCACGAACAGGTCAATCTGCGGGCTGCCTTCGAGTCGACTCAGGGTTGGACGATCTCGGCCTGGGGCCGGAACCTCACGGATGAGCGGGTCACGCTCGGCGGGTTCTCGGTCGCCCCGTTGCTGTTCGCGGTGACGACTTCGCCGCCGCGGACCTACGGGCTGGACCTCCGTTGGTCGTTCTAGCGGTCGATGGCTGGTGAGGCGTCGCGACACGACCGGCCGACCACATACCAGTTGCTGGTGGTCGCCGACGCCGATCCGGACCTTCTCGCGAAGGTGGCGAACGCCGTGCTCGTGACCAACCGCTTGCCGCGCGCCGCGACGATGCTGCAGCATGGGGAAGGTGTCGTCGAGGTGGCGATCGAACTTGAATATGCTGACGCCGAAACCGCAGCGCGCATCGTACGGAATCTCTGGCGGGTGACCAGCATCCGCGATGTCTCGTTGTTCGGATGCAGCGCGTCGGGCTTCGCAAGGATCGACATACTGTGACTTCACCTTCGGATCCGTTGCGGCAATTGCTGCTGTTCTTCGGCGCCTCGTACGCGGTGACCTGGGCGGTCCTCGCCGCCTACATCCTCGCGGGCGGGTGGGCTACGGATAACCTCGGCCCGATGCGACCCGGCAGTCCCAGCTTCTACCTCGCCGTCGCGGCACCCTCCATGGCGGCACTGGCGCTCACCCTGTGGCAACAGGGCCTCGCGGGTGTCTCCGGCCTGTTGCGACGCCTGCTGCCGTTCCCGGTGCCGCCCATCTGGGCTGCCGCCGCGTTGCTCGGATATCCGATGCTCTGGCTGATAGTCGTGTCCTCGATGAAGATCCTGAACGGGGAGCTGAGCGTCCTCGACCTTTCCCCGTGGACCGTAGCGCTCCCCGCGGTCTTGTTGGGCGGACACCTGCTCAAGGACGGCGGTGCGCTCGGCGAGGAGCTGGGCTGGAGAGGTTACGCATTGCCGAGGCTGCTCGAGATTTCCACCCCGCGCACCGCTTCGGTGGTCCTCGGGCTCGCGTGGGCGGTCTGGCACCTGCCCGCTTTTTTCGTGGGCAGCCTGTCGCAGTCGACCTTCTCGCTTGGGCCGTACATCCTCAACGTGGTCGCGTTCTCGGTCTTCATGACCGTGATCTTCATCAAGACGAACGGCAACGTGCTGTGGGCCGGTATCGTGCCGCACATGATGTTCAATGCGGTCCCTCGCGCAGGGATCGAAGTGTTCCCGGCGGTCACCATCGTCCTGGGGGCGCTGGTCTTGCTCTTTTGCGGACCGTCCTTGGGGGGTGGAAAACGGCCGACGGAAGGAGGATCTTCGTGAGCACGTCCACCAGGACCTTGGCGGACCTCTACGCACTGGTCGGTTCCGAGATTGGTGTCACCGAGTGGATCCCCGTCGAGCAGGACGCAATCGACCAGTTCAGCACGTCCACCCGTGATTCGGACTGGCTGCACGTCGATCCGGAACGCGCGAAGCGGGAAGGTCCGTATGGCGGCACCATCGCCTTCGGCTTCTGGACGCTCTCGATGCTGACCTACTGCTCGCATCATGTAGGGATGTGGCCGAAGGATGTCGTTTACGCGCTCAACTACGGCCTCGACCGGGTCCGATGGATCAATCCCGTCCCGGTCGGGACGAGGATCCGGATGCGTTGCCGGTTGCTGTCGCTCGAAGAGCGTCCCGATCTGCAGATCCTCGTGCGGACCCTCAACACGATGGAGATCGAGGGCAGCACTCGTCCAGCCATGACCGCCGAATGGATCGGACTGTTCATCCGCAAGAGACCGGACAAGCCGCCCTGAAGATGCTGCTCTCGCAGATCGAGGACTTGCTGCACGAGGGCGCTGACAGCTTCGTCCATGGCGGGCTGGCGCTGGTCGCCCTGGCCGGTGCGGAGGCGACGATCATCATCGTGCCACCCTCGGCACGCAGCGGCTGCCGGACTCCGGACGACACGACGCCCTTCCATGTCTGTTCGCTCTCGAAGCACTTTGTGGCCGCCGCTGCGCTCCAGTTGGCCGACGAAGGTCTCCTCAATCTCCACGGCCCATGCGGCGGATTGCTCCCGGAGTTCCTGCCCGGCGGGGCCGAGGGGTCCTGTACCCTCAAGACGCTCATGACGATGCGCACCGGCCTCGGCCGGGAGGGCGTCGCCGAATGGGGCTTTGACCAGCGACTACCCAAGACCGAGCGGTTAGCGCGCGCGCGCTTCATGCCGCTCATCCGGCAGCCGGAGACCGGATTCACCTATTCCAATCTGGGCTACATCGCGCTCGGGTTGGCGCTCGAGCGGGCCACCGGACGCAGCATCAACGAATTGCTCGAGACGATGTTCTTCGCGCCGCTCGGGCTCCGCGAGAGCTTTTCGGCAGGATTCGGCGTGCGTGTCCCGGACGGCGCCCACGCGCCCGCGATCGATGTCGGAGGATCGCCGGTAAGCGTCGAAGACCTGACGGGTCCTAATTCCGAGGGGTCCGCCCGTGTCCATCTCTCACCGAGGGACGCGCTTGCCTGGCTCGGGCATCTCGCCGAGAGATTGAATGAAGGTCCGGGTCGGACCGGACTGTCCGGGCTCGGGCATCCCCACACAGTCATCGCGCCGGACGAGATGCCGCTGTGTCCGCCAGCCGACTCCAGCGCTTACGGGTGCGGGTTGTTCATGAGCGACTCGCGTGGGACACGGCTGTTACATCATGGAGGGGCCGGCCGAGGTTGGCGGCATCAGATGCTCGTCGTTCCGGAAGAGCGTTGCGGCCTGATGCTGATGGCGAGCACGGAGTCTGCCCGTCTCGTGGGATTATCGTGGGACCTCCTCTCCGCTCTGCGCCGCATTCCGACGACGCGGTGGATCGATATCCTGGAGGCCGAGGCGCGCCGCCGGGCCGAGCGGGATCGGTTTACCGGCCCGCAAACCGTGGACAATCAGCATCATCAGACTGTCGCGGCCCTTTCGCCGGGGATGTACTCCAACCCTGTCACCGGCACGGTCGAGATCCGTGAATCCCCTCGTGGATGGCTGTTCCTGCCTCACGATGCGCCGGCGCTCGCGGCCGTCGTACACGAAACGGGGGGCCGCCATCATCGGCTCGTGTTTGAGCACCCCGCCATGGCCCGACAGCCGCTGGACCCCGAGTACCGCTTGAGCGTCGTGCGCAAAGACGACGCCGAAGCTCTCGATGTCACCTATTTCGGCGAGCTTGTCCGCTTCCGATGATGCAAGGTAAAGATCGTCCCTCGCTCTCCCGATGGCAGCTGGCCGCCTACGCATCGCCTTCGCTGCCGCTCGCCCTGGTCGTGTTTCCGGTCTACGTCATCCTGCCCGGGTTTTACGCAACGCACACCTCGCTGGACCTGGTCACCATCGGCACGCTCTTGATGGTGGCCCGCGCGTTCGACGCGCTCGTCGACCCCGCCATCGGCTACCTGTCGGATGCCGCCAACACGCGATGGGGGCACCGCAAGCCGTGGCTTGTAGCCGGTACGCTGATCATGTGCGCAGCGACGCCGATGCTGTACATGCCGGACACCGACACCTCGCCCCTCGCGTACCTTCTGACGCTGCTCCTGTTCTATCTCGGCGTCTCGTTGATCGAGACGCCCCACAAGGCCTGGGGCACGGAACTCTCCAGCGACTACCGGACCCGCTCCCTCATCTCGACGGCGCTGGCTGTCGCGTTCGGAGCGGGCACGCTGACGTTCGCGCTGATGCCCTTCCTGACTGCGTCCTCGGGGGTCTACAGCGCGGAGGTGCTCGCGCAGGTGGCGTGGGTGCTGGTCATCGTGCTTCCCCTGTGCACCGCGTCGGCCCTGTGGCGCGCGCCCGCCCCAGCCGGGGGACGCTCTCCACCGATGACGCCTTGGTCGGTCCTCGTTTCCGTGGCCCGGAACCGGCCGCTGTGCTGGTTCCTCTGTCTCTTCGCCCTGACGGGTCTTGGCCAAGGCGTCTTCTACGGACTTGTCTTTCTCCTGCTGACTTCAGTCATGCCCTTCGGGCAGAGCTTCGCCGGGTTCCTGCTGGTCGATGCGGTAGTCACGCTCGCGTCGCTCCCGCTCTGGTATCTCGCCATCACGCGCTGGAGCAAGCATGTCGCATGGGCGCTTGGCAGCGTGATCCAGGTGGCCGCGTTCGGCATCCTGTTGATGATGCCCGTGACCGGCCCAGACAAGGACCTGGCGCTGGTCGCGATCGCGCTGCGCGCCTTGGGCGGCTCCGTCATCTATGTCGCGCCCGGCGCACTCCTCGGCGACATCGTCGACTACGAGATGCTCCGCAGCGGAGCCAACCGGGCCGCGAACTTCCACTCGTTCGTCTCGTTGCTGACGAAGGGCACCTCCACCGTAGGCGGAGGCGCCGGTCTGCTGCTCGTCGGATGGTCGGGATTCGACTCGAAGATCCCGTCGGCGACGGGGGCATCTGCCTTCAAGATCATCAGTCTCGTCTTGCCCGCCGTCCTGCTCATGGCCGCAGCGGCGCTGGCGTGGCGCTTCCCCCTGACGCGCCGGCGACATGCGACGGTGGTGCGCGCTTTGGCAAGGAGGAGCGAGAGTGCCCAGAGAGCATGAGAGGGTCCGTCGTCGGTTTTTCACAGCCGGGCTCGGGACCGAGTCCAACACCTTCATCGGTCGACCTGTCCGTCTCGAGGACTTCGCGGGCGCCTTCCTCTGCCGGCCGGGCGAGTTCCCGGCTGCCCTGACCGAGATATCCGCACCCTGGTATGTGCTGCGAGAACGGGCACAGGCAGGCGAGATCGAGCTGGTAGAGGGAACCTACGCCTTCGCATTCCCGGCGGGACGGGTGGAAGACCGGACCTACGAACTCCTGCGCGACGAGATCGTGGGGCAGCTTACGGCTGCGCTGCCGGTCGATGCCGTGGTCCTCTCGCTGCACGGAGCGATGTGCTCCGAGTCGATCGACGATTGCGAGGGCGACCTGTTGGGGCGGGTACGGCGGCTCGTGGGGCCTGACGTGCCGATCGGGATCGAATTCGACCTGCACGCCCACCTGAGCGATGCCATGGTGGCGGCCGCCGATGTGCTGATCGCGTTCAAGGAATACCCTCACACCGATTTCCTCGAGCGTGCTCGCGAGCTTGTGTCACTGCTTGATCGTTGCGCGGCGACCGGTTGGCGGCCCGCGAAGCGCGTATTCGACTGCAGGACGATTGCGCGGTTCCACACGAACCGTGAGCCGATGAGGGGAATCGTCGACTGGATCTGCGCGCTCGAGCGCGAGCCCGGGATCGTATCGATCTCGCTCGTGCACGGCTTCCCCTTCGGCGACGTGCGGGATGTCGGTACCAAAGTCCTCGCGCTGGCAGAGGATGACGCGCGCGCCGCGGCGGTCGCTGCGCTCGTCGGAGAGGCGGCGATCTCGATCCGAGATCAAGCTACCCAGCCTACTGTCGAGCTGCGCGCCGCCGTCGAGCATGGCGCGAAAGCCAACCATGCCCCGGTCGTCATCGCCGATGTGGACGACAACCCGGGAAGTGGCGCTCCCGGTGACGATTGGTCGCTAGCCTCGTTACTCATCGATTCCGGGGTTGAGTCCTGCATGGGTCCAGTCTGCGATCCCGACCTGGTACGACGAGCATCCCGCGCGGGACCCGGTGCACGGGTCGAGGTGGTCCTCCGCGGCGTCGCACTCGAGGGCGAGCGGAGCATCGAGGCGCTTGTGGTGAAAGTCGTCGAGGATGCGTCGCAGACCTGGGCAGGCACCCGAAGCCCGCTCGGACCAACGTGTGCCCTGCGCATCGGCAACCTGACGGCGGTGATCACTTCGGTGCGTGACCAGGCGTATGGCCCCGATCTCTTCGGGTCGGTCGGGGTCGATCCGCTCAGGGCACGGATCATCGCGGTCAAGTCGGCACAGCATTTCGCGGCCGGGTTCGCGCCCTGTGCGGCCGAGATCGTCTATGCCCGTGGCGGGGGCCTCTTGCATTCGGACTTCCGGCGGCTCCGGTATCGCAATCTGCGCGGCCCGCTTTGGCCGCTCGATCCCGGTGTCCCTCGGCGGTCGCTGCGCGACTGGCTCGACCACTGGGCGACGGAACGGCCGACGTCGCTCGCGATCGTGGACGGCAGCGTGCGCCTGAGCTGGGCGGAGCTCGCCGCGATGGTGGCCCGGTGGTCGGCCGCCTTGATCCATGCCGGGGTCGCGCCGGGAGACCGCATCGCCATGCTGGCCGCGCCGGGCGTGCAGTTCCTGTCGTCGTTCCTCGCGACCTCTGCGATCGGCGGCATATGGGTCGGACTCAACCCCCGGTACACGCCTCACGAGCTTGATCGCCTCGTGGAGACCGTGACGCCACGGCTCGTATTCGCCGACGTCTCAATCGCGGGTGCCGAAGTCGCCGACTGGATGCGGCGGACCAGCCCAGCCATCACGGTGATTGCCCTGGGTGATCGATCCGTCCCGGGATGTGACAGTCTCGAGAGCTTCCTGTCGTGCGCGGAAAGGATCGATGAAGCGTCCGTCGCGGCACGCTGCGTCTCGGTCGATCCGCGAGAGCCCTGTCTGCTCGTGTTCACTTCGGGGTCGACAGGCACGCCCAAGGGCGCCTTGATCTCGCAGTGGGCGTTGACCGGGGCGAGCGAGGTGCAGGTCCGAGAGTGGGGGTGCGACCCGCTCCGTGTCCTGGACAACCTGCCAATCAACCATATCGGCTGTGTGGGGGATCTCGCCGCGTTCACGATCGTGGGCGGCGGAACGCTGGTCTGCATGGCGCGCTTCGACCCTCCAGCGATGCTCGATGTGATCCAGAGAGAGGGGATCACCGTGTTGGGACAGGTCCCCAGCATGTTTACGATGCTGCTCGATCACCCTGGGTTCGACGCCGCAAAGCTGTCCTCGCTGAGGCTCATCTTCTGGGGTGGCGCGCATGCGTCGAGCGCGTTGGTGAAACGTCTGCGCAGGTTGGCACCGTCTCTTGCGACCTCCTACGGCCAGACGGAGACCGTGGGATCCGTGACATTCACCCCCTTGGACGCGACGGAAACCGAGCTTGCGCAGACAGTCGGGCGGCCGGTCCCGCCTTACCTGGTCCGGGTGCGTCCCCTTGAAGGCGAGTTCGGCGCCATCGGGGAGGTCGAGATTCTCTCGCCGTTCCGGTTCAACAGTTACTGGGGAGATGCTGCTGCGACTGCCAAGGCCGTGGGCCGGAACGGCTGGCTTCTCACCGGGGATCTCGGGACGCTCGACCGTTCCGGGGCCCTGCGTCTGACAGGACGGGTGCATCGTGTGTTCAAGAGCGGCGGATACAACGTGAGCCCGACCGAGATCGAAGCGGCGTTGCTCGAACTCCCGGAGGTCCTCGACGCATGCGTCGTCGGTGTCGAAGATCCGTTGTGGGGACACGTCCCGGTGGCGTTCGTGGTCGCCTCGAGAGACGGTCGTGATGCGGACACGCTGCTCGGGCGCTTGCGCGGCCGCCTGGCGAACTACAAGATCCCGAAGAGGCTGGTGTTCATGGACTCCATGCCGCGTCTCGCGATCGGCAAGGTCAACGTGAAGGCGCTCCTGTCGAAGCTGTCGGCGGATCCATGACCCAGGTCAGGCTGAAGAGGCTTGGCCTGCTCGGCGGGATGGGCCCGAGCGCCACCTTGGATGTGCTGCAGAAGATCGTCGAGCTGACGGACGCCAACACCGACCAGCAGCACCTGCCGATCATCGTCTGGAACCTCCCGCAGATCCCGGACCGCACCGCGTCGCTCGTCGGAGGCGGCGCCTCGCCCGCACCCCTGCTCGCCGCCGGAGCCCGCGGATTGCGCCAAGCGGGCGCCGACTACATCAGCATCGCCTGCAACACGGCTCATCATTGGTATGACGTTATCCGCGCCGCCTCGTGCCTTCCGGTGATACACATCGCCGATACGGCCATCGAAGCGCTCGCAGGGGTTGAAGTCCGACGCGGACAGGTCGCAATCATGGCAACCGCTGGAACGATCGCTTCCGGCTTCTATCAATCCCGGCTGCTCCGGGCGGGATACATCCCGCTCCTGCCGCATCGGTCGGTGCAGGACGAGGCGGTATCAGGCGCGATCGCGCATGCGAAGGCGGGCAGATGGCCTGAGGCCGTCCGGGCTGTCAGTCATGGGGTTGAGCATGTTGTCGCCCGTGGCGCTGATGCAGTCCTGTTGGCCTGTACGGAACTGCCGCTCCTGGTACGCGGTCTTCAGCCGCACGTGCCCATGATCGATGCGAACAGGGCGCTGGCGCACGCCTGCATACGTCACGCGGGCGCGCGTCAACGCGCGGACCCCGTCATGGCGCAGGAGCCGACCGGTCGGTGAGTCCCGCCTGCAGCAGGACGCCTTCGGCGAAGCGCGCGAGCCCTGCCGTCGGCGTCCACGTGTTCGCAGCTTTCGTCCTGAACTCGATGGCCCCGTCGATCTCGCCTCTTGCCACCTTGCGGCGAACAACGCGCTCTGACATGTTCAGCCCTGGTCCCACATCGGCGCGTCGTGTGGAAGTAGCTGTAGTCGCATCATCCGGAAACGCTCGGCTTAGCGGATCAGCATGGGGTCAGACGCCGTTTTGGGGCTGTCGGCCATGGCGACAACTGTGGGGAGTGCGACAGGAATCGCGATACACAGCCATTGATATGTGTGCCTCGTGAACACGCCGGTCTCTGGCGGGGCTCGCTCTATTCCCCGCCGCGAGTCTCAACTCCAGCTGAGGTCCTGCTTCATGATCGGGGTCGAGCGGATGCGCTTGCCGGTGGCGAAGAAAATCGCGTTCGCCACCGCGGGCGGCGTCGGTGGGCCCGCAGGCTCGCCCATGCCGCCCCACCAGCCGGCCTGGGATGGCGCAAAGTGCGTTTCGATCCTCGGTGCCTCGTCCATGCGCAGCAGGGCATAGCTGTCGAAATTGGTGTTCGTGAACCGGCCCTGCTCGAGCTCGAGTCCGCCATGGAGTGCGTGTGACAGCTCCCAGACGGCGGCGCCCTCGAGCTGCTCGGCCGCGTTCAGCGGGTTGATCACATAGCCGCTGTTGGCCACGATGACGAGCTTCTCGACACGCAGTTTGCCGCTGCGGCTGACTTCCACCGTGGCGCAGACAGCACAGAAGGAGTCGTGATCCTCCAGGACGGCAACGCCCATGCCCCGGCCGCGGGGCAAGTCGGTGCGGAAGCCCGCGACTTCCCGCAGCTTGTGTAGTACCCGTTGCCAGGGCTCCTGGCCCTTGGTCAATTCAATGCGCCATTCGAGCGGATCCCAGCCGCCGGCGATCGCCATCTCGTCAGCGAACTGCTCGATGATGAATCCGTTCTGGTTGGTGCCGGGCGCCCTGTGGGTGGCGCTCGGGATATGCGTCGCGACGCTGTGCCGCTCGTGGCGCCGGTTGGGGATGCTGTACGGCAGGTTCGATATTCCGACATCGGCGGTGGCGCCTGCGACGCGCTCCACCCCATCCCGAGTGAACCAGACTGCGCGCGAGGACAGCGCCTCGGGCAGGCCGCGCCCGTCGAGTGCCGCGGCGAGCCGCAGGTACACGGGAGGCCGCTGCTTGTCCTGGGCAATGTCTTCTTCGCGTGACCAGATCACTTTGGCCGGGCGCTTGAGTTGCTGCGAGATCACTGCAGCCTGGCGCGTTACTGCCGTCGCCCCACCGCCATTGCCCCCGAACGCGCCGCCGATGAATACCGTGTGGGCGAACACCTCTCTGGTGTCGCGGCCAAGCTGATCGGCCACCAGCAGCAGCGGCGTAGCGGGATTCTGCGTAGGCGACCAGACGTCGACCCGGGCGTCGGTGACGCTGACGGTCGCGTTGATCGGCTCCATGCGTGCATGGGTCTCGTAGGGGCGGTGATAGTCGGCGCGAATGCTGCGCTTCGCGGCGCCGATGATTGCTGTCGCGTCCTGTCCTGATTCAGCGCTGAGCTTGCCCGGCGTGTCGAGCAGTGCACGTGCGGTCGCGCCCTGCGTGCCCGTGCTGGCGCTGCCAGCGGCGCCTGAATCCCACTCGATCGGCAGCTCATCGAGCGCCTGCTTGGCACGGTACCAGCTGTCTGCGACCACGGCGACGCCATCCTGCAGGTCCGAGTTGCCGGTCTTGCCTGGGACCGCACGAAACTCGACTACTGCAATCACGCCGGGACGATGGCGGATGCGCTCGAAGTCGTAGCCCACCAACCGGCCCCAGGGCACGGGGCAGCACTTGACCGCCGCGTACACCATGCCGTCCAGGCGCGTATCGATGGCATAGCCAGCGCTGCCGTCGGTTTTCGCCGGCACATCGACCCTTCGGGTCTCGCGGCCCAGCAGCCACCACTGGTCAGGTGTCCGGATCGCGGGTTCCTGCTCGAGGACCAGCGCCGCCGCGGCCGTTGCGAAACGGGCGTACGGCGCGGCGTGGCGCGCTGCCGACAACACGCCCTGCCTGGCGACGACCTCGGCGCGATCGATGCCCCAGGCCGATGCGGCTGCGGCGCGCAAGCGCTCCCGTGCCGAGGCACCGGCTTGCATGATGTGCTTGTGCTGCAGCCGCACGAGCTGCGAGCCGTGTGTCGTGGTGACGATGTATTCCTGGCCGCCGTTTACGTGGCGGTGCATGTCGGCGAATACGGTCCGTACCGTGTCCCAGGCCACGTCGAGTTCCTCTGCGACCAGCATCGCGACTGAGGTCAGAGCCCCCTGGCCCTGCTCGCTGTGCGGAACGCGGATCGTGACCCTGCCGTCGCGATCGATGGCGAGCCAGGCGTTGATCTCGGCGCCACCGTGCAGCGGCGGCCAGGACTCCGGTGGACTGACCGCAGCGAGCGCACCCGGAAGATGGAAGCCCAGGATCATCCCGCCGCCCGCCGCGGCGATGCTGCGGATGACGGTACGGCGGCTCAAGGTGGTGTCCGCAGGCGCTGAGACAGGCATGCTCGGATATCCGCGATGGTCAGGGAGACTGGAGAGGATACATCGCGGGGCCATTGGATCGTCACCCGATGCTGCCGGTGGCCTTCCGGGAGCGGAGCGGCTCGGGCATGAAGACCGGCGGCTCTCCGACTGCAAAAGAGCCGCGGCTACTTGGTGAAGTAGCCGCGCGGCCTACCCGCGGCGGCCGCCGCCGCCACCGCGCGGCATCGGTCGTGTCGGCCGCGACGGCACCGGCATCGGCCGGACGTCGGGGCGCACGGGCCTGACCGGACGCTCGGGCCTCGGCGGCACGACCACGACCGGCGGGCCGTAGCCGGGACCGTAGTACCAGGGATCGTAGTAACCGCTGCCGTAGTACATGCCGACGCCGACGCTGCCACTGACGGACACGCCATCCATGTTTGCGCAGGAGCTCACGCCCGCCGCGACGATCGTCGCCAGCGCCACGCGCGCCGCGAGTGCCGTGGATTTCTTCATGGCCGGTCTCCGCCGGCAGCCGGGGCCGGCCAATGAATGAGCCCGAGCACGCCGCCCTGCGGGTCGCCGATCACGGCGACGCCGCCGCCGAGCACGGCCGTGTCCGGTTCGCGCAGCACCTTGCCGCCCGCGGCCTTCGCGCGCTCGAGCGCGGTGGCCACGTCGTCGACGTGCACGTAGGGCAGCCAGCCGGCTTCGCGCCCGCCGGCGGGCAGCGGCATGATGCCCGCGCGCGCATAACCCGCCGACACCAGCAGCAGGCGTTCGCGCGAGCCCGAGACGTCGTCGGGCACGACTTCGAAGCCGAGCTGGCCGTAGGCCTCGCCGGCTTTCGCCGGATCGCGCGCGAACAGGTCGACCCAGAAGAAATCGCCGGGCGGGACAGATTCGTCCGGGCGATCGCCGCTCGCGGACTGCAGCAGCCCGACCACCGCGCCCTGCGAATCGCGCAGGATCGCGTGGCTGCCGCGACCCGGCACCAGGGTCGGCTTCACCAGCACGGTGGCGCCGAGATCGGTCAGTGCGCCGACTGCGCGGTCGAGCTTCTCGACCGACGCGAACGACAGCCAGCGCGTGCCAGCCTGCTCGCCGCGCGGCAGCGCCGGCCGGAACACACCGCCGATCGGGCGCCCTTCGTTGCGGATCACGGCATAGCGACCGCCCGTGCCGGCCACCGGCTCGAAGCTCCAGCCGAACACGCTGCCGTAGAAGCGCTGCGCCGCGGCCGGGTCGGCGGTGGCGAGATCGAACCAGATGAACTTGCCTGGGATGTGCAGGCCCGACGGCGGGTCGGAGAGCGCCGGCATCGCCGGGGCCGCCGGCGCCGCGCCGCTCGCGCCGGCGAGGGAGAGCGTCGCGGCCAGCAGGACGAGCGAGCGACGGATCAGGGACGGTGTGCGATTCATCGGGACCCTCGTCGGTCGAACCGCGCGATGGCACGGCGGAGCAAGGATACTACGCGGTTGTTTGCGGATAGGAAATTCAACCCGGCCTGCAGCCACTTTGCTGGTTGACGCGGCAATCAGCCACTGCGCCGCCCAGCGCCGCAAAGGCGGCGAGCCGCGGCGACAGCGCCGGATCGCCGGGCTGCGCCCCACCAGGCTGCCGACCGGCTGATTGCACAGGGTCGGCGGCAAGTTCACCATCGACCCATGAACTCGCAGGTATCGATCATCACGGGGGCGGGCTCCGGCATCGGGCGGGCGCTTGCGCTGGCGCAGGCGGCGCGGGGCGTTACGGTCGTAGCGGCCGACCTCGATGAGGCGGCGGCGCGCGGCACCGCCGAGGCCTGCGGTGGCGGGGCGTGGCCGAGCCGGCTCGACGTACGCAGTGCTGCCGACGTGGACGCCCTGGTCCGCGAGGTCGCCATGCGGCACGGCCGGATCGACTATCTCTTCAACAACGCCGGCATCGGCGTCGGCGGCGAGGCCTTCGAGATCGACCGCGCGCACTGGGACCGCATCATCGACGTCAACCTGCGCGGCGTCGTCAACGGGATACTCGCAGCGTATCCGGTCATGGTGCGCCAGGGCGGCGGCCACATCGTCAACACCGCATCATTGGCGGGGCTCGGGCCCGCTCCGCTGCTGGCGCCCTACGCGATGACCAAGCACGCCGTGGTCGGGCTGTCCTCCAGCCTGCGGATCGAGGCCAAGCGCTACGGGGTACGGGTGAGTGTGCTGTGCCCCGCCGCGATCGAGACGCCGCTGCTCGACAGTATGAACCCGGCGGACCTGAAGGCCGTGCCCTGGGCACCGGACATCCGCAGGTTTCTGACCAATCTTGCCGGCCCGCCCTACCCGGCCGACGCCTTTGCCGAGGAGGCGCTGGCGGCGATCGCACGGAACCGTGCCGTAATCGTGATTCCGCGCCGGGCGCGGCTCGCATGGCGGCTCGGGCGGCTGTTCCCGGGGCTGGCGGAGAAGGCGAGCGAGAAATTCGTCACGATCGAGCGCAGGCACCGCAGCCCATGAACCGCCCGCTGCTCGACCGCGCCCGCGCCGAGTACGTGCTGGGGCGTCACGGGCTGGACGCCCTGCTGCTGTCGCACCCGCTCGGCGTCTACCACGCCACCGGTTACGACGTGCCGCTGGTCGCGGCCCGCCATTCAGCCCACGCCGGAGCGCTGGCCCTCGTGCCGCGCGATCCGCGGCAGCCGGTCGGCCTCATCATGGCCGCGCCGCATTACTACGCCCGCCACGCCCAGACGCACCACGACGACCCGGGCTCCAACGGCGACGTGGCCGCGTTCCAGTACGATGACGGGTCGGGAGAGGCGGCGATCTACCGCGACCGCGAACTCGTGCCGCTCGATCCGCTGGAGCGGGCCCGTGCCAGTGCCGCGACGCGCGAAGCCGCCGCGCGGCCGCCGCAGCCGTCCGCACTGGCGGCAGTCCGGTCGGCTGCTCGTGACCTCGGCATCGGTGGCGGCCGCATCGGCGTCGACGCGGCGGCCGGTTCACCGGAACGCGCCGTGCTGGCCGCCGCGCTCCCGTCGGCCGCGCTGATGGACGGCGAGGCCAGCATCGCCGACCTGCGCAAAT
>CAJACZ010000020.1 GCA_903938365.1 uncultured Pseudomonadota bacterium | reverse complement strand
GCAGGCGGTGCAGCGCAGGCTGCAGGACGGTCATCGCTTCGTCGCGGTAGTAACTCTCCAGGTTCTCCTGGCTGATGAACATCTTGACGTTCACGCCGGTCATGGGCAGTTGCACGTTTAGCAACTCGACGCACGCGCCGTCGCGCGTCTGCCGCGCTCGCTGGATCGCGTAGTCCACTGCCCGGTCCGAATGTTGCGAGCCGTCGATCGGCACCAGTAGCTTGAGCATGTTGCCCCCTTAGTCCTGAGTTTCGTCCTTGCGCGCCAGGTCCACGGGTGCCGTGGGCGTGGTCGTCCCGGAAAGCGCCGGCCTGCGCCCGGCCATCCTGCCCACCAGCACGACGATCATCGCGCCGATGACTGGCGCGGCATAGCTCACCCATCCGCCGATCGTCGCGACCCCCTGCTTGAGGGCGACATCGTCGATGATCATTGCGGCGCCGATCCAGCCCAGCAGGGCCGCGCCACCGACGATCACCCATGGGAAGCGATCCATCAGGGTCAGCACGAAACGGCTGCCCCAGATGATGATCGGGATGCTGAAAAGCAGACCGAAGATGACCAGGCCGAGGCTGTCCTTGGCGGCTGCGGCGATGCCGATGACGTTGTCCACGCTCATGACGGCGTCCGCCAGGACGATAGTCTTGATCGCCCCCATCAGGTGGGTGCTGGCGTCGATCTGGTGCCCGCCGTCCTCGTGCTGCGGCATCAGGAGCTTGATGCCGATCCAGAGGAGCAGCACGCCACCGACCACCTTGAGGAACGGGATCTTGAGGAGCTGCAGGGCGAAGAAGATCAGGCCCACGCGCAGCCCGATGGCACCGATCATGCCCCACAGGATGGCCTTGCGGCGTTGCTGCTCCGGGAGCCGGCGCGAGGCAAGCGCGATGACTACCGCGTTGTCGCCACCGAGCAGGATGTCGATGGCGATGATCTGGCCCAGGGCGATCCAGAATTCAGGGGAGGAAAAATCCATCGTCACATCCTGCAATGGGGGGAGGGGAGCTTACCGGCGCAGGCCGAACGGTTAAAGTGCCATCTTCGGGGGTGGCTCCGGCGCACCGGCAGCGGCCGGCGCGGCAGGATGTGCGAAAGGATCTGCGTGATGGGCTTCGACGGGCAGGGTGGGCGTGGAGGGTTCATGGACAGGCGGTTGTCCGTGGCGCCCATGCTGGACTGGACGGATCGTCATTGCCGGTATTTCCTGCGCGGCTTTGCGCCCCATATCCTGCTGTACACCGAGATGATCACGGCTTCGGCCATCCTGCGGGGCGACGCCGAGCGGCTGCTCGAGTTCGACTCTGCCGAGCATCCCGTGGCCCTGCAGCTCGGGGGCTGCGAGCCGTCCTACCTCGAGTATGCGGCGCGGATGGGCGCCGAATTCGGCTACGACGAGATCAACCTCAACTGTGGTTGTCCCAGCGACAAGGTCAAGAAAGGCGCGTTCGGCGCGTGCCTGATGAACGAACCTTCGCTGGTCGCGGACTGCGTGGCGGCGATGTGCGAAGTGGTGGACGTGCCCGTCACCGTGAAGATGCGCATCGGCACGATCACCGGCACTGCGCGCGAGACCGCCGAGCCGGTGCAGCGCTTCGATGAGGCCGATTACGATTCGCTCTGTGATTTCATGGTCGCGATCCGGGCGGCAGGGGCCGACTGCGCGATCGTGCACGCGCGCAAGGCGGTGCTGGGGGGGCTGTCGCCCCACGAGAACCGCGAGATTCCGCCGCTGCGCTACGACGTCGTGCGGCGGCTCAAGGAAGACTTTCCCGACATGCCGATGGTGCTCAACGGGGGCCTGAAGCGGGCGGACCAGGCCATCGACGTGCTCGACTGGGTGGACGGCGTGATGATCGGGCGCGAGGCTTACCATCGGCCGATGGTGCTCGCCGAAATCGATGCCGCCATGGCGGCCGCGGCGGGAGAAAGCTACCAACGCCCCAGTGTCGAGGCCATGCTCGAGCGCATGGCGCTGTACGCCGAGCGGGAAATGGCCCGTGGCGAGAGGCTGCCCGCCATCACGCGGCACCTGCTCGGCCTCGTCAGCCACACCCACGGTGCCCGGGAATACCGGCGGCTGCTCTCCGAGGGCGCTCGCGAGCGTGAAGCCGGCCCGGAGCTGATTCGCCGCGCCGCTGAACTGGCCGCCTAGCTAGCGCGCGGCCGGGTCCACCGGCAGGCGGGCCATGGGGCCGTCCTCCATCGCGGCGAGGTACGCCGACACCGCGAATACCGCCACCGATTGCCGCAGGGCGGCGGGATCCACCTGGTCGAGCGTGTCGTTCGCGGTGTGGTGCACGTCGAAGTAGCGCGTGGCGTCCAGTTCGGGCGCAAGCACGGGGACCCCGCGCCGGCGCAGCGGGCCAAGGTCCGCTCCCCCGGCGGCCTTGTTGCCCCCGAGTTCGACGCCGAGCGGCGCGACTAGCCGGTGCATGCGCTCGATCAGCGGCCAGTTCGTCTCGGCTACCTGTGCGGAGAGCCGGAACACCGGACCCGCGCCCAGGTCGGCCTCCATGGCGAGCACGTGCCGCTCGACGGAAGCGGGACCTTCGTCACCGGGATAGCTGTTGGCCCCCGACAGTCCGAACTCCTCGTTCGCGAACAGCACCACGCGCAGGGTGCGGCGCGGGCGTGGTTCCATGCCTGCCGCCAGCCTGGCCGCGGCAATCGCGATCGCCACGCCGGCACCGTCATCCAGCGCGCCCGTGCCGGCGTCCCAGGAGTCCAGGTGTGCGCCGATCAGCACGATCTCGTTCGCGAGGTCCGTGCCGGGAATATCGGCAATGACGTTGGCGGAGCGCGCCTGGGGCAGGTCGCGCGCCGTGATGCGCATGCGGGCGACGACCGGCCGGCCGGGCGCGAATTGACGCGCCAGCGGGTCTGCGTC
>CAJACZ010000019.1 GCA_903938365.1 uncultured Pseudomonadota bacterium | reverse complement strand
GGCCGCGGCAAGCCGGGGCATGTGGCGGCCGAATGGCCGGGCCTCGAGGAGACTCTGGCCGTGCTGGGGAGCGCCGGAGCAAAGATCGTGCTCGCCCATCCGCACCGCTATCGCCTGTCGGCGGGCGCGCTGCGCCAGCTCATCGAGGAATTCCGCAGCCTGGGCGGCCACGGCATGGAAGTGAGCGTCGCCGGCATGGCACACGGTGATCTCGACCGCCTCGCGACTCTCGCGCGGCGCTCGGGACTGGCCGCCTCCACCGGCTCGGATTTCCACGACCCGGCGCTGCGATGGAATACCCCCGGACGCTTCGTTAAGCTACCCCAAGACCTCGATTCGATCGTCAGCCAGCTGTAAATGACGGAAAACGAAGAGAAAGACAACGTCGACCGCGAGCTTTTCCGCAACGTGGAAAAACTGCGCCAGCTCCGCATCGAGCACCGCGACCTGGACGAGGTGATCTCCAGGCTCTCCATGGACATCTACGTCGACGAGATCCAGATCAAGCGCCTGAAGAAACGCAAACTGATGCTCAAGGACCAGATCGAACGCCAGCAGAGCCAGTTGATCCCCGATCTCAACGCCTGAGGCCACCGCCATCGAATCCGTTTCCAAAGGTGCCGCCGGCAACCTGTTCGTCGAACTCACCCGTCCGGGCATACTCGCGGAAATCATCGCGATCCTGCTCGCCGCCGCGCTCGCCGCAACCGCCGCGCACTTCATCCGCGGCTGGTTTCGCAAAACCGGCACGTCCATGCCCCGTGACGGCTGGCAGTGGCCGCTGCTCGAGACGGGCGTGGTCGGTGCACCTTATCTGGTCGCCCTGCTCCTGCTGCTTCCGCTGCGCGGCGCCGCCGGCTCGCTGGATCTGCCCACCGCCGTGCTGGACATCGCGCTGCAGCTCGTCGCGGCGCTGCTGCTGGTCCGCATGGGCGTGCACCTGCTGGCGATCCTGCTGGGCGAAAAGAGCTGGTTGCGCGGCTGGGAGAACCGGCTGACCCTCGCGATCTGGCTCGCGATCGGCTTCCACCTGCTGGGCTGGTTCGGGAAGCTCGAATCTTCGCTCGACAGCATCGACCTGCTCCCGGGCAAGGCCACCTTCAGCCTGTGGGCGGTGATGAGGGGCGTAGTGGTCGTGACAGGCTTCGTGCTCATCACGAGCCTGATCGCGCGCACCCTCGAGCGCCGCGTCATGGCCATGGACGCCGTGGCGCTCTCGACGCGCATCGGCATCTCCAAGTTCGCGCACTTCCTGCTGGTGGGCCTGGGCATCCTGCTCGGCATCAACGCGGCCGGCGTGGATCTGACCGCGCTCACCGTCCTGACCGGCGCCATCGGCGTGGGCCTGGGCTTCGGCCTGCAGGCCATCGCCAGCAACTTCGTCAGCGGCTTCGTGCTGCTGATGGACAAGTCCATCAAGCCCGGCGATGTCATCAGCTTCACCCAGCACACGGGGACCAGCACCGAGAACTTCGGCTGGGTGCAGGAACTGCGCGGCCGCTATGTCGTCGTGCGCGACCGCGACGGCGTCGAAACCCTGGTGCCCAACCAGAACCTGATCACCAATTCCGTGATCAACTGGAGCTACTCGGACCAGCGCGTCCGCCTGCGCCTGCCGGTGATGATCAGCTACGACGACGACCCGGAACGCGCCCTCGAACTGCTGATCGAGGCGACCGCCACGCACCCGCGCATCCTGCGCGACCCGGGCCCCGTGTCGCGCCTGATGTCCTTCGAGGACTACGGCATGAAGCTCGAAGCGCGCTTCTGGATCCGCGACCCCATGAACGGCGTCAACAACGTGCGCTCCGACGTGAACCGCCGCATCTGGAAGCTGTTCCGCGACAACGGCATCAAGATCCCGGTCTCGCAGCACGAGGTCCGGGTGCTCGAGCCGGGCGCCATGATGACGCGCAGCTCCCGCAGCGATTCCGATGCCGATTGAGATCGACGGGCTGGTGATCCCCGATCGCGACTACAGCCTGGTGTTCGTGCGCTCCGGCGGCCCGGGTGGACAGAACGTCAACAAGGTGGCCACCGCGGCGCAGCTGCGTTTCGACCTGGCCGGGACCGCGGTGCTCGCGCCGCGCGTCAAGGCCAGGCTGCGCACCCTCGCGGGCCAGCGGCTGACGGACGAAGGCTCTGTGCTGATCATCGCCCGCAACCACCGCACGCAGGAAGGCAACCGCCGGGAGGCCGAGGGGCGGCTCGCGGAACTGCTGCGACGCGCCCTGGTCGAACCGAAAGTCCGTTACGCCACCAGGCCAACGCGTGCGTCGAAGGAACGTCGACTGGAAAGCAAGACGCGACGCTCGGGCACCAAGTCCGGGCGCGGCAAGATCCACCACGATGACTGACCGCGCAGCACGCCTGCCGGAACCGGAGCCCACAACCATGCACAAGCCACTGTTCACCGTCCTCGCGGCCCTCCTCCTGGGTCTCGCCCCGGCAGTGCCGACGGCGCTGGCCAAGAGTCCCACCCAGGTGCTGAGCGACTCGACGCTGGCCACGCGGACCAAGGCTGCGCTCGCCGACGTGAACAAGACAGCGGCTGCCCGCCTCAACGTCGAGGTGCGCAAGGGCAAGCTGCAGTTCGGGGGCTTCGTCGAAACCGCCTTCCAGAAGAGCGAGGCGCTGCGCGTCGGCGCCGACATGGCGGGCGAAGGGAACGTGTTCGACGCCATCGTCGTCCTCGAGGCGGGCCGATCCGCGGGCCGCACCCTCGACGACACCACCATCCAGGCGAAGCTCAAGACCGCACTGGCTCGGGCCAGCCTCGGCGAGGCGATCGCCATCAACACTGAGGTGCGCAACGGCGAAGTGCTGCTCAGTGGCTTCGTCGGTACCGAATCGGCAAAGAGCGCGGCCGGCAGGGCCGCTGAAGGCATCTCGGGCGTCCGCACGGTCCACAACCGCATCGCCGTCGTCCCTTGACCCCGGCGTGGCGGGCGGCGGCGGCCGTCCTCCAGGCGCGGCGCATCGTCGACAGCCACCGTCTGCTCACCGGCCGCGACCTCCTGCCTGCCGGGGTCCCCGATGCGGCAGGCGTGGCGGCCGCGTTGCAGCATGCGCCACTCGTGATCGTCTCCCATGGGCTGGAGGCGGATCCGGTGCTGAACTACGGGAATGCCGCCGCGCTCGCGCTGTGGGAAATGCCCTGGGACAAGTTCACCCGTACGCCGTCGCGCCTCACGGCCGAAGCTCCGGAGCGCGGCGAACGCGAGCGCCTGCTCTCCGCGGTGTCCAGCCAGGGATTCGTGGACGACTACGCAGGCGTGCGCATCTCGGGCACGGGCAGGCGCTTCATGATCGAGCAGGCCACGGTGTGGAACCTGCTCGACGAGCGCGGCGCGCGCTGTGGCCAGGCCGCGGCATTCGCGGTCTGGCGCTACCTCTGAGGCGCGCTCGGCGCTCGCCGTAACAGGCCCCGGCCGCGGGCCTCAGCCGTGCGTGACCTGCAGGATGCTGTGCCGGATCTGCTCGGACAGCACGTATTCGGCATCCGCGGCGACCCGCTCCAGCACCTCGTCGAACACCAGCATTCCGGCATCGTTGGCCCGGATCACCTGCCGGGCAAGCAACTGCCCTATGAACTGCTCGAACATCGCCCGGTCCGAGAACTCGGGTGAATTGAACCCATAGAGCATGTTGATCCGCTGCGCCATGAGCTGGCAGCGCTCCGCCAGACCGCGGGCGTTGATCGTACCGCTGCCGGCCTGCAGCAGCTGGGCGATGGCCAGATAGTAGCGTTCGATGGTCTGGACGGTGGCCTGCGCCAGCAGCGAGAGCTGGATGGCCCGCGGCGAGGTCGGCGCGGGACGGCGCCAGGCGGCGCCATCGTCCATGGACTCGAGGATTCCCAGGCCGCCCAGCGCGCGCAGCATGGATTCCACGGCGGGCGCGAGTTCGTCCTCACCCCACTTCAGGAACAGTTCGGCGGCCACGTAGGGGTAGATGCGCCAGGCGAGCCGCTGGATATCCTCAGTGCGCACCACGGTGTTGCTGATGAAGGCGCAGGCGATCAGCGAGGGCAGCGCGAACAGGTGCAGCACGTTGTTCCGGTAGTAGGTCATCAGCACGGCGCCCGCATCCGGGATGCGGGCAAGGTCACCGAGCTTGTGCGACTGACGGGTCAGCACCTTCATGGATTCGCCGTAGGCGATCACCTGGGCGCCGGACAGCGCGCTGACCGTCACGCGCGGGTCATAGGGCGCAGCGCGCAGCAGTTCGAGGTACATGTCCACCTGGCGCTCGAGGTCGGCCACCAGCATCGCCTGGCGCGGCGTCGCGAGCAGCGTCACCGCAAGCAGGTTGATCGGCGTCACGGCCGCCGCGCCGTTGATGTGGCGCATGATGCGCTGCGCGAGTTCGTCCACGACTCCGCCGACCCAGGCCGCGCGGGTGTCGTCCTCGAAACGCGTATCGCGCCACTGCGGCGCACGCTCATCCAGCAGACCGTCGAGCTCGATCGGCGCGCCGAGGTTGACGTGCACCTGGCCGAACTTCTCGCGCAGCACCCGCAGGGCGCGCAGGAAGTCTAGGAAGCTCTCTTTTTTCTTGGCCCGTCCGGAGAGCTCGCCCACGTAGGTCCCGGCCTCGACGACGCGCTCGTAGCCGAAGTACACCGGCAGGAACACCACGGGACGCCGCGGCCCGCGCAGGTAACTGCGCACGGTCATCGAGAGCATGCCGGTGCGCGGCTGCAGCAGTCGCCCGGTACGGGAGCGCCCGCCCTCGATGAAGTATTCGATCGAATGCCCGCGGCCCATGATGGTGGCGAGGTACTTCAGGAACACCGCGGTGTAGAGCGCGTTGCCGCCGAAGCTGCGCCGGATGAAGAAGCCACCGCCCTTGCGCAGGAAGCGGCCCACGACCGGGATGTTGAGGTTGATGCCCGCCGCAATGTGCGGGATGGCGTAGCCCTGCCGGTAGATCGCATAGGACAGCAGCAGGTAGTCCATGTGGCTGCGGTGGCAGGGCACGAAGACGATTTCCTTGTCCCGCGCCGCGGCGTGCAGGGTCTCGGCGTGCCCGAAGGTCACGCCGTCGTAGAGCCTGTTCCACAGCCGGGTCAGCACGCCTTCCATGAACGTGACGAAGGCGTGTGAATAGTTGGCCGCGATCTCTTCTGCGTAGCCCTTGGCCACCAGCAGCGCCTTGCGCCGGTCGAGCTTGCGGTCCCGCATCTCCTGCACGATCGCGGCGCGGACGGCGCGCGTGCGCAGCACGCGGGTGACGATGGTGCGGCGGTGCGAGAGGTCGGGCCCGATGCGCGCCGCGCGCTGGCGCCGGAACGCGGCACGCTGCGCCCGCGCGAGCCTCGCGACCTGTGCGGGAGCCGGGACGCCCGCCTCGAGCAGCGCCCGCAGGCTGATCGGCGCGCCCACCTCGACCATGGTGAAACGACCGTTGAACACCACCTGCAGGAACTTGCGCAGCCCGCTGCCGAACACCCAGTTCTCGGAGAGCAGCAGGCGCAGCCAGGAACCTTCCTTCTGGGGTGCGCGCCCCCAGTAGACGGCCACCGGCACGAGCCGCACGTCGCGGGCCGGATCAGCGGCCAGCGCCTCGATGAGCCGCAGCAGCTGCGCGGGCGGCCGCCGGTCGATGCGCCGGTCGAAGATCCCGCGGGGCTGGAGGAGCGGCAGCGCGCTGCGGATGCTGCCGCCGGGCACCGGCAGCCGTTCACCCGGCCGCGGCAGGTGGTGCCGGGCGCACAGGTTCTCGAGCACGGCGAGGTCGGTGAGACTGCGACGTTCGAGCACGTAGCACACGGGCGCGCCCTCGGCGCCGATGCGCGCGACGGCCTCCTCGGGCCGCAGCTCGACGCGCGTCCAGAGGCCGAGCAGGCGACGCAGCAGCGCGCTCATCGGGGGGCCGTGGCTCGCGGCCGGGCCGTGATCCACAGGCGGCTGGTGGAGCCCGGGCAACCGGTCGGCGTCACGGATGTGTAGAGTTCGGTCATCGCAGCGGGTCTGGGCGGATTCAGGCGCCCATCATAAACGCGATGCGGCCACCGGCGGTCGGGGGCTTGGCGCGGCGCGCCCGGAGGGCAGGATGGCGGGATCATCGGATGGGACATGGCGCGGCAAAGTCGTCCTGCTGACGGGGGCCTCGGAGGGCATCGGCCGCGCACTGGCGCTCGAACTGGCGCCGCGCGGTGCCCGCCTCGCACTGGTCGCACGCAATGCCGAACGCCTCGAGGCGCTGGCCGCGGAATGCCGGGCACTGGGCGCGGACGCGCGGGCCGTCCCCGCGGACCTCGGGCGGCTCGAGAGTGTCGCCGGTGTGGTGGAGGCCACGCTCGCGGCGTTCGGGCGCCTCGACGTGCTGGTCAACAACGCGGGCATGACGATGTGGAGCCGCTTCGATGCACTGCAGGACCTGGGCGTGCTCGAACAGCTGATGCGCGTCAATTACCTCGCCAGCGCCTGGCTGACGCAGGCTGCACTGCCGCAGCTGCGCCGCGATGCGGGCCTGATCGTGGCGGTGGCGAGCGTCGCGGGGCTCACCGGCGTGCCCGAACGCACCGGCTACGCAGCCAGCAAGCACGCGATGATCGGATTCTTCGAGTCGCTGCGGATTGAACTGGCAGGCTCGGGCGTGGACGTCACGATCATCGCGCCCGATTTCGTGCGCAGCGAGATCCATCGCCGGGCCATCGGCGCGGATGGCCGGCCGCTGGGCGAAACGCCCATGCAGGAATCGCGGATCATGACGGCGGAACGCTGCGCGCACGAGATCCGTGAGGCCATGGAAGCCCGGCAGAGGCTGCGGGTGACTTCGGGCAGGGCGCGCTGGGGCCTGCGGCTCAAGCCTTTTCTGCCCGCGCTGATCGACTGGATCGCCGCACGGGCGATCCGCGAGCGCCGCTGAGGGCGCCTGCCGCCAGCTAGCGGGCGAACTCGGGCGGCAGGTCGATCGAGATCAGGAAGAACTCGAACAGATGCTTGAGCCGGCGCACCGAGGTGTGCAGGCGGTGGTCGTCGTCGAGCACGTGCAGCGGCGCGCCGTATTCCCGGGCGAAGCGCATGCTGTTCTCGAGCGGCACGACCTCGTCGCGCCAGCCGTGCACGATCTCGACCGGGCAGTCGATGACGCGCGGCCGCAGCGGCGGCAGGCCTTCCATGTAGAAGGCGGGCGCCATCAGGAACACGCCCCGCGCGTGCAGGAACGACGCCGCCGAAGTCGCCACGAAACCGCCCAGGCTGGAGCCGACCAGGACCAGTTCGCCCTGGAGATTCTGGCAACCCGAGACGAGTTTCTGGATGCGGCCCTCGACCGTGTCGATGCCCCGGTAGTCGATCGACTCGACACCATAGCCCTCGCTGCGCGCGGTGTCGGCGAGAGCGATGATCTTCTTGCCCCAGGGTTCGGAGTCCTTGCCGTGGGAAAAAACGACGTGTCTGGAAGGCATGGGCGGGATTCTAGGGCCTGCGAGCGGGACTTTGCATCCTCGCGTAGCATTCGCGCTCAATGGGCGGTGCATGGCAATTCTGGATCGACAGGGGTGGCACCTTCACGGATGTCATCGGTGCTGCGCCCGACGGGCGCCTGGTGCTGCGCAAGGTGCCCTCCGGGCAGGCATCGGCAGGCACGACCGACCCGGGGCTCGAAGCCGCCTTCGACATGCTGCGCGAAGCCGGCGTACCCGCGGCGGGGGCGGCGCATTTCAAGGTGGGCACCACCGTGGCGACCAACGCCCTGCTCGAACGGCGCGGCAGCCGGGTGCTGCTGGTCACCACGCGGGGCTTCGGTGACGCACTGCTGATCGGGAACCAGTCCCGGCCCGACCTGTTCGCTCTCCACATCCAGCGACCGCCGCCGCTCTTCGAACGCGTGCTCGAGGTGGACGAACGGATCGATGCGGACGGCACGGTACTCGCAGAGCCGGACCTCGCCGTGATCGGGCAGGCGCTGCGTCGGGCACGCGACGACGGGCTGGAGTCGGTCGCTATCCTGCTGATGCACGGCTGGCGCCACACCGCACACGAGTCGGCCATCGCCGCCGTGGCCGACGCGACGGGCTTTGCGCAGGTGACGTGCTCGCACCAGTGCCTGCCGCTGCCCCGCTTCGTGCCGCGCGGCGACAGCACGGTCTTCGAGTCCTACCTGGCGACCGCCCTGCGCGGCTTCGTCGATGGCCTCGCCCTGCAGCTGGTCCGCGACGCGCCCGGGGCGCGACTCGACTTCATGCAGAGTTCGGGCGGCCTGACGGGCGCGAGCCGGTTCCGCGCGCTGGCAAGCGTGCTGTCCGGCCCCGCAGGTGGCCTGATCGGCATGGCGAGGCTCGGGGAATCCGCGGGGCTCCGGCGGCTGATCGGCTTCGACATGGGCGGCACCTCGACCGATGTCTCGGTCCATGACGGCGCCTTCGAGCGGCGCTTCGAACACGAGATCGCCGGCGCCCGCATCACCACGCCCATGCTCGACGTGCACACGATCGCGGCCGGCGGCGGCTCGATCCTCGCCCTGCACGACGGACGCTGCCGGGTCGGGCCGGGTTCCGCCGGCGCCGACCCCGGGCCCGCCTGCTATGGCCGCGGTGGCCCCGCCACGCTCACCGATGTGCAGGTCCTGCTCGGGCGACTCAGTCCCGACTCGATGCCGCGCGTCTTCGGTCCGGGCCGCGACGCGCCGATCGATCCGCAGGCCGCAGCAGTCGCGCTGGCGGCGCTCGACGACGCCGTGGCGCCCGAAACCCTGGCCGCCGGCTTCCTCGACGTGGCCGTGGCCGCGATGGCCAACGCCATCCGCCATGTGAGCGTGAGGCAGGGCATCGACCCCACCGGGTTCACGCTGCTCGCCTTCGGCGGTGCCGCAGGCCAGCACGCCTGCCGGGTGGCGCAGGCCTGCGGTGTGGATCGCGTGCTGGTGCATCCGCTCGCCAGCGTCCTCTCCGCCTTTGGCATCGGCGTCGCGGACCGGATCGAGGTGCGGCGCCGCGGCCTGGGTGTCCCGCTCGACGCCGCAGGGTGGCAGGCCGCAGGCCGGCTGGCTGCGGACCTGGCCGCGCAGGCCTGCGCCGCGCTGGCCGACCAGGAGCCGGGAACGCCGACGGCCGCGATGACGGTGACTACGCTGCTCGAACTGCGGGAAGGTCACGCGGAAACCAGCCTGGACATCCAGGGGGATTCGCCGGAGGCGCTGCGCGGCGCCTTTGCCACGGAGCACCTGCGGCGTTTCGGTTATGCGCCGGCGCTGGACCGCCTGCAGGTGGCGGCGGTACGCGTGGAGGCTCGCGTCGCGGCCGGGGCACGGGGCGGCGGCACGACCGCCGCACCGCGCTGGCGGATCGAGTCGGGCGCGGTGCCGGGCCGCCCCGACGCCAGTCCGCCGCGCAGCACGCGGGCCTGGTTCGGCGGCTGGCGGGACGTCCCCGTGCACGATGCACGACTGCTGCAGGCCACGCTCGAAGGTCCCGCGCTGCTGGTGGAACCGCACTCGACCTTCGTGCTCGAACCCGGCTGGCGCATCGGACCCGCGGGCGACGGCGCGCTGCTGGCCGAACGGATCGCGGACACCGCGGGCGTGGCGGCGCGACCCGACGTCTCCGACCCGTCCCAGGTGGAGATCCACGACGGCCTGTTCATGCACATCGCCACCCAGATGGGCGAAGTGCTGAGGCGCACGGCGCAGTCGGTGAACATCAAGGAGCGCCTGGATTTCTCCTGCGCCCTCTTCGACGCCGAAGGCGGACTGGTCGCCAACGCGCCACACATGCCGGTACACCTCGGGTCGATGGGCGCCACGGTGAAGGCACTGCTGCGCACGCGCCGCGGCAGGATGCAGCGCGGCGATGCGTGGCTGGTCAATGATCCCGCGAACGGCGGCACCCACCTTCCGGACATCACGGTCGTGAGCCCCGTATTCACGCCGTCGGGCACGGCACCGGCTTTCTTCGTCGCCTCACGCGCACACCACGCCGACATCGGCGGCATCACGCCCGGATCCATGCCGCCCTTCAGCACGCGGCTCGACCAGGAAGGCGCTGTGTTCGAGGACTTCGAGCTGGTCGCCGGGGGCCAGCTGCGCGAAGCGGCGCTGCGGGCAGCGCTGGCCGCGGGCCCATGGCCCGCGCGCAACGCGGGGCAGAACCTCGCGGACCTGCGCGCCCAGCTCGCGGCCAACGCCCGCGGCGCCGAGGAACTGCTGCGGGCGGCCGCGGAGCATGGCGCGGCGCGCATCACGGCCGCGATGCGCGCCGTGCAGGACAATGCCGCGGACTGCGTCGAGGCGGCCATCGCGCGACTGGGCGATCGCAGCGCAGCCTTCGCGACGACACTGGATGGTGGCCAGCGCATCGCGGTGCGCATCGAACTGGATGCACGCCTGCGTCGCGCCCGCATCGATTTCAGCGGCACTTCACCGGCGGGAGCGCACAACTTCAACGCGCCGCGCGCCGTGACCCTCGCCGCGGTTCTCTACGTGTTCCGCACCCTGGTCGAGCGTCCGATTCCGCTGAACGAAGGCTGCCTCCGGCCGCTCGACATCGTGGTGCCCGCGGGCTCGCTGCTGGATCCGCCCGTCGGCGCTGCGGTGGTCGCGGGCAACGTCGAGACCTCGCAGATGATCGTCGACGTGCTGTACGGCGCGCTCGGCCTGCTCGCGGCCTCGCAGGGCACGATGAACAACCTCACCTTCGGCGACGCGACGCTGCAGTACTACGAGACCATCGCGGGTGGCTCGGGCGCGGGACCGGGCTTTCCGGGCTGCGATGCGGTACAGACCCACATGACCAATTCCCGGCTCACCGATCCCGAGATCCTCGAGTCACGGTTTCCGGTACGACTGCGGGAGTTTTCCATCCGTCGCGGCTCAGGAGGTCCGGGCCGGCAGCGCGGCGGCGATGGCGCGCTGCGGCGCCTCGAGTTCCTCGCCCCGCTGCACGGCGCCATCCTGGCGAACCGCCGCAGCACGCAGGCTTTCGGGCTGGCGGGGGGCGGCCCTGGCGCGGCGGGCATCACGCGGATCCTGCGCAGCGACGGGTCGGTCGAGACGCTGCCGGCCAGCGCGGGCTTCGATCTGGGCGCGGGCGACCAGCTCGAGATCCTGACGCCGGGGGGCGGCGGCCACGGGGCCCCGCCGGAGCGCCCGGCTTAGGGCGCGGTGAGCCCGCGAAGGATCGCGGCCTCGATTTCCTCGGAGACCCGCGCGCCCGAGGTGGCCATGCGGTTGACCGAGACACTGCGCACGGCACTGCCGCTCGCGCGCTGCGTCACCACGAACGCGTGGAACTCGCCCGGGCGCGACGCAGCGAAACCCACCAGCAGGCTGAGCCGTGATTCCGCATCCGCCCCCGGGGCGTTGATGCGTTCGTCACAGAACACGAAGTAGCGCTCCTGGGAGACCTCCCCCGGGAAGGCCCCTTCCTGGTCCAGCGCCTCGAGGAAGGCCTCGACCTGCCCGCGCACCCGCCTCCAGGTGTGCGGCCCCTTCTGGGCGAACACGGTCCAGCGGGTGCCCTGCTCCACCGACTGCACGATGAACTGCGCGAGCCTGCGCGGCGCGAGGTAGCGCCAGTCCGTGGCCAGCGAATTGCCGGAAGCCAGGGTCCGCGCTCCAGCGACTTCGCGCGATGCGCCGCGCGCGGTGCGCAGCACGTTGATCCCGGACTGCAGCAGCCGTTGCCGATCGGCATCGTCGACCTCGCAGGCAGGACGCAAGCGGGGGCGCAGCTGCGGCTGGTCGGGCAGCGCGGCCCGCCAGGGCGAGGAGCTCTCGTCGAACCTGGCCAGCATGCCGGCCACCGCGCCGGAGCCGGCGAACACCTCGTCCTTGCCGCGCAGCCGGTCGAAGGCCACGAGGCGCGGGAAGTACATCAGCGCGGCGTCGGAGCGGAACGGCCAGTTCCGGATGCCCTCTAGCGCCTGGGCCGCGGACTGCCATTCGCGCGGCGGATCGACCACCAGGGTAGCCTGCCGTTCACGGCAGAAACGCGCCGCCACCAGCAGGGTGCTGGCGCCGACATCCTGGTCGCGCCCGAGTGGCGGCACGCACAGCAGGTTGAACGGCAAGGCCGACAGCGCGAACAGGCCAGTGCACGCCTGGGCGGAACCGATGACGTCGTAATCGGTGAGCTCGGCGCCATCGTCGCCGTCGTTATTGGTGGCGACGTATCCGATCGCGAGCCCCGGCGCAGCGGGCGGCGGCAGCGCGGGGCGCCGCACGGGGGCCGCTCCGGAGAGCCGGACCAGATGCGAATCGAGGAGGGCGTCGCCGATGAAGTGCGCGTCTTCGGTGTTCACGGACACGCGGCGGAAGATTTCCTGCTCTTCGATGAGGCCCGAGCCGGAGAGGCCGGCACCCGCCCCGCCCATGCGCTGGACCACGAGGTTGAACCGGTCCGTCTCCGCTGCACCGATGCCGTCGTAGTCGACCGAGGCGCGAAGGTGCTCCCGCGAACCCGGCGCCAGCCCGACCAGCGTTAGCACACCACCACCTTCGGCGGGCAGCGAAATGGACGGCGGTCGCCCGCAGTTGATGACGCGCACGACGAGCGCCGAGCGCCCGCCGTTGTCGAAGAACTGCTCGATCGCGTAGGACATCGGGGCCGGCTGCCACAGCCCGCCAAATGCCTTCTGGTACTCGGCGAAACTGGAGACGGCGACCGGCACGCCAACCGGACCCTTGAGGCTGCGGCCGACGAAAGCCGTGACATCGGTCGGCGCGCGCGCGATCGCGTTGTCAGGGCCGTTGTGCTCGGCAAGCTGGATTCCGGAGGAGACTGCTTCCGCCATGTGTCACCCGTCCGCGCGAGGCGCGGCATCCATGATGGCTGACTCTGAGCCGCGCGCAGCGCGGCCGCTCAATGATTGCGCCACAACGGCACTCCCGGCTGCTTGAACAGCGGAATCAGCAGCAGACCGGCGAGGAACCCGCCGACATGGGCGCCGAAGGCCACGCCGCCGCCCGCGCGATCCGCCTCGCCCAGGCCCATCAGCAACTGCAACACGAACCACAGCGCCAGCACCCAGACGGCGCGGAACCAGCCGATCGTGATGAAGATGAACGGCGGCGGCAGCGCGAGCAGGACACGCGCGGACGGGAACAAGAGCAGGTAAGCACCGAGCACTCCCGATATGGCGCCGCTCGCGCCCACCATCGGCAACCGCGCCGAAGGATCGGGCAATGCCTGGGCAAGCACGGCAGCCACACCGCACAACAGGTAGAACGCGACGAATCGCGCATGACCCATCGCGTCCTCGACGTTGTTGCCGAAGACCCAGAGGAACAGCAGGTTGCCCAGCAGGTGGCCGAAGCCGCCGTGCAGGAACATGGAAGTGACGACCGTGGCCCAGCCCGGCAACCAGGCCAGCTGCTGCGGCGCCTGCGCGCCCTCGAGCAGGACGGCCGGAGTCACGCCCAGCGCCAGCACGCTGCGCTCGAAATGCGCGCTGCCCGAGGACACCTGCCACAGGAAAGCCACCACGCACGCGGCGGCGATCACGCCGGTGACATAGGGGCGCAGCTGCGCGGGATTGTCGTCGCGGACGGGAATCACGATGGCGACGTCCCGCCCCGCCCGATGGCGGCCGCTGCGACAGTGGCGGGGGACGCGCAATCCATGCGGATCAGTTCCGGGTCGGGGCGCCGCGGGCAGCCGGACTCGTCGGCGCCTGCGGGTCGCTGTCGGAGAGCAGTTCCCGCAGGCTGGTGTTGTCCATCCCGACGTCGCCCTCGCCGTTCCAGGTCGCGCCCCTCGGCAGGCTGTTGCGCACCCGGGGCGCGGCGGCGAGCACGGACTCGATCGATACACCGGGCAGGGAGATCGGCACCGGCACGCCGCGGGGATCATGGGCCAGCAGCGACACGGCATCCCAGTTGACCGTCTCGCCACGCGCCTTCAGTTCGGCCTGGATGCGGCGGGCCAGCGAGCGTGACAGGAGTTTCTGCTGCGCCTTCTTCCAGTCGCGCGGATCGTCCTCCAGCACATCGAAGGCCTGCAGGTACAGCTGGCCGTCATGCCAGCCGAACACGAAGGGCTGGTTGACCACGGTCACCTTCTCGCCCGCCTGGATCATCTCGAAGATGGACTCGACGTCTTCGGGGTAGAGCCGGATGCAGCCATGGCTGGAGCGCAGCCCGACCCCCGCCGGTTTGTTGGTGCCGTGGATGAGGTAGGTCGGCCAGCCGAGGTACATGGCGCGCGTGCCCAGCGGGTTGTCGGGTCCGGGCGGCACGACTGCAGGAAGGATCTCGCCGTTCTTCTTGTGTTCGGCGCGCACGCCCGCCCCGGGACGCCAGGTCGGGTTCTTCGCCTTGCGCACGATCCGGGTCGACCCCTCGGGCGTCGCCCAGCCGACTTTGCCGATGCCGATGGGGTGTGTGTACACCACCTGCTTCTGGCCCGACTGCCGCTTCGGGAAGTAATACAGCCGCATGGCCGCGGTGTTGATCACGATGCCCTCGCGAGGCGCGTTGGGCAGGATCTGACGGGTGGGGATCACGATCTCGCGTCCCTCGCCCGGCAGCCAGGGATCGACCTTGGGATTCGCGCGCACCAGTTCTTCGTAGCCGACGTTGAAGCGGCGGGCGATATCGGTGAGGGTGTCTTCCTGGCGCGCGAGCGTGACCTGCAGGACGCCGATGAGGTCGTCTTTTTCGGAGTCGATCTCGAAGCGATGGTTCGCCGTCGGTACCGGCAGGGGCGGCGGCGGCGGCGGCAGGGCCACGACCGGCTGCACAGGCTGCGTGGCCTGCATCAGGGAGCACGCGCTCAGGAGAGCGGTCGACAGCGCCAGCGCTGCCGACTTGAGGACACTATGTTGCATCATGGCGCCAGATTATGGCACCAGACGGAGCGGAACGGGGCCGCCTAGAGCAGGACGGGCTGGTTAGGCTGCTCGTTCCGATCCGCGCCCCGGGCCGGGAAATGCCGGCCGAGCAGCCGGGCCACGCCCGCGATGGCGGCCTGGGCGCCCTCGCCGAAACGGCCCGCACGGAAGCGGTCCTCTGCCTCGCGACAGACTTCCTCCCACTCCGCCTGCGAGACCCGGGAAGCGATGCCGCGATCCGCGATGATCTCGAAGTCGTGGTCCGCCATCAGCACGTAGATGAGCACGCCGTTGTTGGCTTCGGTATCCCAGACCCCGAGCCCGGCGAAAGCCTCCAGTGCGCGTGCCCGCGCCGTCTCGCCACGCCACAGCGAGGGCAGGTCGATGGCCGTTTCCACGGCAAAGCGGATCTCGCCCGCGTGGCGTGTCTCGGCTGCCTCGATCGCAGCTTCGATGCCGTCCAGCACCGCCGGCGTGAACCGGCGGCGCGTCGCCCATCGGGTCGCCAGCATGTGTCGCAGGATGCGTCGCGGATTCATTGCTTACCAGCGGCCCGAAGCACCGCCACCCCCGAAGCTGCCGCCGCCGCCGCCGAAACCTCCACCGCCGCTGCCGAAGCCACCGCCGAAGCCCCCTCCGTAGCCACCATGATGGGGCCGGCTCGACCACTTGCCGCGACCCCCGCCACCGAAACCGAGCACCAGTGCAACGAGGGCGGCCATCACGCCGGCGCCGATCGACAACGCCAGCGCCTGGCTCGCCGCGAAGGCAATCAGCCCCGCGATGCCACCGGTCGCCGCGGCACCCAGCACGCGGCCGAACAGTGCGCGGAGCACCGTGGAACCCACCAGCACGACCGCGACCAGGAAGGGCAGCACGTCGCTGATGGGAGTTTTGCCGCTCCAGCCCTGGTCCGGCTCGGGCAGGGGTTCGCCCTCGATGACACCCGTCAACCGGTCGAGCCCGGCCCGGATGCCGCCGGCATAGTCGCCCTGGCGGAACATCGGGACGACGGCCTCGTCGATGATCCGCTTGCTGGCCAGGTCGGTCACGGCACCTTCGAGTCCACGGCCGACTTCGATGCGGACCGTGCGATCGTCCTTGGCGACCAGCAGCAGCACGCCGTCGTCGGGCTTCTCGCGGCCGAGCTTCCAGGCCTCGACCACACGGATCGAGTACTGCTCGATCTGCTCCGGTCGAGTGGTCGCGACGATGAGCACCGCGACCTGTGCGCCCTTGCGGGCCTCGAAGGCCGCCAGTTCCGACTCGAACTGGGCCTGCTGCGCAGCGGTGAGCGTACCGGTGAGGTCGGTGACGCGCGCCTGCAGCGGGGGCACCGGCTGCAGCGACTGCTGCGCCGCGGCCCACGGCGCGGCCCAGGGCGCGACCAGCGCCAGCAGCACTAGAAGCGGCAGTCGGAGGCTGCGGACCATCAGGGCATGGCCCCGGGCTGCCGCGTCAACCCGTGGGCGCTGGCGCCGGGGCCGGGGCCGGGACCGGCGGCGCTGGCGCCGCGAAGTCCACCGCCGGCGGCGCGGCGATCGCCGCTTCGTTCTCGACGCTGAAGTTCGGCTTCACCGGGTACTTGAACAGCATGGCGGTGAGGTTGGTCGGGAACTGCCGCACGGTGCCGTTGAAGACCTGGACCGACTCGATGTAGCGGTTGCGGGCCACGGTGATGCGGTTCTCGGTGCCCTCGAGCTGGGCCTGCAGGTCGCGGAAATTCTGGTCCGACTTGAGCTGCGGATAGTTCTCGCTGACGGCGATGAGGCTCTTCAGCGCGCCCGTGAGCTCACCCTGCGCAGCCTGGAACTTCTTGAGCGCCGCGGGATCGTCGAGCATCTCGGGCGTGAGCTGGATGGAGGTGGCGCGCGCGCGCGCCTCGGTGACGCCCACCAACACCCGCTCTTCCTGGGCCGCATAGCCCTTCACCGTGTTGACGAGGTTCGGGATCAGGTCGGCACGCCGCTGGTACTGGTTGACCACTTCGGACCAGGACGCCTTGACGGCTTCATCCTGCGTCTGGAGTGAGTTGTACCCGCAACCGCTCAGGGCCAGGCCAGCGAGCGCGACCAGGGAAACGAGGATCGGACGCATGATGTTCTCCCGATGCTGGATCACCAGATTTTCACACGATCCGCAGGTGCGCGATACAGCCGATCGCCGGCCTTGAGGCCAAAGGCTTCCTGGAACTCGCTCATGTTGGCGACGACCGCGTTGCAGCGGAATTCGCTGGGGCTGTGCGGATCCGTGACGAGACGCATGCGCAGTTCGTCGTCCCGGTACTTGCGGCGCCACACCTGCGCCCACCCGAGGAAGAAGCGCTGCGGCCCCGTGAAGCCGTCGATCACCGGCGCCTCGGCGCCCCCGAGCGACAGCCGGTAGGCACGATAGGCGACGGTCAGTCCGGAGAGGTCGCCGATGTTCTCGCCGAGGGTCAGCTGACCGTTGATCTTGCGCCCGTCGATGACCGGGTAGGACTCGTACTGCGCAACCAGGCGCCCGGCGAGCTGGCGGAAGCGCGCGCTGTCATCGAAAGTCCACCAGTCGCGCAGGTTGCCGTCGCCGTCGTACTGCCGCCCCTGGTCATCGAAGCCGTGGCTGATCTCGTGGCCGATCACGCCGCCGATGGCGCCGTAGTTCACGGCCGGGTCCGCCTCGGGATCGAAGAACGGCTTCTGCAGGATCGCCGCAGGGAAGACGATCTCGTTCATCGGCGGGTTGTAGTAGGCGTTGACGGTCTGCGGCGTCATCAGCCACTCGTCGCGATCCAGGGGCCGGCCGAGTTTGGCCAGCTGGCGCTCGTGTTCGAAGGAATGGGCGCGCAGCACGTTGCCCATGAGGTCGCCGCGGCGGACCTCCAGGGCCGAGTAGTCGCGCCAGCGGGTCGGGTGGCCGATCTTGACGCTGAAGCGCGCGAGCTTGCGCCGCGCCTCGGCCTTGGTCGCGGGCGACATCCACTCGAGCTCGTCGATCGACTGGCCGAAGGCCCGGCTGAGGTTGTCCACCAGCTCGAGAATGCTGGTGCGCGCCGCGGGGCTGAAGTTCCGCTCCACGTAGAGGCGGCCCACCACCTCGCCCAGGGCTCCGTCGAGGGCCTGCAGCCCGAGCCGCCAGCGCGGCTGTGGCTGCTGCACGCCGCGCAGCGCGCGCTCGCGGAAGGCGAAACGCTCGGCCTCGAAATCAGGCGCAAGGTATTGGGCATGCGCATCGAGCAGCCTGAACTTGAAATAGAGACGCCAGTCGGCCACCGGGGTCGCGCGCACCAGCCGCGCCAGCTCCTTCACATAGGTCGGCTGGTTGACGTCGAGTACGGCAACCTTCGCCGCAGCCGGGCCCGCGCCCTCGAGGAAGGCCACCCAGTCGAAACCCGGCGCGAGCCGCGCCGCCTCGGCCAGGCTGACCTTGTTGTAGGTCCGCACCGGGTCGCGGTTCTCGACCTTGGTCCAGTGATGATTGGCGAGGCGGCCTTCCAGCGCGGCGATGCGCTGCGCAGCAGCCGCGGGGGATTTCTCGCCGGCAAGCGCCAGCAGCCGCGAGGCATAGCGCTGGAAATCGGCGCGCAGCGCGACGTTGCGGGCCGCCGGCGACAGGTAGTAGTCGCGATCGGGCATGGTCAGCCCGCTCTGGTACACCGAGGCGATGTAGGCGGTCGAGTCGCGGGCATCCTGCCCGACGTACAGCATCAGCGGATGCGGCACGCCGATGCGCTGCCCATGGCCCATGTAGGCGAACACGTCGCGCGGCGTACGCAGCGCGAGGATCCGCGTGAATTCCGCGGCAAGCGGCGTGGCGCCCAGCGTCGCGATGCGGTCGACGTCCATGAAGTCGGCGTAGAAATCGCCCACCTTCTGCGCATCCGAGCCGAACGGCCGGGTCTGGTCGGCGGCGGCAGCCTCGACCAGCGAGCGCACCGCGCCCTGCGCGCGTTCCTCGAGCACCGTGAAGGTCCCGTAGTTGGAGCGATCCGCGGGGATGTCGGTGCGGGCCAGCCAGGACCCGCTCGAGAACCGGAACAGGTCGTCCTGCGGCCGCACGCTGCGATCGAAGCCGTCGAGGTCCAGGCCCGAGAGCCGTGCCGGAACGGGGGCCGGCGACACGACCGGCGTGACGGTCGGCGTGACGGCCGGCGTGACGGCAAGTCCCGACGGGGCCTGTGGCACGCTGGGCGCGCCCGCGCAGGACGCCATGCACAGGGCCAGGGGGATCAGTGCGAGCTTGGACATGTTTCGAGGATTTCCTGCGGCTGTCGCCCAAGCATACACGAGCAAAAAAAAACCCCGGGTCATGGACCCGGGGTGGAAAGGCGGACTTTCGATTTGGGAAGGAAGTCCGCTAGGGGATTCGTCGGCTCGCCCCGCTAGTGCAGGCGGGCCCAGTGCAGGATCCGGATCTCATCCGTATCAAGGTCGAAGCTGTCGGCGAGCATCCGCTTGAGTTCCCGTTGAGCGCCCTGACGGCCCTCGATCGGATGCTCCAGCTCAACCACGCCGCTCCACTCGCTCGCCTGTCGCGCCTCTTCCGCGCCAGTGACGAACTGGGTGAAGTACTTCGTCGTCATGGGAAAAGAGCTTAGGCGTTATGCTCACCGTGGACTGTGAGCAGTCCCACAGTTCCGCGGGCGTTCTGCCGCGTTACGTCAACCCGACGATGCCGACCCATGAGCCGCTACCGACCGCCCCAGACGCAGGGTTCCCGATTCATCACCCCTGAAGGTCACGCACGGCTGCGCAGCGAACTCGACCAGCTCTGGCGCATCGAGCGGCCCGAAGTCACCCGTGCGGTGTCTGCAGCGGCTGCGCAGGGCGACCGCTCCGAAAATGCCGACTACACCTACGGGAAGAAACGGCTTCGCGAGATCGACAGTCGGGTGCGCTTCCTGCGCAAGCGGCTCGAGGGCATGGTGGTCGTCGACCAGCCGCCGTCCGACCCGCGCCGCGTGTTCTTCGGCGCGTGGGTCACCGTCGAGGACGAGGCAGGCATAGAGACGCGGTACCGCATCGTCGGTCCCGATGAGTTCGATGCCGCGCCGGGCCATATCAGCATGGATGCGCCGCTGGCCCGCGCGATGCTGGGCAAGCGGCTCGACGACGAATTCGCGGTGGAACTCCCGGGCGGGCTGCGGCGCTGTGTGATCACGGAGATCCGCTACGCGCCGCGCCCGGGACCGCCGGGCTAGAAGACCCGGACGTTCTTGAACTGCCAGGGATCGGTCTTGTCGATGTCCTCGGGGAACAGCCGCTCGCGATCGCTGAGCGGGGTCCAGTCCGTGTACTCGCCCACCACCGGCCCCAGGTAGTCGGCGCAGATCTCCAGCACGCGCCGGAAGTCCAGCTCGTCGGGCTCGACGAGGCCGCGGTTCGGGTTCTCCATCGCCCAGATCATGCCGGCGAGACAGGACACCGTGACCTGCAGGCTGGTCGCGTTGTTGTACGGGGCGAGCTGGCGCGCCTCGTCGACCGTCAGCTGCGAGCCGAACCAGTAGGCGTTCTTGCGGTGGCCCGCCAGCAGGACGCCCAGTTCGTCGATGCCGCCGGGGGAGATCTCGTCCATCAGGATGCGCTTGCTGTCCTGGACGATGCAGTTGCGGCCCACGAACTCGTGCATGGAGAGCACGGCGTCGTCGCAGGGGTGGTAGGCGTAGTGCACGGTGGGCCGGTACACCACCTGGCCGCCGTCGCGGATGGTCAGGAAGTCCGCGATCGAGATCGACTCGCCGTGGGTGATGGCGAAGCCGAAAATGTTGCCCGCGGCGGGCGTCCACGTGCGCACGCGCGTGGCGCATCCCGGCTGCGCCAGCCAGATCGCCGCGCCGCAGCCGAAGTCATGGCGCCGGCCGTCCCGCGGGAAATTGCGCTCGTGCGAACCCCAGCCCAGTTCGCAGGGCTGCTGGCCCTCGCCGACGAAGCCGTCGACCGACCAGGTGTTGACGAACTCGTTCTTTTTCTTGCGCACCGGCGACACCTGGGTGTCGCGCTCGGCGATGTGGATGACCCGCACGCCCAGGGTCTGCGCAAGCCCCGCCCAGTCCTCGCGCGTGGCAGGCGCGCCCGCGTCCACGCCCGTATCGGCGGCCAGGTTGAGCAGCGCCTGCTTGACGAAATGCGACACCAGCCCGGGATTCGCGCCGTGGGTGATCACCGCGGTGGGCGACTTCGCGTTACCGGGACGCAGCGCCAGCGCCTCCTCGCGCAGGGCGTAGTTGGTGCGGCGTGCCGCCGGCACGCCCGGGTCGGTGTAACCACCCGCCCAGGGCTCGATGCAGGTGTCGAGGTACATCGCACCGCGTTCCCAGCAGTACTTGATGAGGGCGATGGACGACACGTCCACGGACACGTTGAGCACGAAGTCGCCCCGCCCCACGAGCGGCTCGAGCACGCGGCGGAAATTCTCGCGGACCAGGACTTCGCGCACGAAACGCACGCCGTAGCGCTTGGCCTCTTCGATGCCCCGGTCTTCGGCGGTCACGATGGTGATGCGATCCGCCGGAATGCCGACGTGGCGCAGGACCAGGGGCAGCACGCCCTGGCCGATACTGCCGAAGCCGATCAGCACGATCCGGCCGGGGAAGTCGATGTACACCTTGTGCTCGCTCATGATGGTCCTGTCAGGTTCCTCGCGACTGTCATCGCCAGTGCGGCGGATAGGTGCGATCGTAACCCGGAAGCGCCTCGATGCGGGCCAGCCAGCGGCCAAGCGCCGGATAGTTTGCCTCTATGGGCAGGAAACGGCCCGCCAGCGCCTCGGCGCCCGGGCGCGCGAGCGCACGGCGCAGCAGCTGGATGGCCGGGAACAGCACCATGTCGGCGGCGGAATAGCACTCGCCCACGATCCAGTCGGAACGCGACAGGCGCTGCTCGATGGTGCGGGCCTCGCGCGCCACCGTATGCATCGCATCGGTGATGGCTTCGCTGACGATGCCGGGCTGTCGACCGAGGAAAGCCGCGCAGATCGACATCAACTGCCCCTCGGTATAGGCCTGGAACTCGTTGATCACCCGCATGATCACCGCGGCTTCTTCCGGCGTGCGGCCGAAAATGGGGGGCTCCGGGTACTTGAGGTCGAGGTAGTAGAGCACCGCGAGGGATTCGAACACGACGTAGTCGCCGTCCTTGAGCACGGGCAGGCGGCCACGCGGGTTCAGCGCCAGCATCTGCGGCGACTTCTGCTCCTGGAGCGAAAGCTGCAGGAGATGGCTCGCGTAATGCAGCCGCTTGTGCTCGAGCGCCATCAGCACCCGCCAGGAATAAGCGCTGCCGCTGGCCCAATAGAGGTCGATCGCCATTTTCCACCGTTGATTGATGCGCCCTGATTGTAACGGCAAGCCGGGGCCCGGAGAATTCGGGCCCAGTCACGCGGGGAAGATGCCATGGCCGAAGGTAAAACGCTGATCGACGTCGCCACGCTCGCGCAGGGGCTGCCGGATCCGGGCTGCGTCCTGCTCGACTGCCGTTTCGACCTCGCGCGGCCGGGCTGGGGCGAGCAGGCCTTCGGCGCAGGCCACATCCCCGGCGCGCAGTATGCGCACCTCGACCGTGACCTCTCCTCCCCGGTCACCCCGACGAGCGGCCGCCACCCGCTGCCCGCGCCGGAGGATCTGGCGCGCCGCGCGGGCGCCTGGGGCATCGATGAAGGCAGCGACGTCGTGGTCTACGACCAGGGCAACGGCATGTACGCAGCGCGGGCATGGTGGCTGCTGCGCTGGATCGGCGTGCAGCGGGTCGCCCTGCTCGACGGCGGGCTCGCCGCCTGGATCGCCGCCGGGCACCCCCTGGACACGGGCACGGCGAGCGCACCGCCCCGCAGCCTCCAGCCCCGGCCGGACGCGACGTGGCTCGTCGACGCCACCGGACTGTCGCAGGAACTCGCGGCGGGAACCGTGCGACTGGTCGATGCCCGCGGCGCAGACCGCTACGCCGGCCAGAACGAAACCATCGACCCGGTCGCCGGTCACGTTCCGGGCGCCGTGAACCATCCCTTCACGCGCAACCTCGGCCCGGACGGGCGACTGCTCCCGCCGGACCTGTTGCGGGCCGCATGGCAAGCCACCCTGGGCCCGCGCGCGCCCCGCGAGATGGTCGCCATGTGCGGCTCCGGCGTCAGCGCCTGCCTGAACCTGCTGGCGATGGAACAGGCCGGCCTGGGCGGCGCGCGCCTGTATGCCGGCTCGTGGAGCGAGTGGATCCGCGACCCGTCGCGACCCGTAACCACGGGCGCGGACTGATTTGCTATCGTCGCGCGCATGTCGAACCACACGAAAGAAGCGGCTGCTGCCGCGCAGTCCCGCCGTGCCCCGCAGTCCTGGAGCGTCGAGGCGTCCCACGACCTGTACCACGTGGGTGCATGGGGCCAGGGGTATTTCTCCATCAACGACAGCGGCCACGTCGTCGTGCGACCCGACCAGATCGCCGGGCGCGAGATCGACCTCTACGACGTCGTCCAGGGGCTCAAGGCCCGCGAACTGACCGCACCGGTCGTGGTGCGGTTCTCGGGAATCCTGGCCCACCGGCTGCGCCACCTGCACGACGCGTTCGCGCGCGCCATCGCCGAGAACGATTACCGCAACCGCTATGCGGCCGTCTTCCCGATCAAGGTCAACCAGCAGCGGCTGGTGGTCGAGGACGTCTACCGGCACGGCCGGGAGTTCGGCTTCGGCCTCGAGGTCGGCAGCAAGCCCGAGCTGCTGGCCGTGATGGCCATGAGCGAGTCCTCGCCCGACCGCCTGATCGTCTGCAACGGCTTCAAGGACGACAGCTACATCGAGGCGGTCATCCTCGCGACCAAGCTCGGCCGCACCATCATTCCCGTGGTCGAGAACTTCTCCGAGCTCGAACTCATCCTGCGGAACGCAGAACGCCATGGCGTGCGGCCGTCCATCGGCGTCCGCGTCAAGCTGGCCAGCGAGGGTTCCGGGCGCTGGCGCGACTCGGCCGGCGAGAAGTCGAAGTTCGGCCTCTTCATCACGGAGATCCTCGAACTGGTCGAGGTGCTGCGGCGCCGCGGCATGCTCGACTGCCTGAAGCTGGTGCACTGCCACCCCGGCAGCCAGCTGCAGGACATCCGCCGGGTCAAGGACGCGATCAACGAGCTCGCGCACGTCTACGCGGAACTCAAGCTGCTCGGCGCAGGCCTCGAATACATCGACGTCGGCGGCGGCCTGGGGGTCGACTACGACGGCTCCGGCACCAATTACGCCTCGTCGATGAACTACAAGGTGGACGAATACGCCAACGACGTGGTCTACCGCGTGGCGAGCGTCTGCAACGCACGCGGCATCCCGCATCCGGTGATCGTCAGCGAATCGGGGCGTGCCATCGCCGCACACCACAGCGTGCTGATCTTCAACACGCTCGGCACGTCGGCGCTCGACAAGTTCCGCGTGACGGGACGCGAGGACGCGGACCATGTCGATCGCGAGCTGCCGCAGCCCGTGCGCGACCTGCTCGAGGCCTATCGCGAGGTCAGCGAGCGCCGCCTCGTCGAGTGCTGGCACGATGCGCTGACCGCCCGCGAGCAATGCCTGCAGATGTTCAACCTCGGGCTGCTGTCGCTCGAGTTCCGCGGCCTTGCCGAACGGCTCTACTGGGCCACCTGCGCGCGCATCCGCGACTACTGCCGCCGCCTGGACGAGGTGCCGGAGGAACTCGAGGACCTGGAGACGATCCTGTCGGACATCTATTTCTGCAACATGTCGGTGTTCCAGTCGCTGCCGGACAGCTGGGCCATCGACCAGCTGTTCCCGATCATGCCGATCCACCGGCTGGGCGAGTGCCCGACGCGGCGCGCGGTGCTCGCCGACATCACCTGCGACTCGGACGGCAAGATCGATCACTTCGTCAGCCATCGCGAGGTGAAGCGCACGCTGGAACTGCACGACCTGGTGGAGGGCGAGGAGTACTACCTCGCCGCGTTCCTGGTCGGGGCGTACCAGGAAACCCTCGGCGACCTGCACAACCTGTTCGGCGACACGCACGTCGTGCACATCCGCCTCGAGGAGGGCGGGGGCTGGTGGATCGACGAGATCGTCATGGGCGACACCGCCAACAAAGTGCTCGAGTACATGGAGTACGACGTGGCCGAGCTCTACCCTGCCCTCGCCCGCGACTGCGAGCGCGCGATCCGCGAGGGCCGCATGACCGTCGCCGAGAGCCAGTCGCTGAAGCGGTTCTACGAGGGCGAACTGAACGGCTACGCCTACCTCGAGTAGGCCGCAACCGCCGCGGGCGCGGGCGCGGCGAGTATCCACTGCAGCGCGCCGCTGCCCGGGTTGCGCACCATGAAGCCCTCGCGGCTGCCGAGGCCGGGCAGTTCCACGGTCACGCGGGGCGCGACCCACTCGACGCCGAGCGCCTCGCACGCGGCCGCGGCCGCGGCGAGGTCCGGCACCTCGAAGGCGTGCGCCAGCAGGCCGATGTTCGGCGCCGCGGCACGCGGCCGCAGGTCGACGCAGGCGGTCGCGTAGTTCAGCGGCTCCGCGAGCGCGACCTTGCCGAACATGTGGCCGCCCTGCATGAAGGTCACGTGGGTGCGCGCATCCGGCGGCAGGCGCAGGAAGGCGTTCACGGACGGCACGCCGAGCACCGCGTCGATCAGCGCGCCCATGCCCAGCACCTGTTCGCAGAAGGCCCGCGCGGCCGGCAGCGACCGGCACACGTGCGAGGCCGTCACGACCGGGGTGAACCCGGTGCGGGTGTAGCCCTGCGCCTCGACGTAGGCGCGCATCTGCCCGATGCGGGTCGCCGGGTCGGTGACGGCCAGTTCCACCAGGTTGAACGGCACGCCGTCCGGGCCATCGAGCAGCACCTCGACAGGATTTCCCACCGATTCGGCGAAGGCGTGCTGGGTGGGCTCCGTCCAGCTGCGGTACCCCAGTGAGTCGAGATGCCGCGACGCCGCCCGGATGTCGCGGACGTAGAAGTTGAGGTTGGCGAGGCCGATCACCCGGGAGTCCGCCGCCGGCATGATGGGCTCGCGCTGCGGCGAGTCGAACTCGACCAGCAGGATGCGCCCGACCGGCGAGTCGCCGCCCGACAACAGGCAGGCCCGCCCGCGCGATCCGGCGCCCAGGCCCCAGAGCGCCTCGAACGCTGGGCCGGCGCAGTCGATCACCCCGCTCGCGTCCAGCCCGAGGACGTCCCGGTAGAAAGCCCGCGAGGTCGCGAGGGACGCACAGCTGACCACTGCGATCGCAAGAGGACTGCCCAGGGGAGCAACGATGTGTGACATTCAGGGGATACTCGCGCCAGCCTCTGAAGATACTACCCGCGTGGCCGCCTCACCGGCGCGCATTGGCTCATGGCGCCACGCTGTGTCACGCTGTCCGCACTTCGCGAGGAGATCCCGAACAGATGAACGCCGCCCTCCAGCCGCTCGATCCCGGAACTCCGCCGGCCGCGCCCCTCACGGTGCGCGAAAGCCGCGACTTCCGCAGCTACCACGCCTTCCTGCGCGCCGCGCGCAACTACATGGAGGGGCCGCTGGTCGGGCAGATGCATGACGCCTACGAACGCGCCCTCGAAGCCCCCGGCGCTGCGGGGCCGCCGGCGGACTGGCGCGCCGCCGAGGCCGTCCTCGACGGGCTCACCGAGTTCCAGTTCTACTGCTGGGCGTACCGCAACCTGCAGCGGTTCAAGTACCACCGTTCCTCGCTCGGCATCTTCGCCCTGCTCGAGGCCCAGCGCGCGACGCTGGCCGCGCAGCTCGAGGCCACGGCCGCCGCCACGCCGCCCGCGCAGCTGCGGCTCGACCCGCAGCTGGAGCTCCCGGAGTATTTCCGCCACGTGCCGTTCCACCAGCACACCGGCGGCGTCGCCAAGGACATCCTCGACGGCGTGGCCTACGAGATCGGCCGGCGCACCACCGTACCCGCCCACGCCGATCCGAACGGCATCTACCGGATCCTGTTCGAGACCCTGCCGAAGCGTGACTACGCGCGCGTGCTCGACTGGGGGACCGGCCACGGCGCCGCGCTGATGACCTGGCAGGAGTCGCACCCGGAATCCGAGTGCCACGGCGTCGACCTGTCGGCGCCCTGCCTGCTGCTGGCGAACCAGCGCGCGCGCGAACGCGGCTACCGGTTCTTCCTGTCGCAGCAGGACCTCGAACACCTCGACTATCCGGACAACAGCTTCGACCTGGTGTTCTTCAATTTCATGCTGCACGAGCTCGCCCCCGCGCACACGCCGGCGCTGCTCGCCGAGGCCTGCCGCGTGCTCAGGCCCGGCGGCCTGTTCGCCGGGCACGAGTTCCACCTGCGGCCAGGCGATCCGTTCCAGAACGTGCTGCAGCGCAGCCATGCCTGGACGAACAACGAGACCTACTCGACCCCGTGGTACGAGACCCCGATCGGCGAACTGGCGCGCGAGGCAGGATTCTCGAAGGTCAGCATCGAGCCTTTCGAACGGCTCAACCGTTCGGTCAAGCGACCGGGCCGGGCGCCGATCAATGCCAACTACTGGAACCTCTACGTCTTCGAAAAATGAACGAGAAAACATTCCACGCCGCCCTCCAGGGCCCGGTGAAGGCCGTCGAGCCTGACTTCCTCGGCGCGCTGCCGATGGACAACGCGGTCGGCGCGATCGTCGCGCTCACGGCCGAGGTCTACCTGCTGCGGGAGCGCCTCGCCGCGCTCGAAGCCGAGCTCACCTCGCGGCGGGTGCTGCCGGTGGACGCGGTCGAAAACCACCAGGACGACCCCGGCCAGGCACAGGCCCGCGCCGATGACCTGGCCGCGTTCACGCAGCGGGTGATGTCGGAACTCGTGCGCGATCGCGTGCCGGTCTCGCAGATCCACCCGGAGGTCGATCGGCACATGCAGCCCATCCGGCGGCCCTGAGCGGACGACCGCCGATGCCCGCAGGGGCACCGGAAATTCATCATGATGATATGATCTTTGGCTGAAGCACACCGGCACCTGGAGAAACCCGATGACACTCACTCTCTCGCTACGCACCGCCCTGACGGCCTCGCTGCTGGCCCTGGGCGCATCGGCCGCACACGCTGCGAAGACCGTGGACCTCAAGACGCCCGAAGGCGCCAGCATCGCCGGGCGCAAGACCCAGTGCTCCATGAAGGACGGCGAACCCACCGTGTACTGGTTCCACGGCGAGGGCTTCAGCCGCGTGCCCGGCGAACGCGACCGCAAGCTGTTCAACGTCGAGGGCATGAACGTCCGCACCTGCGTCACCGTGAAGGACGAGAAGCGCGGGACGGGCTGGCGGCTGGTCTCCCGCGAACTGCTGCTCTACACGGACCCGGTGACCGGCGAACTGCTGCGCACCTGGACCAATCCGTGGACCAACCAGACGGTCAACGTCCTGCAGACCGCCAACGATCCGGTGAACCAGCGCCCGTCGTTCCCCTACGGCGCCGATGGCAAGCCTGCGACGTGGAACGGCACCATCAGCGGCAAGACCTGGTGGAACACGCTGACGGTTCCGCTCTTCTACACCAACCCGCTGGGTGGCGATTACCAGAAGTACGTCGGCGGCACTTACCACGCGACCGAGATGTTCAACTTCTTCGGCAACATCGACGAAATGGTCGACCCGAAGAACCTCAACCCCGCCGTCCAGGTGGGCTGGGTACGCCTCGCCAGCTGGCTGCCCTGGATGGAAATGGGCGATCGGGCCGGGATGATCTACATCCACGCGGCCGGCCGGAAGCTGGACAGCTTCGAGCAGTTGCCGCCCGTCATCCTGCGCGCGGTCGAGACGACCTACCCCGAGTACCGCACGCCGCCCCCGGGCGACGACACGCGCGAGAACGAGACCAGCTGGACCTACTTCAAGAAGAAGGTCCCGCCGGCCACGCCAAAGAAATGACCCGGAAGCGCACTGGCGCGTGACCCATGACGCCCGGCTCTGCCGGGCGTTTTTTTTGCGCCGCTTACACTGCGACCGGTATTTTTCGGCGTTTACTTGCTCGCTCGGGCCGGAGTAGCATCGGCTGGTCCGCCTCGGCTGATGCGTGCGCGGACGGGTGCAGGAAGCGGGCGAAGCGCCTGACGTTCACAGTGATGACGGACGATCGTGTGCGTCGAAACCCAGACCTGTAGTTGAAACCACGCGGGAGCTGCGGCACGCCCCTCCGCGTGCCGGCCATCGCCCGCCTTTCGAGAGAGAGACGGTTGGATGACGACAATCTATGTGGGGAACCTCCCCTTTTCCGCCGGCGAGGCCGATATCCGTGTCCTGTTTGAACGCCACGGCAAGGTCGACTCCGTAAAGCTCATCAACGATCGGGAGACGGGCAGGCCGCGCGGCTTCTGCTTCGTCGACATGCCCTCGGGTGACGCCCCGGGCGCCATCCAGGCGCTCAACGGCTACTCGATGAACGGGCGCGCGCTCCGCGTCAATGAGGCACAGGAGCGACCGCCCCGGCCGCCGGGCGGCCCCTACCGGCGCTAGACTGCCGTAACGCAGGCCTCCGGGGCCCGCGCCCCGGCGGTTTTTCCGGATCCAGTCTGTACGGCCCCCACGCTCCGCAACAGGAATCCCCATGCCCCCCTGCTCCTCCGGCTCCGGTGTCCACTTCAGCCCCGCGGCCTGCCGCACGATCGCCCTGGGCCTGCTGGCCTGCGCGGCGACCCTGCTCGCGGGCTGTGTCACGGGCAGCGCGAATCATCCCGGCACCCGGGCCGAGGCGGCACGCGCGCTCGACGAGGCGCTGGCGGGCAGTCACCGCCCGGCAGCGAACCGGGCACGCGACGCCTACCGGCATCCGCGCGAGACCCTGCTTTTCTTCGGCCTGCGCCCGACCTCGACGGTCGTGGAGCTCTGGCCCGGCGACGGCTGGTACACCGAAGTGATCGCACCGGTGGTGAACACGCGCGGCCGCTACTACGCCGCCCACTACGAACCCAATCCCGCCAACAGCTTCATATCCGGGGCACTGCAGCGCTTCGAGGCCAGGCTGAAGGCGCGCCCGGACCTGTACGGCGCGACCGTCATCACCGCGTTCGGGCCGGCCGGCGCCGACATCGCGCCACCGGGCTCAGCCGACCTGGTCGTCAGCTTCCGCAACCTGCACAACTGGATGGCCCGGGACTTCCAGGGCCCGGCCCTCGCGACCATCTACCGCGCGCTCAAGCCGGGCGGCACGTTCGGGATCGTCGAGCATCGCGGTAACCCCGCCGTGACCCAGGATCCGAAGGCGGCCAGCGGCTACGTGAACGAAGCCTATGCCATCCGGATGATCGAATCCGCCGGATTCCAGCTGGTCGCGAAATCCGAACTCAACGCCAATCCGCGCGACACCCGGGACTACCCGGAAGGGGTGTGGACGCTGCCGCCGACCTACCGCCTCGGCGACCGGGACCGCGCCCGCTACGCCGCCATCGGCGAGAGCGACCGCTTCACGCTGCGCTTCGAGAAACCGCGCAACTGAGCCTTCGGGTCGTTGTGCGGGAACGGGGTTTGCCGGAAGATCCGGCCCGTCCCCCCAGCCTCAGAGACTCTTCCCCATGGCCCAGGAATCGATCGGCTTCTCCGGCATCGCGCTGCGCTTCGCTGCGGCGCTCGCGCTCGTGCTGCTCACCTTCAACCCCAGCGGCTGGTCCTATTTCCACTGGCTGTCGCAGTCCGTACCGGGCGTCACGCCGCCGGTGGTGCTGGCCGGCATCGCGCTGCTCATCGCCTGGGCGGTATTCGTCGGCGCGACCATGCGTTCCATCGGCGTCGCGGGCGTGCTGCTGTTCGCGGCCTTTTTCGGCGCGCTGGTCTGGACGGCCGTCTTCTATGGCTGGCTGTCGCTGGACAACACCAGCGCGATGGTCTGGGTCGGTCTGCTGGTGCTCGCCGCGGTGCTGGCCATGGGCATGTCCTGGTCGCACCTGCGGCGGCAGATGAGCGGCCAGGCCGACGTCGACGAAGTAAGCAGCAAGTGAAGAAGCGCAGCACCCGCCGCTATCGGGCGCAGCCGGCATCGCTGATTGCGTTGCAACTGCCGATCCCGCGACGGGACCGGCTCGACCCGGACATGCGCCGGTATTTCGCAGCCTGCGACGAGCACCTGGGCTTCCTGCCGAACGTGCTGGCCGCCTACAGCTTCGACCAGGTGAAGCTCCGCGCCTTCGTCGCCATGTACAACGACCTGATGCTCGGCGATTCGCGCCTCAGCCGGCTCGAGCGTGAAATGATCGCCGTGGTGGTTTCGGCGGCGAACCGCTGCTACTACTGCCTGACGGCACATGGCCAGGCCGTGCGCGAAATGTCCGGCGACCCGTCGCTGGGCGAGACGCTGGTCATGAACTACCGCGTCGCGGTCCTGAGCCGCAGGCAGCGTGCGATGCTCGACTTCGCGCACCGGCTCACGACCGTGCCGGCAGAAACCGGCGCTGCGGACCGCAAGGCGCTGCGCCGCGCCGGATTCAACGACCGGGACATCTGGGACATCTGCGCGGTCACGGCGTTCTTCAACATGACCAACCGCATCGCCACGCCGACCGACATGATGCCGAACGAACAGTACCTCGCCGCGAGCCGCTGAACGCCGGCGCGCCCTGCGGGCTCAGGCCAGCCCGTCCACCTCGGCGACCCGCTCCCCGTGCACCATCCGGCGGCCTGCGGGACCGCGCAGCAGCGAGCCCGGGTAGCCCGCCTCGATCCGGCTGGCGGCATCCAGCGCCGCGAGCGCCTCGGGCTCGAGGCCGAACCCGGTCGCGCCCAGCAGTTCCTGCAGCTGCATGGTGCTGCGCACGCCGATGATCGGAATCACGTTGCCGGGTTGCTGCAGCAGCCAGCGGATGGCGACCTGCGCGGCGCTGCGGCCGATGCCCGCGCCCACCTGCCGGACCGCCTCGGCCACGCCCAGGTTCCGCTCGCTGAGGAACATGCTGCCCCAGCCCGTGGTCGTGAGCCGGCCCGGTTGCCGGGCCCGTTCGACCGCATCGGCACTGTACTTGGCCGTGAGCACGCCGCCGGCGAGCGGACTCCACGCGGTGACCGCCATGCCGAGCGCCTCGGCACAGGGCAGCAGTTCGCGCTCCACGTTGCGTTCCACGAGGCTGTAGTGCAGCTGCAGCGCCGCCAGACGGCTCCAGCCCGACAGTTCCGCCATGGTCTGCGCGCGCGACACGACCCACGCGGGCACGTTGGAAAACCCGGTATAGAGGATCTTGCCGGCGCGTACCGCGTCATCGAGGGCCCGCATCAGCTCTTCCATGGGCGTGTTGCTGTCCCAGGCGTGCACCCAGTACAGATCGAGATAGTCGGTGCCGAGCCGGCGCAGGCTGGCCTCGAGCGCCTGCTGCAGGTTCTTGCGCGAGTTGCCGCCGGCGTTGGGATCGCGCGGATCGGTGGTCATCGAAAACTTGGACGCCAGCACCAGACGGCTGCGCGAGCCGTCGATGAACTTCCCGAGCATCCGCTCGCTGGTGCCCCCGGTGTAGATGTTCGCGGTGTCGATGAAATTGCCGCCCGCCTCGAGGTAGGCGTCGAAGACACCGCGGCACGCGGCCTCGTCGGCGCCGAAACCCGACTCCTCGCCGAAGGTCATGGTGCCGAGACAGAGCTCGGAAACCTTGAGCCCCGTCCTGCCCAGCAGCCTCAGTCGCATGCGATGCTCTCCCTCGATTGTTCCGGACCCGGTCACGCTCACCGACACATCCTAAACGATGCCCGCTGCGTCCCGGGCACGACGGAGCCCCGCATGCTGCTTGCGACACGTGAAATCTACCGCGGCCGGGTCGTCCGGCTGAACGTCGAGACGGTGGAACTGCCGAACGGCCATCGCATCGAACTCGAGATCCTCCATCATCCGGGCGGTGCGGCTGTGGTCGCCCTCGACGACCGGCATCGGGTCTGCATGCTGCGGCAGTTCCGCCACGCCGCAGGCGGCTACGTCTGGGAGCTGCCCGCGGGCAGGCTCGAACCCGGTGAGCCACCCGCGGAAACGGCCCGGCGCGAACTGATCGAGGAAGGCGGCGTCGAGGCGCTCGAGTGGCAGGAACTCGGCCAGTACATCAGTTCGCCTGGCGTGTTCACCGAACGCATCCATCTCTACCTCGCCACCGGACTGCGCCCGGCGACGCAGGCGCCGGAAGCGGCCGAGGTCTTCGAGGTGCACTGGGTTCCCCTCGACGAGGCCATCGCGCGAGTTCATTCGGGGGAGTTCAGCGACGGCAAGACCTGCCTGGGCCTGCTGAAGGCGGGACACCGGCTCGCGGCACGGAATACGTGACACGGGTCACGGCCGCCGCCCGGCGCGGCGTTTAACTTTAAGGCACGTATGGGAAAGCCTCCAGCCATGGCCAGACAGCCTGAAGACATCAAGACCCCCGATGGTCCGCCGAGGACGGATGACGGTCGCATCCAGCGCCGCAAGCTCGGCCGGATCATCCACGACGCACGCCACACGACCACGATGGAGTGGACGCTGGAGGACAGCGACGCCGAGCGGGTGGTGCTGCAGATCCTCGATGACCCTGCGCCGCACTCCATCAACGGCTTCCAGGCCTCCCAGGCATCCCAGGTCTCCCCGGCCCGCGCGCCCGACGCGCCGCTGGCCATGCTGCCCTACGGCCAGCCGGCAACCCCCGACGCCGAACCGGACGCTCCCCGCCGACCCAAGGACCTGCGCAAGCTCAGCGAGTGGATCAAGCTGACCCGCAAGCTCGAAGCCGCGCACAAGGGCGGCGACGGCAAAAAACGCCGCTGAACGGCTAGACTGCCCACCGGCCCCAGCAACCGGGGCGAGGGGGCATCCGCATGGAAGACATGAACGGCAAGCTGGTGGTCATCACCGGTGGCAGCCGTGGTCTCGGACGCGCCTGCGCCGAGGCTTTCGCGGCGCGCGGTGCGGAGCTGGCGCTGCTGAGCCGGGGCGCGGCGGAGCTCCAGCAGACCGCCGCTGAACTGCGCGCCCGGGGAACCACCGTGCACGCCCTGCCCTGCGACGTCACCGATCCCGCCCAGGTCGAAGCGGCCTTCGCGAGCCTGCCGCGCTGCGATGTGCTGGTGAACAACGCGGGCGGCAACCGGCCCCAGCCCTTCCTCGAGGTTCCGCTCGACACGCTCGACCAGCTGCTCGCGCTCAACGTGCGCTCGATGTTCGTCGTCGCGCAGGCGGCTGCCCGGCTGATGACCCGCGCGGGCGCGGACGGCAGCCCTGCAGCGGGCGGCGTGATCATCCACATGTCCTCGCAGATGGGCCACGTGGGAGCGCCGAACCGCACGGTGTACTGCATGACGAAGCACGCGATCGAAGGCCTGACCAAGGCCATGGCGGTCGAACTCGCCCCGCTGGGCATCCGCGTGGTCAGCGTCGCGCCCACCTATATCGAGACACCGATGACGAAGCCGTTCTTCGAGAACGCCGCTTTCCGCGCGGATACGCTGCGGCGGATTCCCCTCGGCCGCATCGGCCGCACGGAGGACGTCGCGGCGGCCGTGGTGTTCCTCGCCTCGCCCGCCGCGAGCCTCATCACGGGCACGAGCCTCGTGATCGATGGCGGATACACAGCACAGTAGCGGCCCGCGGACGCCCGCTGCCGGACTGAGCGCAGCGGCCACTGCGTGGGCGTGCGAGGACAGCAACACTGTCCTGTGACGGCTCGCTGGCCTAAGGTCGGCGGGAGGGGCTCAAAGATGTACACGACTCAGTTCTTCATCTATGGCCTGTTGCAGCTCGCGCTGTTCGTCTGGCTGCTGCGGATCCATCGCGAGACGCGCCAACCGGTGGCGCTGCTGCTGCTGGTGCCGCAGTTCTTCCTGGTGTGGGACAACCTGCGGGTGGCCATCGGCCCCCTGCTGGGACACGGCGAGCTGCTCTACTGGCTCACCTGGCCCAGCTTCTGGGCGCACTGGTTTGCCGGCTGCTGGCTGATCATCGGCGCCGGCGCCATCCTCAGGATGGCCGGCTTCGACTTCGCGCGGCACAGGGCGGTGATGGGCGCGTTCTGCACGGTCACGGTCGCGCTGATGATCCACGACCTGCCCAATTTCTGGACTGAGGACATCTATCCGGTCTGCGAATACGACCTCATCCGCTACGCGGGTTCGGTCAGCGAGGCCACGCGCTGCTTCCCGGACCAGGCGCTCGCTGGCAGCAACCACTTCCCGCTGGCGCCGGTGGTCACCTGCTTCGTGGTGATGGGCGCCGGGCTCGCGTTGTGGAGCCGGCGGGGTTTCCCGTGGATGTTCCTCGGCGGACTCCTGATGCTGATCAGTGCCACGCCGCCCTTTGCCCGCTACAAGCTCGACAACCTCGGCGAGGTGCTGATCGCCGGCGGCGTGTACTGGGCGATCTGGCACTTCACCCGCAGCGCCGCGCGGCCTGTTCGCGCCTGAACTCCGGGCGCGGCAGGCGCGCTCACCGCGGAACGAGCGCGCTCGCCAGTTCGCCCAGATGGCGGATCTCGAGATCGCCGGGCTCGCCCGCCTCCGGAGGCCAGGCTCGCGGCTCGCGGTTGACCCAGGCGGTGCGGAAGCCCGCGGCGCGCGCGCCCCGCACGTCCAGCCGCGGATCGTCGCCGACGTAGAGGATCTCCGCGGGCGGCATGCCCAGCGCCCGCGCCACGGCGCCGAACGACTCGGGATGGGGCTTGGCGACGCCCACGCGCTCCGCGTTCAGGCTCAGTGCGAAATGCGTCCCGATCGGGATACGCGCGAGGTCGGCATTGCCGTTGGAAAAACTCGCCAGCACGTAGCGGGAGCGCAGCAGCTCGAGCGCGGGCACCACGTCGTCGAAGGGCTGCACTTCGCTTCTGGCGGCGATGAACACCTCGAAGGCTTCATCGCCCACCGTGGCGCTGAAGCCGGCATCCACCGCGAGCCGCCGCATGGTTTCGGTACGCAGCCAGGTGAAGTCGTGCGCACGGCCGGGTTCGGCCCGGGCCAGCGCCATGCGCGCGGCCGCGAAGCCGGGGGTCGAGTGGTTTTCGGCCAGCGCCGGGTAGCGCTCGCGCAGGAAGCCCAGCACCCGGTCCTCCGCGCGCTGCAGCACGGGACGCACGTCCCACAGCGTGTCGTCGAGGTCGAAACAGATGGCGCGCAGGCCCTGCAGCATGGGGGAACACCGGAGGCGGAGGGTAAGCGGGCCAGGCGAGCGGACTTTCAGCCCTCGGGGACGCCCCTCGGGTCGACTACAATCGGGGCATTGTATTTCCGGAGACGCCGATGCGATACCGCGCAACACACCGCCTGATGTCCGCAATCCTGCTGCTCGCGATGGCCGCCACGGCCGGCGCCACCCAGCCCTTCACAGCCGACGACCTCGTCCGCCTCAAGCGGGTCAGCGATCCGCAAGTGTCGCCCGACGGTCGCCATGCGGTGTTCGTGCTGCGCGAGACCGACATGGAGGCCAACCGGGGCCGGACCGACCTGTGGCTGCTCGAACTCGGCGACCCCAGGGCGATGTCGCGACGCCTGACGCAGCACCCCGCCGCCGACTCGAGCCCGCGCTGGGCGGCGGACAGCCGCACCCTGTATTTCCTGTCGACCCGTTCCGGCGCCTCGCAGGTCTGGCGCATCAGTCTCGACGGCGGCGAAGCCCAGCAGGTGACGAACTACCCGCTCGATGTCGGCTCGTTCAAGGTGTCACCGCGCGGCGACCGGCTCGCCGTGACGCTCGACGCGCTGCCCGAGTGTGCCGACCTCAAGTGCAGCGCGGACCGACTCGCCGAGCGCGGCAAGGCCAAGGCCAGCGGCCGGGTCTACGACGAACTGTTCGTGCGGCACTGGGACACCTGGAAGGACGGCACCCGCTCCAGCCTGTACACGGCGCCGCTCGGCGCCGACCTCACCGCCGGCACGCCGGTCAACGTGTCGGGCAGCATCCGGGCCAACGTGCCCTCCAAGCCCTTCGGCGGCGACGAGGAATACGCCTTCAGCCCGGACGGTTCGCGGCTGGTGTTCAGCGCGCGCATCGCCGACCGCGGCGAGGCCTGGTCCACCAACTTCGACCTCTACGAAGTACCCGCGGACGGCGCGACGGCGCCGCGCAACCTCACGGCAGACAACCCGGCCTGGGACACGCAGCCCGTGTTCCTCGCCAACGGCGACCTGGCCTGGCTCGCGATGCAGCGGCCGGGCTTCGAGGCGGACCGTTTCCATGTCGTGCTGCGCGAGGCGCGCAGCGGCCGGGTGCGACCGCTGACCCTGGACTGGGATCGCTCAGTGGGCCGCCTGTCCGCCAGTCACGACGGACGCCAGCTGCTGGCCGCCGCGGACGACGTCGGGCAGCACGCGCTGTTCTCCATCGATCCGGCCACGGGTCGCCCGACCCGCATCGTCGGCGAGGGACAGGTCGCGGAGTTCTCGCCGGCGCCCGGCGGTGCCGTGGTTGCGTGGGCGACGCTGGCGGCGCCCGCCGACCTGTTCTTGGCGACGCGTGAAGCCGCGCCCCTGCGCAGGCTGACCCGCGTCAACGCGGACCTGCTGGGCGAGCGTGCGCTCGGCGAGTTCGAGCAGTTCAGCTTTCCTGGCTGGAACGACGAGAAGGTCCACGGCTACGTGGTCAAGCCGCATGGCTACGTGGCGGGGCGCAAGTATCCGATCGCGTTCCTGGTGCACGGGGGCCCCCAGGTGAGCTTCGGCAACCAGTGGAGCTGGCGCTGGAACGCGCAGGCCTTCGCCGGACGAGGCTACGCGGTGGTGCTTATCGACTTCCACGGTTCCCCGGGCTACGGGCAGAAATTCACCGACTCGATCAGCGAGGACTGGGGCGGCAAGCCTCTGGTCGACCTGCAGAAGGGCCTCGATGCGGCGCTGGAGCGCTACGACTGGCTGGATGGCGGGCGGGCCTGCTCGCTCGGCGCGTCGTACGGCGGCTTCATGCAGAACTGGATCGCGGGCCAGTGGCCGGACCGCTTCCGCTGCATCGTCAACCACGCGGGCATCTTCGACACGCGCTCGATGTACTACACCACCGAGGAACTCTGGTTCACGGAATGGGAGAACGGC
>CAJACZ010000018.1 GCA_903938365.1 uncultured Pseudomonadota bacterium | reverse complement strand
TCCCGCGCCTGCCGCGCCTGTCGTTCGACGAGGCGGGCTGGCTCGCCTGAGTCGTACGGCAGCCTCGCCGTCTGCGCTCAGTGGTGCCTGGGCGGGGTCGGCGGTGCGGGCGCCTTGTCCGCGGGAACCAGGGTGTAGCCGATCTGCCGGAACATGCTGACCAGATCGGCGTTGCCCCAGCGCTCGACGACCTTGTCGTCCTTGAAGCGGTAGATGTCCGTGGCGCTGATCGCGTAGGACTTCCCGGTCGCCGGCCAGCCTTCGACACCCGTGTTGTCGGTGCCGTGCAGCGTGGTTCGCACCACGACGTAGTCGCCCGTGCAGAGGATCAGGTCATCCGCGAGGACCCGGCCCGGATCGTTCTTCTTCGAGGCCGCCCACATGGCCGCCATCGCAGAGGACTTGACCGGCCGCGCCGCGCCGCCGCCGCTGTCGAGGTTGTGCGAGATCACCTCGGGGGCATAGAACTCCTCGACGCGCGTGCTGTCGCGGTCCATGAAGAGCACCTTGTGGATCTTCAGGTAGGTCTGCAGGTTGCGCTCGTTGCCCTCGCAGGCGATGACCGGCTGCTTCGCGGCGTCCGCGGCAAGGCCCACCTGGGGCGCGGCCAGTCCGACCAGGGTTGCGAGCGGAGCGGCGAGCAGGGCGGCGAGAGGCAGGCGGGGCATGGTGAGACTCCGGAACGTTTAAGGTTGGGTCGAGCATAGGCAGCGCCCGCGCCGCACCCAAAGCCGCGCGCCGCTTGCGCCCGCAGGTCGGATGGCATCAGCATCGACAAGGCTTGTTCGCTTGTTGGGGAGGGTCGAATCCATGCGCAAACTCAAACCGCTCAGCCTCGCCGTCATGGCCACCGCGCTGGCGCTGATGCTGGCGCCTGCGGCCGATGCGGCCGCGCGTCGCTGGCTGGTGATCGTCGATGGCGGCCACAAGGCCGGCGAGCAGATTCTCGATTGCAGCCCGCGTGGGGAGTGTCGCGCCAGCTTCGTCTTCAAGGACAACGGGCGCGGCCCTGAGATCGCCGAAACCTTCCGGCTGGCCGCCGATGGCAGCTTTGCCGACTACCGCGCGACGGGCAAGACGACCTTCGGTTCGAGTGTCGACGAGCGCTTTTCGAGTTCCGCCGGCCGGGCGCGCTGGCAATCCACCACCGAGCGCGGCGAGACCCGCGAAGCCGCGGGCCGTCTCTATGTTCCGATGAACGGCAGCGCTGCAGTCTGGGAACTCATGCTGCAGCTGACCGCCGGTCGCGCCACGCCGCTCGGCCTGCTGCCCGCGGGCGAGGTTGCGCGGCGCACGCTGGCCACACTCACGGTGGGCGAGGGCGCCACGCGGCGCGAGGTCGAACTCGTCGCATTCAACGGCCTCGGGCTGACGCCAGAGATGGTCTGGTCCACGCCGGGCGGGCGCCCCGAGCTCTTCGCGTTCATCGTGCCCGGCTACCTGGCGCAGGTTCCCGAGGGCTATGAGCGGGACATTGCGCGCCTCACCGCCGCCCAGCTCGAGGCGGAATCCGTGCTGCTGGCGAGCTTGCCCCGGCGGCTCGCCACGCCGATGGACGGCCTCAGCGTGATCCGCAACGCGAGGGTGTTCGACAGCGAGAATGCGCGGCTCATGGAGGGGCTGCGCGACCTCTACATCCTGCGCGGACGGATCGCCGCCGTGCTGCCCGCCGGCGAGGGGCTCGCGGACGCGAAACCCGTTCGCAGTCTCGATGCGGCAGGCCGGGTGCTGCTGCCCGGCCTGTTCGACATGCACGGCCACGTGTCGCGCTGGGAAGGGGGTCTGAACCTAGCCGCAGGCGTGACGACGGTGCGTGACCTCGGCGGTGACAACGCCACGGTCCAGCAGATCATCGACGAGACCGCGTCGGGCCGACTGTTCGGCCCGCGTATCGTCCCGGCGGGCTTCCTCGAGGGCGAGAGCCCGTACTCGGCGCGCAACGGGTTCGTGGTGTCCGATCTCGAAGGCGCGAAGCGCGCGATCGACTGGTACGCCGCCCACGGCTATCCGCAGGTCAAGATCTACAACAGCTTCCCGCGGCAGCACCTGCGGGACACGGTGGCCTACGCGCACCAGCGCGGGCTGCGCGTCAGCGGGCACGTGCCCGCCTTCATGCGTGCGCAGGACGTCATCGACGCCGGCTACGACGAACTGCAGCACATCAACCAGGTGATGCTGAACTTCCTCGTCGACGACCGCACCGACACCCGCACGCTGCAGCGGTTCTACCTGCCTGCTGCCGGCACGGCCGCGCTCGATTTCGACGGGCCGCGCGTCCAGGCGTTCATCCGTTCGCTGGTGGATCGCAAGGTCGTCGTCGACCCGACGCTGACCACCTTCGACTTTCTGCGCCAGCGCGACGGCGAGCGCTCTGCGGCCTATGCGTCGATCCTCGGCAACCTGCCAGTCAACGTGCAGCGCGGCTTCCTCAGCGGTGGCATGGAGATCCCGAACGAGCGGCTGCACGCGCTCTACAACCAGTCCTATGCGCGGATGATCGAGTTCGTCGGGCGGCTGCATCGCGCGGGCGTGCCGCTGGTCGCCGGCACGGACGCGATCGCCGGCTTCACGCTGCACCGCGAGCTCGAGCTCTACGTGCAGGCCGGCATCCCCGCGCCCGAGGTGCTGCGCATCGCCACCTGGAACGGGGCGAAATATGCGCGGGTGCTCGAGGACCGCGGCAGCATCGCGGTGGGCAAGCTCGCGGACCTCGTGCTGGTCGACGGCGATCCGACCCGCGACATCTCGGCGATCCGGAAGGTCGCGCTGGTGGTCAGCCAGGGCGCCTCGGTGGACCCGTCGGCCGTTTACCGGGAGCTGGGCGTGCGGCCGTTCGTCGAGGCGGCCCCGGCGTGGGTGGCCGCCGCCCCATGACGTCCCCCGGGGCGACGGGGTCTCCCCGCCTCGACTCGATCGATGCGCTGCGCGGCGTCGCGCTGCTCGGCATCCTGCTCATGAACATCACGGGTTTCGGGCTCGCCGACGCCTACGAGGTGCCGACGAGCGCGACGCCGGGTCCGGAGCTGTGGGCCTGGGCGGCCGAAATGCTGCTCGTCGAGGGCACCATGCGCGGCCTGTTCACGCTGCTGTTCGGTGCGAGCGTGGTGCTCTATGTGCAGGGCCTCGAGCGCGCCGGCTCCGGCGCACAGGCCGCCGGCCTGTACTACCGGCGCACGGTCTGGCTGCTGCTGTTCGGGCTCTGCAACGCCTACGTCCTGGTCTGGTCGGGCGATATCCTCGTCTGGTACGGCGTCGCGGGCCTGTTCCTGTATGCGTTCCGCAACCTCGCGCCGCGCCGTCTGCTCGTCTGCGCCATTCCGCTGCTGTGCCTCCAGACGCTCGTCGGCATCGCGGTGTACTCGGCCGAACAGGATTCCGTCGCGCGCGGCGAACGCGCCTACCTGCTGCAGGCACAGGGCGTTGCCCTGGACGAGGCGCAGGGCGCAGACCTCGAGGCGCAACGCGAGCGGCTCGAGGCCGTCGCGGCTCGCCCGTCGGAACGCCTCGCCAAGAGCGAGGCGATGCGTGCCGGCTATGCCTCGGCGTTCCGCGAGAACGCGGCTGAGGCCTGGTATTACCAGACGGTGTTCCTGCCCAAGTTCGCGCTGTGCGAATGCCTGGGGATGATGCTCCTCGGGATGGCGCTGCTGAGGTCCGGGGCGCTCACGGGCGAGTGGTCCGTGCGCCGCTACCTGCTGATGCTCGGCTCCGGCTGGAGCATCGGCCTGCTGGTGAATTTCCTGGAGGTCCGCCACCAGATCCTGAGTGGTTTCTCGGACGACGCCGTGATGTCGGCCTGGCTCGTCACCTACGACCTCGGCCGCATTCCGCTGACACTCGGGCACCTCGCGTGCATCCTGCTGCTGCTGAAGGCGACCCCGGGCGCGCAGGCCTGGGCAGCGCTCGAGAGCGTGGGCCGCATGGCGCTGACGAATTATCTGGCCCACAGCATCATCGCGCTGTTCCTGTTCACCGGGGCAGGTCTGGCGCTGTATGGCCGTCTGCAGCGCCACGAGCTCTACTACGTGGTGCTGGCGATCTGGCTGCTGCAGCTCGCCTGGAGCCCCTGGTGGCTGAAGCGGTTCCGCTACGGGCCCATGGAATGGCTGTGGCGTTCGCTGACGCGCCGGGAGCGCCAGCCGTGGCGTATCGTGTCTGCCGGGTCGCAATGACCCGTGGCCTGCCACCCTTCCTGTTCCGGAACGAGCGTCGTTCGGGGTACCTTACAGGACTGTTTTCTGCGGAGAGTCATAGCCGATGAGCGACAGGAAGGTTTCACGCCGCGCAGCGGCCGGGTGGGCGCTGGGCGCCACGGGGCTGGGCCTGGCCGGTTTGACGGCCGGAGTGCCGGCCGCGGCGAAGGCGAAGATCCCGGACACGCTGCCCACCGATCCGAAAGGCATCCTCGATGCCATGGTGCGCATCTATGGCAGTTCGGGCCCGAAGCGGGTGACCTGGAAGACGCGCATCAAGGTCTATGCCGTACAGCAGGGCGGCGTCGTGCCGCTGGTGGGCCTGCGCGGCAGCGAGAGTGGCTGGTGGACGAAGAAGGACGACTCGACCTGGATCCGCTACTCCTCGACGCTGTCGTTCTTCGAAGACCTTGAGACCGGCAAGTTCATCGATGAATTCCGGAACCCGCTCAACGGGCACGTCAGCAAGGTGGGCGTCAGCTTCATCCGCCACAAGGAAGGCGAGTACTTCACCACGATGGGCGAGTACTACGGCAGCATGAAGCAGGCCTTCCCTGACTCCTACCCCGAGGAGCCCCTGCACGCGGACTGGGACATGGACGCCGGGATCGTGCGCATGCGCGGCACCTCGAACTTCCCGCCCATCCTCAAGCAGCCGACCAAAGAGAACGCCACGCTCTGCGTGCGGGCCGCCGAACTCTTCGACCCGCGCGTCGAGACCCCGACGAGCACGGTGACGGGCTGGAATATCCGGCC
>CAJACZ010000017.1 GCA_903938365.1 uncultured Pseudomonadota bacterium | reverse complement strand
TGATGCGCGAGGCGATCCGCACGCTCGCCGCCTGGCAGCTCGGCCCCTGGCCGCGCGCCCGCATCGCCGTCAACGTGTCAGCGCGACAGCTGATGGACGGGCGTTTCCCGCAACGCGTCGCCGACCTGCTCGCCGAATACAACGTGCCGCCCGCGGCGCTTGAAATCGAGCTCACCGAGTCGGTACTGCAGACCGGGCCACAGACCGTGGACTCCCTGCGCGCGCTGCATCAGATCGGCGTGTCGATCGCGCTGGATGACTTCGGTGCCGGCTACTCCTCGATCGCGTCGCTCGAACAGCTGCCGCTCACCCGGGTCAAACTCGATCGCAGCCTCGTGGCGGCGATCGACAGCCGCGACCGGTCGTTGTCGATCGCGCGATCGATCATCAGCCTGTGCCGGGGCCTCGGACTGCAGGTCACCGCAGAGGGTGTCGAAAGACCGACCCAGCTCGCGCTGCTCGCGCGCGAGGGCGGGATCACCGTGCAGGGCTACCTGCTCTCGAGGCCCATTCCCGCGGACCAGTGGCTGGAACTGCTGCCGCGGCTGCCCGGGGCGGTGCAGGGACACTTGATGGACCTTCCCGCAGCCCCCCTCCCCTCGTCCCGCCGCACGGTGCAGGCCGAGCCGCGGATGCTCTATGGCGCGGGCTGAACCGGCGGCGACTGCGGAAACTGCTGACGCATGTCGCGTTCCGGAGACATTTCCAAAGCACGGAACTAGTTTAGACTTGTCGCACGTGGAACGGACCAGAGGCTTCCAAGCCATTGATCCGCAACAACCAAACGATTTTTTCTGGTTTTTAGCCCTCTCGTCTCAAGCTGGTTCAGCCAGTACTGATGCGGGAATCCGACAACGGAGAAACTCTGGCAATCGACGCGGGCACGGGCAAGGCGGCTGCGAAATTTATGCAGCTTCCAGGAACGAGGAGCGCGTGAGCACACGCGGGCTTGCATGTTTAGCCGGGGCGATGGCCCCGACGTTCCAACCGACCAATTAGCCGCTCGCGTAGCAACTCAGGCTGGCTGCTGACACCGATCGACCGGACATTGACGACCTGACTGGAAACCCCGCGCAAGCGGGGTTTTTTTTGGCTGGCCCTCAGGGCAGTTCGGTCCTGCCCATCAGGAAGCGGTCACATTCGCGCGCCGCGCCACGCCCCTCGTTGATCGCCCACACGACCAGGCTCTGGCCACGACGGCAATCGCCGGCCGCGAACACCCCGGGGACGTTGGTGCCGTACTTGCCGTAATCGGCGTTCACGTTGCCGCGCTCGTCGAGTTCAATGCGCAGGTCCTGCAGCAGCCCCTTCTCGGGACCCACGAAGCCCATCGCGAGCAGCACCAGCTGCGCCGGCTGCGAACGCTCCGTACCGGGCTGCTCCACGGGCACGAGCTGCCCCCTGGCGTTGCGTTCCCAGCTGACCTGCACGGTGACGATTTCCTTCAGCCTGCCCTGCTCGTCGCCGACCAGCTTGCGGACGGTGGTCAGGTAAGCCCGCGGGTCGGAGCCGAACTTCGCGGCGGCCTCTTCCTGGCCGTAATCCATGCGGTAGACGCGCGGCCACTCCGGCCACGGGTTGTCCTCGGCCCGGTCGTCCGGCGGCTTCGACATGATCTCGAACTGCGTGAGCGTGCGGCAGCCCTGGCGCATCGCCGTGCCGACGCAGTCCGTGCCCGTGTCGCCACCGCCGATCACCACGACATCGAGGCCCTTCGCATGCAGGCGCGCGGTATCCGGGCCCTTGCCCATGACCGACTGGGTGCTCTCGGTCAGGTAATCCATGGCGAAATGCACGCCCTGCAGGTCGCGTCCCTCGATCGGCAGGTCGCGCGGCCGCGTAGCGCCGGTGCACAGCACCACCGCGTCGAAATCCTTGAGCATCATCTGCGGTTCGTAGTTCTCGCCGACCTCGGCATTGCAGACGAACTTGATGCCCTCCTGCTCCATCAGCCGGATGCGGCGCATGACCACTTCGTTCTTGTCGAGCTTCATGTTCGGAATGCCGTACATGAGCAGCCCGCCGGGCCGGTCCGCGCGCTCGAGCACGGTGACGCTGTGGCCCGCCTTGTTGAGCTGGGCGGCCGCCGCGAGGCCCGCGGGACCGGAGCCGACCACCGCCACGCTCTTGCCGGTGCGCTGCTTCGGAGGCTCGGGGAGCACCCAGCCCTCGTCCCAGCCGCGCTCGATGATCGTGTTCTCGATGTTCTTGATCGTGACCGGCGGGGCATTGATGCCGAGCACGCAGGAGCCCTCGCAGGGTGCAGGGCAGACCCGGCCCGTGAACTCCGGAAAGTTGTTGGTCTTGTGCAGGCGGTCGAGCGCCTCGCGCCACAGGCCGCGGTAGACCAGGTCGTTCCACTCCGGGATCAGGTTGTTGACGGGGCACCCGGAGGCGCCGCCGCTCATCAGCTTGCCGGTGTGGCAGAACGGCACGCCGCAGTCCATGCAGCGTGCGGCCTGGTTCCGCAGGGTCCGGTCGTCCAGGTGGTGATGGAATTCCTTCCAGTCGCGGACGCGTTCGGTGGGCGAACGGTCCAGCGGCAGTTCGCGCAGGTACTCGATGAATCCGGTCGGCTTGCCCATCTCAGTTACCACCCACCCGCGACAGGTCGCGCGAGTTTTCTTCGAATGCGGCCATGATCGCGTCGTCGCCCGACAGCCCCTGGTCGTGGGCCCGCTTCAGGCACGCCAGGACGCGCTTGTAGTCCTTGGGAATGACCCGGGCGAACCGCGGCAGCATCGTCGACCAGGCATCCAGGATGCGCCGCGCCTGGGCGCTGCCGGTGAGCGCCAGATGGCGCTCGATGAGCGCGCGCAGCTCCAGGGCCTCGGCCGCGTCCACCACGCGTTCGACATCGACCATCTGGCCGTTGACCTGCGCGGCGAAACCGCCGGCCTCGTCGAAGACGTAGGCGACGCCGCCGGACATTCCGGCGCCGAAGTTGCGGCCCGTCGGCCCGAGCACCACGACGCGCCCGCCGGTCATGTATTCGCAGCCGTGGTCGCCCACGGCCTCGACGACGGCATCGACGCCGCTGTTGCGCACCGCGAAGCGCTCGCCGGCCATGCCGCGCAGGAACACCTCGCCCGAGGTGGCGCCGTACAGCGCGACGTTGCCCACGATCATGTTTTCCTCGGCGGCGAAGGTCGAGGCCTTCGGCGGGAACACGACGATGCGGCCCCCCGACAGTCCCTTGCCGACGTAGTCGTTGGCATCACCCTCGAGCGTGAAGCTCATTCCGCGCGGCATGAAGGCGCCGAAGCTCTGCCCTGCCGAGCCATGGAAGCCGATGCGGACCGTGCCGTCGGGCAGGCCGGCAGGACCCCACTTGCGGGTGATCTCGCTGCCCGTGATCGTGCCCACCACGCGATTGACGTTGCGGATGGGAAGCGTGGCCTCGACTTTCTCGCCGCGCTCGATCGCCGGGCGGCAGAGGTCGAGCAGCGTGGTGACGTCAAGCGACTTGTCGAGCCCATGGTCCTGCTCGATCGTCTGGTAGCGACCGACCTCGGGACCGAAGTCGGGCGAGTAGAGGATGTTGCTGAAGTCGAAGCCGCGCGCCTTCCAGTGATCGATCGCGGTGTTCGCCTCGAGCCGGTCGACGCGGCCGACCATCTCCTGCAGGGTGCGGAAGCCGAGCTGCGCCATGATCTCGCGCAGCTGCCGCGCGATGAAGCCCATGTAGTTGACGACGTGCTCGGGCTTGCCGGCGAACTTCTCGCGCAGCCGCGGGTCCTGGGTGGCCACGCCCGCCGGGCAGGTGTTCAGGTGGCAGACGCGCATCATGATGCAGCCCACCGCCACCAGCGGCGCCGTGGCGAAACCGAACTCTTCGGCGCCCAGCAGGGCTGCGATCGCGACGTCGCGCCCGGTCTTGAGCTGCCCGTCCGTCTCGACGACCACGCGGCTGCGCAGGTTGTTGAGCACGAGGGTCTGGTGCGCCTCGGCGAGGCCGAGTTCCCAGGGGAGTCCGGCGTGGGTGGTCGAGGTGAGCGGCGAGGCCCCCGTGCCGCCGTCATAACCGCTGATCAGCACCACGTCGGCATGGGCCTTGGCCACGCCTGCGGCGATCGTGCCGACGCCGACCTCGGCCACCAGCTTGACGCTGATGCGCGCCTTGCGGTTCGCGTTCTTGAGGTCGTGGATGAGCTCCGCGAGGTCCTCGATCGAATAGATGTCATGGTGCGGCGGGGGCGAGATCAGCCCCACGCCCGCGGTCGTGTGGCGTGTCTTGGCGATCCAGGGATACACCTTGGTGCCCGGCAGCTGGCCGCCCTCGCCGGGCTTCGCGCCCTGCGCCATCTTGATCTGGATCTCGCGGGCGTTGATCAGGTATTCGCTGGTGACGCCGAAGCGCCCCGAGGCCACCTGCTTGATCGCGGAGTTCTTCGAGTCGCCGTTGGGCATCGGCTGGTAGCGCTCGGGATCCTCGCCCCCCTCGCCGGTGTTGCTCTTGCCGCCCACGCGGTTCATCGCGATGGCGAGCGTCTCGTGGGCTTCCTTGCTGATGGAACCGTAGCTCATGGCGCCGGTCTTGAAGCGCTTCATGAGGCTCTCGACGGACTCGACTTCCTCGAGCGGCACCGGCTCGCCCGCCTTGAAATCGAGCAGGCCGCGCAGCGTCGAGAGGTTCTTCGAGCGATCGTCGATCAGTTCGGCGAAGGACTTGTAGGTCGCGTAGCTGCCGGTGCGCACCGCCTTCTGCAGGCGATGGATCGACTCGGGGTTGAACACGTGAAACTCGCCGTCGGAGCGCCACTGGTACTGGCCGCCGGTGGGCAGCACATGGTCGCCGACCGTGCGCTCGGGGAAGGCCGCGCGGTGGCGCATCAGCACTTCCTCGGCGAGCACGTCGAGGCCGACGCCGCCGACGCGTGAGGCGGTGCCCGTGAAGTACTCGTCGATGACGTCCTGGCGCAGGCCGACCGCCTCGAACACCTGGGCGCCGTGGTAGCTCTGCACCGCCGAGATGCCCATCTTGGACATCACCTTCACGACACCCTTGGTGGCCGCCTTGGCGAAGTTGATGCAGGCGAGGCGATGGTCGACGTTGGGCAACAGGTGGTCGCGGATCATGCCGTCGAGCGTCTCGAAGGCGAGGTACGGGTTGATCACGCTGCAGCCGAAGCCGATCAGCAGGGCGAAGTGGTGCACTTCGCGCGGCTCGCCGGTCTCGAGCACCAGCGAGACCCGCATGCGCAGGCCCTCGCGGATCAGGAAGTGATGCAGGCTGGAGATGGCGAGCAGCGCGGGGATCGCGGCGAACTCACGGTTCACGCCACGGTCGCTGAGGATGAGGATGTTGACCTCGTCTTCCTCGATCAGCCGGCGCGCCTCGGTCTGCAGGCGCTCCAGCGACTGTGCGAGGCCTTCCTCGCCGCGGATCACCCGGAACAGCGTGGACACCGTGCCGACGCGCAGCCCGGGCAGCGACAGGCGGCGGATCTTGGCGAATTCCTCGTTCGTCAGCACCGGCCCCTTGAGTTCGACGCGGCGGCAATCGGTGGGCTTGGGCTCGAGCAGGTTGCCCTCGGAACCGAGCCAGACGTCGGACGAGGTGACGATCTCCTCGCGGATGCTGTCGATCGGCGGGTTGGTGACCTGGGCGAACAGCTGCTTGAAGTAGTCGTAGAGCAGCCGCGAGCGCTGCGACAGCGCCGCGAGCGGCGTGTCGTTGCCCATGGAACCGACGGCCTCGACGCCGTCCTTCGCCATCGGCGCCATCAGGATGCGCAGGTCCTCGAAGGTGTAGCCGAAGGCGATCTGGCGCGCCAGCAGCAGGTCCGGCTCCGGCGCGGCCAGCTCCGGCGCCGCAGGCAGGTCCTTGAGGTACACGAGGTTCTGCTTCAGCCACTCGCCGTAGGGGCGCTCGGTGACGATCGCACGCTTGATCTCGTCGTCCTCGACGATCCGGCCCTGCGCGGTGTCCACCAGGAACATGCGCCCCGGCTGCAGCCGGCCCTTGCGGCGGATGCGTTCGGGGGCAATCTCGAGCACGCCGGCCTCGGAGGCCATGACGACCATGTCGTCGGTGGTCACGTAGAAGCGACCCGGGCGCAGGCCGTTGCGGTCCAGCGTGGCGCCGATCTGCACGCCATCGGTGAAGGCGATGGCCGCCGGGCCGTCCCAGGGTTCCATCAGGCTGGAGTGGAACTGGTAGAAGGCGCGCCTCGCGGGGTCCATGGTCTCGTGCCTGGACCAGGGCTCGGGCACCATCATCATCATGGCGTGCGGCAGCGAGCGGCCCGACAGCACCATCAGTTCGAGCACGTTGTCGAACATCGAGGAGTCGCTGCCGTTGACGTTGACGATCGGCGTGATCTTCTGGATGTCGTCGCCGAACAGTTCGGACTCGAGCAGCGCCTCGCGGGCGCGCATCCAGTTGATGTTGCCGCGCAGCGTGTTGATCTCGCCGTTGTGCGCGAGGTAGCGGTACGGGTGGGCGCGATCCCAGCTCGGGAAGGTGTTGGTGCTGAAGCGCGAGTGGACCAGCGCCAGCGCGGTTTCCATCAGGGGGCTCCTGAGGTCCGGGAAGTACTGGTCGAGCTGCATCGTCAGCAGCATTCCCTTGTAGACGAGGGTCTTGTGCGACAGGCTCGCCACATACCAGTAGTCGGCGCCACCCAGCGTCGAGACGCGGATCTCGTTGTAGGCGCGCTTGCGGATCACGTACAGCTTGCGCTCGAACTCCGCCTCGTCGACGGTGTCCGGGCCGCGGGCGATGAACACCTGGCGGATGAAGGGCTCGCTCGACCTGGCGGTCTCGCCGAGCATGGAGTTGTCGGTCGGCACCGTGCGCGCGCCGAGGTACACCTGACCTTCGGACTGCACGGCGCGGGCGAAGGCCTGCTCCATCTTGCGGCGCTGGGTCGGGTTGCGCGGCATGAAGATCAGGCCGCAGCCGTACTGCCCCGGCTCGGGCAGCTGGATATGCGCCTGCCGCGCGGCGTCCTTCAGGAAGAGGTGCGGCATCTGCATGAGCACGCCGGCGCCGTCGCCGGTGTTGGTCTCGCAGCCACAGGCGCCACGATGGTCGAGGTTCTTCAGGACCTCGATGGCCTGCCGGAGGATGTGGTTGGACTTGCGACCCTGGATATCGACCACGAAACCGAAGCCACAGGCGTCGTGCTCGAACTGCGGGTCGTAAAGACCCTGCTTGCCGGGGCGGGTCGTGCGCGCCGCGGGTGCGGCAGGCGGCTCAAGGGGAGTCGGGGCTTCGAGGCGGCTCATCGGCAGATCCTCATCTTCGTTCGGTGCGCGACCCGGTCGGCGCAGGCCCGGCGGGCCCGCAGCGAGCAGGATCGGCCGAACTATACCCCCAGCAAATCGGGGCTCCAAAGACTTTCAGACCGGTTTACTCATGTTCATGAGTCATTCAAACTACATATATGACTAAGAGACTGCAGGTCCTGCTCGACGATCCGGAATACGAGGCGCTGCAGCTCGCGGCCGCTGCACGGAACCTGTCGATCGCGGAATGGGTGAGGCAGGCGCTGGTCGCGGCGCGGCGCCGCGAATCGAGCGGCGACGTCGACCGCAAGCTCGGCGCGATCCGCGCGGCGGTGCGGCACGCCGGCCCGACCGGCCAGATCGACCGGATGACCGGCGAGGTCGAGCGCGGTTATCTCAGCGGCGTCGGGCCGGACGCCTCGACCGGCGGCTACTGAGCGTGATCCTGGTCGACGCCAACATCGCGATGTACCTGGTCGGCGCCGCGCACCCGAACAAGGTGGATGCGCAGCGACGGCTCGAAGCCCTGGTCGCGAACCACGCGCGGCTGGTCACCGACGCCGAGGCGCTGAACGAGATCCTGCACCGCTACACGGCGCTGGACCGGCGCAGCTACATCCAGCTCGCCTGTGACGCGCTGCTGGGCGTGGTCGACGAGGTCCTGCCCGTGGGGCTCGAGACCGTCGAGCGCACGAAGCAGCTCGTGCTGCAATACCCGGCGCTACCCGTGCGCACGGCGCTGCACGTCGCGGTGATGCAGCAGCACGGGATCGAGACCGTGCTGAGCTTCGATCCGGGCTTCGATCGAGTCCCCGGGGTCCACCGCCTCCGGTGATGCGGCGACGGTGTCCTCAGAAGGGTATGGGCTGGCCGTCCCAGGCCCAGGGCCGACCGCTGTCGGCGGCGCCGAGGCGATCCAGCACCCCGAGCATGCAGCGCGCAGAGTATTCCGGCGTGAAGAGCCTGCCGGGCGCCACGCCCGACTGGAACGGCTTCGACATACCCGTGTCCACCGTACCCGGGTGCAGCGCGACGCACAGGGCACCGGGATTACGCTGCCGCAGCTCGATCGAGAAGCTCCGCACCAGCATGTGCAGCGCCGCCTTCGAGGCCCTGTAGGCATGCCAGCCGCCGAGGCGGTTGTCCTCGATCGAGCCCACGCGTGCCGACAATGCCGCGAAAACCGCCTTCTCGCCGCAGGCCAGTCGCCCCAGCGTGTGCCGGGCGATCAGCGCCGGTCCGGTCGCGTTGAGTGCGAATGCGCGCGCCAGCGAATCCGCATTCAGGCTTCTCCAGCTCTTCTCGGGCTGCAGGCCCGGGCCGTCGTGCAGGACACCCGTCGCGACGATCACGAGATGCAGCGGCCCCGCCGCAGCGGCCGCCGCCGCGGTGGACTCGATGCTGCGCTCGTCCAGCAGGTCGAAACGCGAGGCGCTCACCCCGTGGCGCGTCCCGGCACGCGCCGCGACCGCCGCAAGCACCGCCTCCGGCTCGCGCGCGGCGACGTGCAGGTGGCCGACGCGCGGATGTCCCGCCAGCAGCGCGGCGAACGCGCCACCGAGGCCGCCGCTCGCGCCGAACACCAGCGCCCGCAGCCCCCCGGGAAAGCTCTCGAGCGTCGTTGCGTCGCCATCCGATCCTGTCATTCAGGCTGCTCCAGAAATTATTTTTCCCAAGGTATTGCACCCACCGACCCTGTGCCGTACTTTTCGCGCGCGTTGCGAGGTGTGGTACCGCTCGTGACGTCCAGAAATGGTGGTCTGGACCCTTGGAGGTGTGGCAAGACTGAAATGAAGAAGCAACCGTCGTCGACAGACAACGACCCTGGACCCCGTCTCCTCAAGGTGAACGCTTACCTCGAGAAGAACTTTCCTGACTTCTTCGCCGAAGCGCGTTTCCAGGTGGGGGAAGACGATTACTTCCTTTACTCGCGTTTCGGTCAGTATCTGGCGCGCTCCATCGAACAGAAGCGCGCGCCCCGTTCCAAGATCAACCGCGGCTTCACCGTCCTCAACAAGATGGCAGCCGTGTCGCGCAAAGACCCCGGCGTCCGCAGCATCCTGGTCTCCGGGCCGCTGGAATACCTGCTGGGCGCGCCTCGCGCACGGGCCATGGCCATGAAGCGCCTGTCGCCCGTCGCACAGGGCTACCTGGAAAGCCTGTGCGAGTGAGCTTTCGAAGCTGACTGACGGCCACCCGGACAGACGCCTCGCGGCGTCGCCCGGACCGGCTTCAACTTGGGGGGATGGGCCAGCCGGTCCATCCCCTTTTTTGCCTGCCCTGGGCCTCCTGCTACGCTGTGCGCCATGAGCACACCGGCACCCGCTTTCGATCCCTCGCACCGTCGCGTCATCTTCGCCTCCTCGCTCGGCACCCTGTTCGAGTGGTACGACTTCTTCCTGTACGGTGCGCTCTCGGCGATCATCTCCCGGCAGTTCTTCTCCGGCGTCAACGAGACCACGGGCTTCATCTTCGCGCTGCTGGCCTTCGCGGCGGGCTTCTTCGTCCGGCCCTTCGGCGCACTGGTCTTCGGCCGCCTGGGCGACTTGGTGGGCCGCAAGTACACCTTCCTGCTGACCATCGTCATCATGGGCGCCTCGACGGCGCTGGTCGGCGTGCTGCCCAGCTACGAATCCATCGGTGTCGCGGCACCCGTCATCCTGGTCGTGCTGCGGATGCTGCAGGGCCTGGCGCTGGGCGGCGAATACGGCGGCGCGGCCACCTACGTCGCGGAACATGCCCCGCCCGGCCGCCGCGGCTTCTACACGAGCTGGATCCAGACCACCGCCACGCTGGGCCTGTTCCTGTCGCTGCTCGTGATCCTGGCCTGTCGTCTGGCGCTGGGCGACGAGTTCGAGACCTGGGGATGGCGCATCCCGTTCCTGCTGTCGATCGTGCTCCTCGGCATCTCGGTGTACATCCGGCTGCAGCTCGAGGAATCGCCGGCGTTCCTCGAGATCAAGAACCAGGGCACGCTGTCCAAGGCACCGCTGCGCGAAGCCTTCGGCAACCGCGCCAACCTGAGGCTGGTGCTGCTGGCCCTGGTGGGCGCGACCGCCGGCCAGGCCGTCGTGTGGTACGGCGGCCAGTTCTATGCGTTGTTCTTCCTCGAGAAGACGCTGCAGCTCGACTCGCAGGCCGCGAACCTGATCATCGCGGCAGCGCTGGTGATCGGCACGCCGCTCTTTGTGGTGTTCGGCGCCCTGTCCGACCGCATCGGCCGCAAGCCGCTCGTGCTCGGCGGCTGCGTGCTCGCCGCGCTGAGCTATTTCCCGACCTTCAAGGCGATCGCGTCCTACGCGAATCCGGCGCTGGAGCGTGCGGTCGCCGGGTCGCCGGTCACGGTGCTGGCCCACCCGGCAGACTGCACTTTCCAGTTCGACCCGATCGGCCGCAAATCCTTCCGCGAATCCTGCGACGTCGCGAAGTCCGCGCTGGCCCGCGCGGGCGTTCCGTACCGCAACGAGGCGGCGCCGGCGGGCACGGTGGCGATGGTGCGCATCGGCGCGGGCGACACGGCAGTGATGGTGGCGTCCTTCGCGGGCGCCGCGCTCGATGGCGGCGACTTCAAGGCGCGCAACGCGGAATTCAACGGGCGGCTGCGCGCGGGGCTGGCGACCGCGGGCTATCCGGCGCGGGCCGACATGGCGCAGGTGAACTACCCGATGGTGATCCTGCTCTGCAGCTGGCTGATGCTGCTGGTCGCCATGGTATACGGACCGATCGCGGCATGGCTCGTGGAGCTGTTCCCGACGCGCATCCGCTATACGTCGATGTCACTGCCCTACCACCTCGGCAACGGGTGGTTCGGCGGCTTCCTGCCGGTGACGTCTTTCGCGATCGTCGCCGCGACGGGCGACATCTATGCCGGGCTCTGGTACCCGGTGGCCGTGGCGGCCGCGACGGCCGTGATCGGCCTGTTCTTCCTGCCCGAAACGCGCGACGCGCCACCCGGAGGGTGACGCGTCGCGTTTGATCCGATGGGGATCGGGAGGTCTTAGAAGCGCCACCGCACGGTGGCACCGTACGAGGCCTGCTCACCCAGCGAGGTGCCGTAGCTGACACCCGAGATGATGAAGAACGAGTTGGCGATGTATTCCTTGTCGAGGATGTTGCGACCCCAGACATCCGCCGACCAGTTGCCCCGGGCGATGCCGACGCGGGCGTTCACCAGCGTGCGGTCCTGGATCTGACCGATGTTCATCTCCTCGATCTGCATCTCGGACTGGTAGGTCACGTCGCCACGGGCGAAGAACTCGATGCCGTTGCCGAAGGTGGAGTTCCACTCAGCGCCGGCCGCGAGCTGCGTCTTCGGCGTGCGCGGCAGCGTGTTGCCGCCGACCGCGGTGCTGCGCGGGCAGACCACGTCGTCGCAGCGACCGTTGAAGCGGAACGACAGCGTGTCACCGGTGAACTTCGGGTCGATGAACGACGCCGAGAGGTTCAGCGACAGCTTGTCGGTCGCGGCAAACAGCGTCTGCAGCTCGATGCCCTTCGACTCGGCATTGCCCAGGTTGCGGAAGATGACGGGCGTGTTCGCCACCAGGTTCGCCGGCGTGTTCGACGGCAGGGCCTGGATCTGCATGTCGCTCCAGTCGACCGTGAAGGCGGCGACGTTGAGCACCATGCGGCCATCCATCAGCGTGCTCTTGGCACCGACTTCATAGGTCCAGTTGGACTCGGGTCCGAAGGCCTGTTCTTCCGTCGGGATCGTCACCTGACCGGCACGGACGCCGTTGAAGCCGCCGGCCTTGAGGCCCTTGGCCGCGGAGGCGTAGAGCAGCACGTCGTCGGTCAGCTTGTAGTCCACCGAGAGGCGCGGCAGCGTATCGGTGAACTCGGCCGTCTGCGTGATGTTCGCGGCGACGTCGAGGACCGTCTTCGTCTCCTTGCTGTAGCGCACTTCGGCGCCGACCGTCAGGCGCTCGGCGAAGGTGTACGACAGGGTGCCGAAGAACGCGTCGACATCACCCGAATTGACGAGGTTGCGCAGCGGGAACGCGAAACCGGTCATATCGAGGAAGTCGGTGGTCGTGTCGACCAGCGCCTGGCCCTGCGGAACGGAGGTCAGGTTGAAACGGTAGATGTCCTCGAACTCCGACTTGTAGGCGCCGATGGCCGCCTTCAGCGGGCTGCCCTGCGGAGCGTACTCAAGCCGCAGTTCATGGCTCTCGAAGTCGTTGGTGCTGCCTTCCTTCTGCCCGGAGTTGAACGGGCCGATCTGGAACACGCCCATCGCCAGCGCCGTCAGGTTGGTCGTCGGCGTCGGGTTCAGTGCGTTGACCGCGGGGGAACTGATCTCCTGGCCCTTCGAGTCGACCTTGCCGTACTGGTAGACCAGGTTGAACGCGTCAGCGAACTCGAACTCGAACTGGCCGTGCAGGTAGTCGGTCTCGTTGATGAAGCCCGGCGTGGCGATCGCGAGGTTGATCGCGCCCGCAGGACGCGTCGAAGCCGCCGTACGGTAGGTGTTCGGGTCGGTCGAGATCTCGCCGCAGACGAAGTTGCGACGGGTCGAGGTGCCCGAGAACGTGCCGCAGTTGCCGGCCGTCTGCGCGTCGCCGCTGTTGATGCTCCAGCCGGCGCGGTTGCCCACCTGGCGCTCGACGCGCATGTAGCTCAGTTCAACCGAGAGCGCGTCCGTCGGGGTCGCCACAGCCACCAGGCTGTAGGTCTGGTTGTCGTTCCAGCCCAGGCGCTTGTCCTTGCTGCTGAGGCCCGGGAACTCGTTCTTCCAGGTGCCGTCGAATTCGCTGTGGCCGTAATAGCCGCGCAGGCCCAGCTTGCCCTCGATGAGCGGACCGCCGAACGCGGCCTTGTAGTCGAGGCGACCGTCGGTGCCCGCGGTCACTTCAGCGTAGCCGTCGAGCTGGTCGGTCGGCTTGTTGAGCACGTAGTTGATCGCGCCGGCAAAGGCGTTCTGGCCGTAGAGCGCGCTCTGCGGACCCTTGACCACTTCGATGCGCGCGACGTCGGCGAGGCCGATGTCGACCGCGTAGTTGCGCTGGATGTAGATGCCGTCGACGAAGGTCGCGACGTTCTGCACCTCGGAGGACACGTTGACCTGCGTCAGGCCGCGCATCACGGGCGCCGCGGAGAAGCTCGAAGAGAAATCCTCGAACGCGAGTCCGGGCGTGGCCGCCGCGATGTCCTCGAGTTCACCGGCGCCGCGCCGGCTGAGTTCTTCCGCCGAGTAGGCGGTGACGACCACCGGGATGTCCTGGATGGACTCTTCGCGCTTGCGCGCCGTGACGACGATTTCCTCTAGCGCAAGTGACTGCGCCATGACTTCACCAGCCAGCGAGGCCGTGAAGCCCGCGGCGGTACAGATGAGCGCCGTGCGCAGGCGCCTGGATTGGATCTTGGACATGAATACTCCCCCTGAGTTGAACGA
>CAJACZ010000016.1 GCA_903938365.1 uncultured Pseudomonadota bacterium | reverse complement strand
TTTGGCGAGCAGCACCCGACGCGCGTCGGAGGCTCCGTCGCCGTTGCGGTCCGCAGCGAGCCAGAGCACCTGGCCACCGCGCGGCTGCGTGGCGATCAGGTCGCCTGCGGCAGTCGGTCGCAGCAGCCGAACGCTGGGCAGATCCTTCGCATGCAGGCGCAGCTCGTAGCCCTCCGGCACGCGCAGCTGGCGGGCGACCACCTCGGCGGACGGCGCCTCGGCCGTGGTCCCCCGCAGCATGCTCCACAGCATCGCGCGGTCGGAGATCGCCACCGGACCGAACCACAGGAACCATACGACCACGGCCGCGAGGGCACCGAGCAGCGCGAGCAGCACCCAGCCCAGCACACGCAACGCGCGCGGCATGCGGCGGCGGGAACGCGGGGCGCCCGGGCCGGGCTCAAGGGCAGTGTCTGACATGAGGCTCACCGTTTGCGGCGCCTGACCGTCGCCGCCAGGCGCTGCCTATGCTACACAAACGGCGCGCCGCGGCTCCCTTTGCCGAGGACCCGACCGGCAGCGGCAGCGGGGCGCGGGCGGGCTATTCCCGGCTGATCCGGATCACGCCGAATCGCGCAGCGCCCTTCTCGTAGACCGTTCGACCGGTGGCCGTCTCGCGCACCCGTGCGCGCAGGACCATCCGCTCGCCGATGTTCTGCGCAGCGAGCTCGAACGCGGCGCGCAGCGGGATGACCAGGCCCTCCCCCGGCGTCTCGGCGCCGAGGCGCGCGAACTCCCAGGGCTGGTACAGCACGTAGGCCGTGCCGCTGGTGATCTCGAGGTGCGAGTTCAGGCCGTCGGCCATGAAGCACGGGAGCAGCGACTGGTGCTGCTGCCCTGTGCTGCAGGACAGGACGGCCTCGTAGGGGAACTCCTGCTCGTAGGCCGCCCGGCGCTCGCGCCGGGCCTGCTCGAGCTGCTCGCGCTCCCGGCGCAGCTGCGCGAGGCGCGCATCGCGCTGTGCCAGGGTGCTGCGGCCGTTGCCCTGGGCGTCCTTGCGGTCCTGCAGGAAATTGAGCACAGCCGTGGCTGAAGTCTCGGCGGTGTGCCCGCTGTCCTGCATGGCAGCGGCCTCGCGGTTGTAGTCCGCCAGCGACTGCACGCCGTAGGTGCGCAGCTGCTTGAGCGCCGCACTGCCCGCGCCTATCGTCCTCGCGAACGCCAACTGGCCGTAGTTCTCGTAGCCCTGGTCCAGCGAACGGGCATAGCGGTCGCGCGCGTCATCGAGCGGCAGCAAGGCTCCGTACAGTGCGGACTGCGCGCCGCGGCCCTGCGCCGCCAGCGCGGCGCGCAGGTCGACGACCTCCTTCGGGGTGCCGAGCACCACCTGGCAGGGCTTCCGCTGGCTGGTGATGGCGATGAAGATGTCGTTGACGGAGTCGTAGGCCGTATTGCCGGCGAAGCGGATGCGGTTGCGGGAGTCGCTGATCTGTTCGTTCAGGAGGGCGGGCAGCATGTCGAGGCCCAAGGAGCGATAGCCCAGGATCAAAGCCGCGTCCATTGCGGCCGTGGCGCAGTAGTCCAGCTCGCCACCGGACCGCGGCAAGGCCCCGGCGGCGCGCACCAGCGCCGCGACCTGGCTGCGATCATCGCTGGCGGCCAGCTGCGCGTAGCGCGAGTCGAGATCCACCTGGGCCTGCTTCGCGGCTGACAGTGTCTGCGCCGGGCCGAGCAGTTCGTCGAAACTGAACAGCATCGTCTTCGAATAGTCGCCCGCCGTGGCCTTCGCGTAGCGCGGCAGGTCCTGCACATAGGGCAGCAGCACGCGCGGAATCGCCACCAGTTCCTCGTGCAGGTCGTTGTTCTCGTAGTTGGAGTAGCCGAGGCTGTTGGGCAGCGTCGGAGTGCCGCCGCAGCGGGCCAGTTCAAGGCCTGCCGTCGCGCCCTGCGCGCGCAACCAGGCCCGGACCAAGCGTTGCAGAGCCTTGTCGGCATCGGGTGCGCCGGCGCTCGCATAGGTGCCCTGGATGTCGAGCAGGTCCGCGCGCTTGCCCTGCGTCAGACGCCTGGCCAGTTGCGCATAGCCCCAGGACTCCTCCGTGACGTTCTTCAGGTCCGAAGGC
>CAJACZ010000015.1 GCA_903938365.1 uncultured Pseudomonadota bacterium | reverse complement strand
TTCCCTCGGGCGAGGTCTACAACGCGGCCGTCGCAGTGCGCCGCGATGCATGGGAAGACCCGGACCGGGAAGATGAGACCGAACCGGCCCACTCCGCAGCCGGCGGATCCGCGAAGATCCGCTTGACGATCACCGCGGCAGAGGATCCGGGGCTCCACGCCACGGCCGAAGCGCGCTTTTTCATGCCAGCCGAGGACGACTAGAACATGGACGCCGCGACAGAGAAATCCGGGCCGAATCCCGTCCTGTGGGTGGTGTTCGGCATCCTCACGTTCACGGTTGTCGCAAGCGCCTTCCTGATCTACGCCGCGACACGCGACGCGGATCCGCCACTGCCCTCGCATTACGAGCGGGAAGGCGCCGGCCTCGATGCCGATCTCCGTCGGGCAGCGGCCGCAGGCGAACTAGGGGTCCGGGTCACACTCGACCTCGGTACACCGGGGTTGATCGGGGCCACGCTGCGTTTCAGGGACGCCGCGCATCCGGCACCCGCTGCGCTCGTGCTGCGCCTGACGCACGCCACCCTCCCGGCGCTCGACCGCACGATGGAACTCCGCCCCGCGGTCTCCGCTCCGGGGTTCACTGCCCGAACCGTACCGCTGCCGGCGGGCCACTGGCTGGTCGAGGTGGCCGGCGACGACACGTGGCGCCTGCGTGGGCGGTTCACTGCACCCGCGGCGTCCCTCATGGAGCTGGGCCGTTGAAGACGGCTGCCAGCGGCAAGCCACACCGCACTGCAGTGTCCCTCGAGGGGCACTGGGCCAGCGAGAGCGACGGCCAGGGGCATGTCGTGTTCAACGCGGAGGGCATCCGCTGCGCCAACTGCGCCCGTTCGATCCGCAACGGCCTCGGCGCGCTTCCAGGAGTGACGGGCACCGAAGTCAACGTGGTCAACGGCAGAGTGTCGGTCAGCTGGAACAGCCATCTCACGTCGCTGGGCGCGATCCTCGCAATCGTCGCCGACCTGGGCTTCAAGCCGGTGCCGCTCGTCGGCGCGGCGGCTGCGGCGGCACGGCGGGAAGAGCGCCGCGCCAGCCTCAAACGGATTGGCCTGGCAGGGCTGGGCTCGGTGCAGATCATGATGTACGCCGCCGGTCTCTACACCGGCGCCTTCCACGGCATCGACCCTGCGCTTGCCGGGTTCCTCAAGTGGACCTGCCTGCTCATCGCAACACCGGTACTGCTGTACTCCGGAGCGCCCATCCTGCGGGGCGGCCTGCACGATATCCGCCGCCGCACCCTCGGCATGGACGTCACGGTGTCGCTGGCGCTGGTGCTGGCGTTCGTCGCCAGCGTCTTCAACACCGCGCGCGGCCAGGGAGAGGTCTATTTCGACTCGGTGACCATGTTCATTTTCTTCCTGCTTGTGGGTCGCCATGTCGAGATGAAGGGCCGCCACCAGGCCGCCAGCGTCACGGACGCCCTGGCACGCGCCCTGCCCGCCACCGCCACGCGACTGCGCGCGGCGACGGACGACGCCGAGAGAGTCCCGCTCGAACAGCTTCGCCCCGGTGACCGACTGCGGGTCGCCACCGGCGAGATCATCCCCGTGGACGGGACGGTCCTGGCGGGCATCGCGCTGGTGGATGAATCACTGGTCACCGGTGAGTCCGCGGCCCGACAACGCGCCCCGGGCGAAGCGCTGCTGGGCGGCTCCATCAACACAGGCAGCGCGATCACCCTGCAGGTGACCAGCGCACCGAACGCGTCCGCCCTGCATTCGCTGGTACGTCTGCTCGAGCGCGCCCAGGGCGAGCGACCGCGCATCGGGCTTGCCGCCGAACGCATGGCCTCGTGGTTCGTGCTGCGTATTCTCGTGCTGACCGCACTGGTGGCCATCGCCTGGGCTTTCGTCGATCCCTCGCGCGCCTTCCCTGCGGTGCTCGCGGTGCTGGTCGCCACCTGCCCGTGTGCCTTGTCGCTGGCGACTCCAGTGGCGATCGCCGCGGCCACCTCGCGGCTCGCGCGACTCGGCGTGCTCGTCACACGTTCGGACGCCGTCGAGGGCCTCGCCCAGGTCGATACGGTCATTCTCGACAAGACAGGCACGCTGACCACCGGCCACCCGCGCGTGCTCGAGACCCAGACCCGCGAGGGACTGTCGAGCGGCATGGCCCTGTCGATTGCCGCAGCGCTCGAGGAATCCTCGCGGCATCCTGTGGCGCAGGCGTTCCGCGCCCACGGGGCCCGCGAGATACGTTGCGGGGATGCCCGCGAGTTCCCGGGGGACGGTATCGAGGGCCACGTCGACGGGCGGCTCTGGCGGCTCGGCAAGCCCGCGTTCGCCCTGCAGGACGGCCGCGCCCATCCCTTCACCGAGGACGCCGGGATCCTGCTGGCCGATGCCTCCGGGGGCGCCGCCGCTTTCGTGGTCTCCGACGAACTGCGCCCCGACGCCGGCGAAACCGTGGCAGGCCTGCGCGCACTCGGCCTCGAACTGCGGCTCGCCAGCGGTGACCGCGAAGGCCCGGTGGCGCACGTGGCGCGCCGACTCGGCATCGCGCGTCCGGCTGCGCGCCTGCGTCCTGAGGACAAGCTCACCCTGCTGCGCGAACTCCAGGCCGGCGGTCACCGCGTCCTGATGATCGGGGACGGCATGAACGACGGCCCAGTGCTCGCGGCGGCCCAGGTATCGATGGCCATGGGACACGGGTCGTCGATCGCCCATGCGGCCGCCGACCTGCTGCTGCTTCGCGATTCGCTGGCCTCGCTGCCGGAGAGCGTGGCCGTTGCCCGACGCACTCTGGTCATCATCCGCCAGAACCTGCGCTGGTCGGTGGCCTACAACCTCGCCGCAGTGCCGCTTGCGGCGCTCGGCCTCATGCCGCCCTGGATCGCCGCGATAGGCATGTCGCTGTCTTCGCTGCTGGTCGTGATGAACGCGCGGCGCGTCCTCTCAGCAGACGTTCTCGGCCGGAAACCGCCGCAGGGTCCCCGCAGGACACCCGACCCCCACCACACCCTGGCCACGGAAGCCCCTCAATGAGCAGCATCTATCTGCTGATACCTCTGTCGGTCATCCTGATCGGTGTAGCTGTGTGGGCCTTCTTCTGGGCGGTCGATACCGGCCAGTTCGAGGACCTCGACGCGCAGGCCCGGAGCATCCTCGAGGACGAGGACGCTAGTCGAAGCGGCGACTGATGCCGATGCTCAGGGTGCTGAAACGCGCGAAGGCATAGACCTCATCGTTGTCCGCACCGCCGTCCAGGAACCGGCCGCCTCCGCTGACCGACCAGCCACCCCCGAGGTCGCGGGAGAGGCGCAGGCCGAGGTCTACGGCATACCCAGGCCCACCGGCCAGTGCATCGACGTCGGCCACCAGAGTCCAGTCCGGCGCCAGCCGCTTTTCCACCGTGGCGTGCAACAGGGGGACGAAGCCGGTGTTGTCCTTGCGTGCGGAACGGGCGCCCTGCGTGAGCTGGATGCTCGCATCGCGGATCTTGGCCGTAAAACCCAGCTTGACCGACAGGCCGTCGCGCTCGATCCAGCGGTAGCGCCAGGTTGCCCGCCAGGAGTCGAAACGATAGCGGGCGGTCACTGCGCCGGGGGAAAACCGTTCACCCTGGAACGAAATCGGCTGATCGCTCTGACCGGTTTCCTCGAGCGACAGGGGCGCGGCGAGGAAGCGCAGTTCGTGCCGTTCGCCCAGCGGCCATGCCAGCTGCACGCGTGCCGACGGCACAGGGCCCGCCCCGGTGATGTCATCGATTGCGAACCGGGTGCCCGAGGCGTCGTTCGGCACCTGCACGTCGTTGCGTCCCTGCCAGGCGGCACCCGCTTCCAGGTCCAGCACGATCGGGAAGGCACGCGCCGCAGCCGACGCGGCGGGCGGCAGCACGACACCGATCACAGCCGGGGCCAGCGCCAGGGCCATCGGGGGAAGCAGTTTCAGCATTGCTTGGTCCTCTTGTGCTGGGCCGCTCGCACAGGGTTCAGCCCGTGCTCTGCAGGCCCTGGGCGATCCCGTTGATGCTCGCGACCAGAGCCTCGAAAAGCTCTCGGTCTTCCCGCCCGGTGTCGCGCCAGCGGCGCAGCAGGTCCACCTGCATGAGATTGACGGGATCCACGTAGGGGTTGCGCAACTGGATGCCCCGCTGCAGCGTGCGGTCGCCATCCAGAAGCTCGGCGCTGTCCTTGATCGCCAGCACCGCCGAGCGCGCCCGCGCATGCTCGAGCTCGAGTTGCGCATGGAAGCGCCGCAAGGCGACCGGTGCCAGGGCCTGGTACTGCGCGGCAATGCCCAGGTCACTGCGCGCCAGCATCGCCTCGACATCGTCCACGAGTGTTCGGAAGAACGGCCAGTTAGACCACGCCTCGCGCAGCACCGGCAGGCCGAGCGCATCGATCGCCGCCGAAAACCCGGTGCCGGCGCCCAGCCAGCCGGGCAGCAGCATGCGGGTCTGGGTCCAGGCGAACACCCAGGGCACGGCGCGCAGGCCCGCCAGGCCCTGCATGCCGGGCCGATACGCGGGGCGGGAGCCCACCTGCATGCGCTCGAGGACGTCTATGGGCGTCACACAGCGGAAGTACTCGAAGAAGTCCGGGTCGTCCCAGACCATTGCGCGATAGTGCAGGCGGCTGGCCGCTGCGATCAGTCCGGCGGCATCGAGCGCCGCCTGCGCCGGTTCACGCAGCCGGTCGGACCGGCCGGCCGCGGTAGCCAGGGACAGGGAACTGAAGGCGCGCTCCAGCGTGCGCATCGCGATCGGCTCGAGCCCGTAATTCTGGCTGATGCCCTCGCCCTGCTCGGTCAGGCGCAGCAGGCCGTTCACCGTGCTCGGCGGCATGGCGTTGACCACCGCATCGATGCGACCGCCGCCGCGCGGCAGGCTGCCGCCACGCCCGTGGAAAACCAGATGCTGCTCGCCGGCGGCGGCGAGCGAGGCGGCCAGCGCGCCCTGTGCCCGGTAGGCCGCGAACCGCGAGGCACAGATGCCTGCCTCCTTGCTGCTCTCGGAGTACCCGATCAGCGCGCACTGGCGACGCCCGCGCGAATCCACGTGGCGGCGGTACAGCGGATCACGGAACAGGTCGCGCAGGATGTCGCCGCAACGCTCGAGCGTATCGACCGACTCGAACATGGGGGCGATGTCGAGGGGACTGGAGCCCTTCCGCTTGTCGTAGGCCTCGGCCCATTGCGCCAGCAGCAGCGGGGCGAGCACGTCGTCGGCACCCGCGACACCGCTGACCACGTAAAGCCCCACCGCGTCCGGACCGAAGCGCCGTCGGCACTGCAGCATCGCCTCGAACACGCCGAGGGAGCGTTTCGCGAGCGCGTCCAGCTCTCCGCGCGGCCCCACGTCGCGCTCGATGAAGTCCACCAGCCGCGCGTGGCGATCGGCGGAGGACCGGTTCAGCCATTCCGGGTCATCGAGACCCTGGGCGATCACACTGTGATGCACGTCGGCGCGCTGCCGTACGTCGAGCGTGGCGAGATGGAAGCCGAAGGTCGCAACCCGCCGCAGCAGGCGCTGGACCGCGCTGTATCCAGCATGCCGCCCGCGGTTCGCCAGCAGGCTGTCGGCGACGAGCTGGATGTCGCGCCGGAAGTGGCTGGGATTTTCGTAGCCGTTGGGCCGGCCGTCGTAGGTGTAGCGCAGCCGTTCGGCGACCTGCCCGAGGAACACGCGATAGGGCATGCGGTCATGCCGAGCCGGCGTCGCCGCCTGCGAACCCGGCACCAGCACGGCATATTCGTCGATCCGCTTGGCCAGCTCCGGCGACACGCCGATCCGGCTCGCGCTCTGCGAGAGCACCTGGGCGAGCGCCTGGCACTCGTTGAAATACGCGTTGACGATCACCTGCTGCTGGCGCGCGAGCGTTTCGCGCATGGTCTTCGCATGGACGTCCGGGTTGCCGTCCATGTCGCCGCCGACCCAGGTTCCGAAACGGATGATCGTCGGCAGCACCAGGGACTCGGCCGACACCCCGTACAGTTTCTCCAGGGCCTGCGCGATCTCTTCGTAAAGCGCCGGAACCACGTTGTAGAGCACCTCCGAGAGATAGAACACCACGTGTTCGCGCTCGTCGGCGACGGTCAGTCGATCGCGCGGGTGATCCTCGGTCTGCCAGGCGGCCGTGAGCTCCATGAGGATGGTGCTGCGGATCGCCCGCAGTTCGTTCGGCGCGAGCGTCGGGTCGAGACGGTCGTGCAGCAGGGACGCGACCCGCTGCTGCTTGCGCAGGATGGTGCGGCGGGTCGATTCGGTGGGGTGCGCCATGAAGACCGGCTCGATCCGCAGCGAACCCAGCAGCGCCAGGACGTCCTCGAACCCGAGTCCGTCGGCCTTGAGCTGCGCGAGTGCGTCCTCGACGCCGCCCGGCTGGGGTTTGTCGTTGTCGCTGACGAAATACGCGCGGCGCCGCCGTATGCGGTGCACCTTCTCGGCCAGGTTCACCGCCTGGAACCACATCGAGAAGGCCCGTTCGAGGTCCTGGGCCGTCCGGGTCGGCTGGTCCTTGACGAGGGCTTCGAGTTCAGCAGCGGCCGCGGCGTCGCCGTCTCGGCGGCGGATGGCGAGCTTGCGGTCGCGCTCGACGATGTCGAACAGCGCTTCGCCGCCCTGCTCGCGCAGGATCTCCCCCACCAGGGAGCCGAGCATGTGCACGTCGTCGCGCAGCGCGGCATGCCGCGCGGGAAACTGGATCTCGTTTCGGTTCACTGGGATCTGCGCTGGTTCAGAACGCGGATTCTACACCCGCACCGTAGCCCTGAACGGAAAGCGCCGGCACAAGGCCGGCGCTCCCGAGGCTCAGACCACCCTGCAGTGATCAGAACTTGTAGCCCACCTCGACAGACACGCGACGCTCGCTGCCCGGGTGGATGAAGGCACCACCGAACTCGGGCGCCGGGATGACTTCCTGGAGGAACTTCTGGTCAGTGACGTTCTTGCCCACCAGCGCGAGGGTCCAGTTGTCCGAGGCCACGGCAAACCGCGCGTCCACCGTCGTGAACTTGTCACGCTCGGAGTTCGTGTAGTTGCCGGTGCCGAAGGCGACCGTCTCGTTGTCCTGCGACTGCACCACATGGAACCAGGTCGGCCCCACGAGGTTCAGGTAGGCGCTGCCCTGCATGCGCCAGCCGTTCTGGCCCACAGGCACGTCCAGCTCCACGCCGAGCGTGCCGGTGTAATCCGGCGTGTAGGGCGACTCGTTGCCGACCGAGATCGGACGCGAGGTGTTCGCCTTGATTTCGCTCTGCACGCGGCTGTAGCCCGCGACCAGCCGGAAGTCGTCGGTGACGCGGAAGTTCGCCGAGAGCTCGGCGCCCTGCAGCTGCACTTCGTCGATGTTGTTGACGACGCGCAGCAGGCCGAACGAACCGACCAGGAACTCGAAGAACTGCATGTCGTCGACCTTGGTCGAGAACAGCGCGGCCTCGAGGGACAGGCGGTTGTCGAACAGCTGGCTCTTGAAGCCCACTTCCGCAGCGCTCGAGGTCTCCTTGTCGAACTCGTCGCGGACCAGCACCGTCCGCAGCGTGCCGGCGCCCGGCAGGCCGCCCCGGCAGTTGATGGCCGCATTCGCAGCACCACGACCGGTGAAGCAGTTGATGAACAGGTCGACCGTGGCGGCCGCGCCCGTGTTGTTGAAGCCGCCGCTCTTGAAGCCTACGCCCCAGTTCGCGTACCAGGTCATCTCGGGCGAGGGCTCCCAGGTCAGGCTGACCTTGGGCTGCACTTCGGAGAAGGTCTGCGTGCGGTCGGGGATCGTGCCGTTCGCGTTCAGCCCCGGGTTCAGGCTGCGGACCAGCGCCGGGTTCAGCGGCGAATTGCCGACGAAGGCGTTGTCGAACGGGTTGTAGTCGAAGTACGTGGTGCGCGCGGCAACCGGCACGAGGTTCGTGACCGAACGCTCTTCGCGGTCATAGCGCAGCGCCACCGAGGCTTCGACGGTATCCGACACGTCATACGAAACGTTTCCGAACACCGCGTAGACGTCGCTGCTGAAGTTGTCCCACACCAGCTGTTCGGTCGCGTTCGGCAGTCCCTTCGGCACGTACATCGAGCGCACGACGCCCACGCCGCTGTCGATGCCGGTATTGACGCCGACCTCGCGATCGAGCGTCAGGTAGTAAAGGCCGCCCAGCCAGCGCAGGCGCTCGTCACCCGAGGAGGCCAGACGCAGCTCGAAGCTGATGTCTTCCTGGTTGCGGACCTGGTACTGGGTACCGTCGCACTTCGATGCGGTGTACGGGCCCCAGATGCCGGCCTGCGGCGCGCCGCCGAACTGGATCTGCGGCGCGGGCATCTTGAAGCCCGAGTTGAACAGCTGGTTGGACGAGCTGGTGCAGTTCTGGTCGCCGTAGAAGAAGCCGTAGGTGGCACTCGTGCCGTCCGAACCCAGATCGTTCTGGATGTCGCTGTACAGCGCCCAGGCCGTGAGCTTGCCGAAGGACAGGTCCTGGTCCCACTTCACGGAGACGTCGAGCGCTTCCTGGTTGTTGAACGGGTCGACGTTGTTGACGAACTCGAAGTTGTGCAGGTTGACGTCTTCGTTGAACAGCTGCGCGTTGGGCAGCGGCGCGAAGGTCAGGCCAGGCACGAGGAAGTTCGGGTTGAACGAGATCGAGGCCGCGTCCACTTCGCCGTAGTGGGCCTTGATGTCGAGCGTCGCGGAATCGCTGGGCTCGAACACCAGGCGGGCGTTGACGTTGAAGCCTTCGTAGTCGTCGACCGTGTTGCTGTTGAGGTAGCGGTTGGAATAGAAGCCATCCGTCTTGCGATAGTCGGCGGCGATCTTCCAGCCGGCGCGATCCGACAGCGGGCCGGACACGACGACCGAAGCGGTCTGGGTGCTGTCCTCGCCATAACCCACCTTCACGTCACCGCCGAACTCGCTGCCGGGCTTGGAGGTCGTGATGATGATGGCGCCCGCCGCGGCGTTGCGCCCGTAGATGGCGCCCTGCGGGCCCTTGACGATTTCGATCTGCTTCAGGTCGGCGTATTCGCGGTTGAACGCGGCCGGGTTCGTCTGCAGCACGCCGTCGATGATCAGCGCGAAGCTGTTCTCGGCGTCGCGCGCACCGTTGATGCCGCGGATGTTGACCTGCGCATCGGCCACTTCGGCCGCCTGCACGAGCGACACGCCCGGGGTGAGCCGCACGAAGTCGCCGGCACGCTGAACTGCGGCGGCTTCGAGGGTCGCCGCAGTGATGGCGGTGATCGAAGCGGGCACGTCCTGCAGTGCTTCCTCGCGCTGACGTGCAGTGGTGACGACCACTTCCTCAAGGACATCGGCGGACGTGTCCTGCGCGAAGGCAGCCTGGCCGGAAAGGGCAGCGCTGACCGCCGCGGCCACGGAGAGGCCCATTGAGCGGGACAGCTTGCGGGCTCGGTTGGTGTGCATCGATGACTCCCAGTAACGAAATTATTGGTGGAGATGAGGTGACACGGCACTGTGCCGAGCACCACTTCCTTGTCGGACAATGTACCACAGTGGCTCTGGAGCAACCGTGAAGGCGCGCAAAAACGCGTTTTGTGTCATTTTGGCTACAGATGCCGCGGGCCGCCTGATCTGCCCTACGGGCGACGCGGCAGGGACTGGCGCGGGCGCCGCCGGCTTTCGGCATCATCCCCCCCTTGCCACGCATGGAGAAACCCGTGACCACGCCCGCCCCCGCACCCGTAGCAGCCATCGACATCGTCAGCGGAATCTGGACCCAGGAGGCCCTGTCCTTCCGCCCGGGCTGGCAGGAACAGTTCTTCGCCGGGAAGATGAAATCCAAGACCAACATGCAGGGCGTGCCGCTGGAAGACCAGCTGGCGCAGATGGCCGAGGCGGGCATCGAGCGCGCCTTCCTGTTCGCGCCCAAGGTTGGCCGCCTGGGCCTGCCCGGCTCCTTCCACCTGCCCTACGAAGTGGTGGCCAGGGCCATCGAGAAGTATCCGGGCCGCTTCTACGGGCTCGCGGGCGTCGATCCCTACGAGGGGATGAACGGCGTGCGCGCCCTGGAGGACGCCGTGAAGAACATGGGGTTCATCGGTGCGCATGTCTACCCCCACTGGTACGACCTTCCGCCGGACCATGCGAAGTATTACCCGTTCTACACCAAGTGCTGCGAACTCGGCGTGCCGATCCAGATGCAGGTCGGGCAGTCGATGGTCTATTCGAAGGAAGCACCCATGCGCAGCGTGGGTCGCCCGATCCTGCTCGATGGCATCGCCTGCGACTTCCCGGAGCTGAAGATCGTCGGCATCCATGTCGGCATCCCCTGGACCGACGAGATGATCGCCATGGCCTGGAAGCACGAGAACGTCTTCATCGGCTCCGATGCGCACAGCCCGAAGTACTGGCCCGAGAGCTTCGTGAAGTACATCAACTCCTACGGGCAGGACAAGGTGCTGTTCGGCACCGACTTCCCGGTGCTGGGGTTCAAGCGCACCATGGACGAAGTCCTGGGACTGAACCTGCGGCCTGAACCGCTGCGCAAGTTCCTGCGCGACAATGCCCTGAAGGTCTACGGCATCAAGGACTGACGGGGCCCCGGAGGGAGGGCGATCAGTCGCCCCCTTCGGCAACCGTGCCCGCCGCCTGCTCGGCGGTCATGGCGGCACCGGAGGCCGTCAGGGCTTCGATCTGCTCCACAGAGAGGCCCGCCTCGCGCAGCACCTCGACCGTGTGCTCGCCGAGTCGCGGCGCGTGCCGGTGGATCGACGCCGGCGTCGCGCTGTAGTTGACCGGGAACGACGGCATCCGCAGGCGTCCCTCGGTGGGGTGGTCGACGAACTGCCAGAAGCCGGTCTCGAGCAGGTGAGGATCCTTCGCGAGATCCTCGAGGCTGTTCACCACGATGATCGGCACGCCGGACTTGTCGAACACCTTGAGCCACTCGCCCGTGGTCCTGGTCGCCATGATCTCGCCCGTGATCCGATAGGTATCGTCGATGTTGCGGACGCGATCGGCGAGCTTGACGAACAGCGGGTCCTTCACGAGTTCAGCGCGCCCGGTCAGGTTGCAGAACTTCTCCCAGTGGGCATCGAGGTACGGCAGGATCGCGATATAGCCATCCAGGGTCCTGTAGGGCTTGCGGTGGTGGCTCATCAGTCGCACGTAACCGGGCTTGCCCTTGGGCGGCTCGAAGGTCATGCCCCAGAGGTGCTCCGCCATGACCCAGTGCACCATGGTCTCGAACATCGGGACTTCGAGTTCCTGCCCCTCGCCGGTGCGCTCGCGGTGGAACAGCGCTCCCAGCACGCCATAGACAACCGTCAGCGCAGTGGTCTTGTCGGCGACGATGGTCGGCAGGTAACGCGGTTCGCCAAGCACCATTTCGTTCAGCATCGCGATGCCGCTGACGGCCTGGATGGAATCGTCCAGCGCGCCGAGCGCGCCGTACGGACCCTTCTTGGAATACCCGTAGGCGCCGCAGAAGATGATTCGCGGGTTGACCTTCTTCATGTCGGCGTAGTCGATGCCGAGCTTGGTCATCACCTGCGGGCGGTTGTTGTGCACGAACACGTCGGCGTCCTTCACCAGGGCGAGCAGCGCGTCACGCGCGCCGGACTGCCGCAGGTCCAGGACCAGGCTGCGCTTGTTGCGGTTGCAGGTCAGGTAGAGCGCCGCCATGCCTGGATGGTTGGCTGCCCCGAGCGAACGATTGCTGTCGCCCCGCGGCTGCTCGATCTTGATGACTTCGGCGCCCATGTCCGCGAGCAACTGGCAGGCCCAGGGCCCGAGCACCACGCTGGTCATCTCGACGATCTTCACCCCATGCAGCGGTCCCGGCATCTTCAAGGCTCCCTTCGTTTCACTTTCGCGAGATGATCCTGCAAAGTACCCGCCGCTTCCTCGCGGTGGCAAGGACAATCGCGCCCCCCACGCACGCTGCGGCCACCCGTGGCGACCCAGGCTTCACCTTCCCGGATCCCCAGCGCATGCCCGACACCGTCCCGAACAACCGCTCCGCCTGGATCGGGGCGCTGCTGGTGTCCGGCGGCGCCATGCTGTTCGCGACCAAGGGCATCTTCGCCAAGAAACTCTTCGAACTGGGCGTCGAGGTCGAGGCACTGGTCGCCATCCGCGCCGCCATCGCGGTGCCATTGTTCTGGATGTTCGCCGCGTCGCGCGAAGGCCTGGGCCCGCTGTGGGAGACCCCCCCGCGGGCCGCCCTGGCCGCCGCCGGTGCGGGATTCCTGTGCTACTACGGCGGGGCGCTGCTCGACTTCCACGCGCTGACGATGATCGACGCGAGCATCGAGCGCGTGCTGATGTTCAGCTACCCGGCGATGGTCGTGCTCTATACGGCCCTGCGCGACCGCGCCTGGCCGACGCCGCGCGTGCTGCTCGCGCTGCTGCTGACCTACGCCGGGATCTTCCTGGTCGTGGGCGGGCTGGACGGGCGCGCGCTGCGCGCCAACGCGCTGGGCGCCCTGCTCGTGATCGGGTCTGCCATGACCTATGCGGCCTATTTCCTCATCGGGGAACGCTACACGCGGCAGATCGGCAGTTCACGCTTCACGCTGATCGCCATGACCTCGGCAACCCTCGCGCTGGTCCTGCACTACCTGTTGCGCCACGGCCCCGGCGAACTCGCGGCGCTGCCCTCCGCGGCCTGGCCGATGCTGATCGCGCTGGGCGTGCTGGTGATGTTCGTGCCGGCGCTCATGCAGGCCGAAGGCATCCGGCGCATCGGCGCAGAGCGTGGCGCGGTCGTATCGACGGCCGGGCCGCCGATGACCATCGCACTGGCCTGGCTGGTGCTCGATGAACGCATGAGCCCCTGGCAGTTCGCGGGCGTGGCGGCCATCGTCGCGGGCATCCTGGTGCTGGACCTGTCGCGCGGCAAGCCGCAGCGCCCCTGAGGGCGGCCCCGTAGCGGCCCGTGGCGGCCGCGACGGGCCACGCCGCGGGGCGGGACTTCAGGCCGCGCCCGGCGCCATGCGCGCCGCCAGGGCGAGCACGCGCCGCGCCTTGTAGACGATCGGGTAGTCGATGAACTGACCGTCCAGCTGGATCGATGCAGAACCCTGCGCTTCGGCCGCATCGAAGGCCGCCACCACGGCGCGCGCGCGCGCGACCTCGTCCGGCGCAGGCGTGAAGACCTCGTGACAGGGCAGCACCTGGTCCGGATGGATGCAGAGCTTGCCGGCGAAGCCCATGCGCCGGCCGGTGTGGGCCGATTGCCGGAAGCGCTCGACGTCCTTCACCTGAATCACGACCGTGTCGACCGGCTGCTCGATGCTGGCCAGCCGGGACGCATGGCTCAGGCGGGCGCGCGCATAGGCGAGTTCGTGTTCTTCCACCGTCCACTCGAGGTCGAGGTCGTTGGTGTAGTCACCACCGCCGAACGCAAGGCGACGGACCCGCGGGCTGGCCGCCGCGATCTCCGTGGCCGACTCCACTCCGCGCGCCGTCTCC
>CAJACZ010000014.1 GCA_903938365.1 uncultured Pseudomonadota bacterium | reverse complement strand
CGATCGCGACGTGCACCTGCGCAGCGCCGCCTGGTACCGGTCGCGGCTCGCGAGGAATTTCCGGCAGGCGGGCGCGGGGTTCTGGATCCGCCGCGGCGCGCCGCTGTCCGTGTGGGAGCTCGAGACCGCGGGCTGACGGCTCTGTCGAGACGACAGCGCGCCGCTCAGGCGCCGATGACCCAGCGGCTGTTCCGGCCGAGGGCAGACTTCAGGGACAACGCCAGAAGCGTGCTGGCCAGCAGGATGCTACCGGCGCCGGCGGCATACAGCATCAGGCTGCCGTCCGGCTGTGGTGGGCCCAAAGCTGACTGGAACAGGAAGATGAAGTAGGCGTGCAGGAAGAAGATGGGGAAGCTGAGTTCCGCCAGCAGGTCGACCCCGCGCACGCGACGGGTGTACCAGCGGGCCGTGAAGCCGAGCAGCACGAAGCACATCAGCAGTTTCTGCAGGACCGTCCAGTCGATCAGGCCGTGCTCGACCGAAAACGGCGCTCTGCCCTGGTAGTTTCCATGGAAGGGGCTCCAGCGCCATTGCGCGATGATCATGGCGCCCAGCCCCAGGGTCAGCGGAAGCCAGTGTTTCTGCAGCATCGGCTCGAGGCGCGCACGCGAGTGGCTGGCCCACATCCCTGCGACGTACGCGGACAGGAAATAGGCGGCTTGATGGAGCGTGGCGAGGTTGTCGTGCGCGGGTCGGTGGATCAGCGCTGAAAGCACGACCAGCAACGGCAGCACGGCGTACAGCCGCGGATGCCTGACCAGCACCATGAATGCGGGCGACGCCAGGTAGTACAGGCCGATCATCGGAATGAACCAGAGAGGGAAATTCAGGCCTGCGCCACCCTGCAGCAGGAACCAGCCGACTTTGTAGAACCATCCCTGGTCGACGAGTTGCGGGTAGATCTGGCTCTTGTCGTGCAGCAACACGTCGTAAATCAGCGCGGGCACCGAAACGAGCAGGTAGGGCAGGATGACGTCATGAAGCTTGCCGCGCAGGTAGCTTCGGTAGCTAAAGCGGCCAGCAAGGTACTCGAACAGGTAGCCGGCGATGAATACGAACAGGACCGTGCCGTTCTCCAGCAGGTCGAGCAGAAAGAATATGACACGGGTCAATCCGTCCCAATCGAAAAGCCTGACGCAGTGGCCGGCCAGGATGACGACGATCGCCACGGCACGGAAGGCGAAAAGATGCGTCAGGACGGGCCTGGACGGCCGTGGCGGCGGGGCGTCCCGCGAGAGATGGGACAGTGACTCCACGTCCCACTTTAGTGTCCCCGGGTAATCCAGGGCATCCGGTGGGTGACGTACGCGCTGACGTACGCGTTGACGGGCGCAAAGGTGGCGGAGGCCACCCTTGCGCCCTGTGCCGGCCAGTCCTCAGAACTTCAGCGCGATGCGCATGCCTGCGGTGCGCGGCTTGGGCAGAAAGGCCAGGTAGTCGCGCTGCGGGGCGAAGCTCTCGGTGGTGCCGAGGTCGATGAAGCGGATCGCGCTCTGGATCCGGTCTTCGTCGAGCAGGTTGTCGACGTAGAACGTGGCGTCCCAGTTCCCGCCCTGCACCCCGGCGCGCAGGTCGACCAGTCCGACCGACGGCATCCAGGACAGGTTGGATTCGTCGATGTAGCGGCGGCTGCGCCAGTTCATGGCCACGGCCGACGACCATTGCAGGCCCGACTCACCGAGCTGCCCCTGGGCTTCGAGCGCGAGCCGGACCGCATGACGCGGGGTGCGCGCGACATCGTTGCCCGAGAAGTCGCCGGTGGCGTTGCCCGACTCGGCGCGCAGCAGGTCCGAGGCCACCCGGCCGCCGATGCCGCCATAGATCAGCTCGTCGTACTGCGCGTGGGTGTAGGCGTAGCCGAGGTCTGCGGTGAAGACATCGTTCATCTGCCAGCGCAGCGCGGTCTCCAGGCCATAGCTGTCGACGCGTCCGGCATTGACGATCGCCGAGGTCGGCAGCAGTCCCGCAGTCTGCTTCTGCGTGCCGATCTGCTGGTCGGTGTAGCGGTTGTAGAACAGCGCTGCATCGATCACGAGGCGGCCGGCCGCATCGCCACCCTTGAAGCCGGCTTCATAGGACCAGAGCGATTCCGGCTTGTACTGCTGGTCGGTGTAGGTGGTGATCTCGTTGACGTTATAACCCGCGGGTTTGAAGCCGCGGGCCGCCGACAGATAGACGAGCTGGCCGGCGGCGGGGCGGAACTCGAGGATCGCGCGCGGCGTGAATTCGCTCGAATCGATCGCCGCGGCGATACCGCAGGAGGACGGCGTCCGGCCCGGCTGCACCGCCGGGCACGCCGGCACGCCGCGGGTCAGGGTGGCCTCCTGCACGGTCCAGCCGCCCTGGCGGTAGTCGATGTCGTCCTGGCTGTAACGGGCCTCGAGGCCCACGGCCCAGCGGCTGCCGAACTCGCGGTGCAGCGCACCGAACAGCGAGTAGTGGCGCGTCTCGCGCGTGACCTGCAGCGGATAGCGCGCCGCAGGCTGCGCGCTCGCGGCCAGGCCGTTCGGGAAGCCCGGCGAGGGGAAGCGCAGCAGCGAGGCGGGATTGCGCAGGTAGAACTGGTCGTGGTTGACGAGGCTGTAACGCTCGTCCATGGCCAGCGCGCCCGCCAGCCAGCGCCACGCGCCGTGCTCGCCATCGACGCGCAGTTCCTGCGTCCACTGGCGCTGCGCGTACTCCTGGTCCGACAGGTTGGTGATGGACAGCGCCGTCAAAGAAGCCGCAGGGTAGTTCGAGAAGTCGCCGTCGAAGCGCTGGTGCGAATCGTTGTCGAGCCAGCCGCTGAGCGAGGTGAAGCGCCAGTCGCCGCCATCGCGGCGGATCTCGAGCGTGCCGATGCGCTGTTCGGTGTCGGACCCGTCGAAGCCACCGCCGAGGATCGGGTCCGGCGACAGCTGGATGCGGGATTCGTCGGCCGTGATCGCCCCGGCGAGCGAGGGTCGCCCGCAGGGTGAGCTGAGCTGCGTCGGCGGGCAGGGCGCGGCGGGGGTGCCCGGCGGGCTGCCCGGGGGCGCCGAAATCACGGCGCCCGGCACCGGACGGCGCGCATTGGGGGCGACATAGGCCACGGCCTGCTGACCGGCCTCGTCGTCCGAATAGCCCAGTCGCAGCCAGCCGCTCCAGGCCTCGCCGGATTCGAAGGCCAGGCTCGCAGAGGCCGCGAGACCCCGCTCGCCGCCCAGTGCCTCGCCGGTCACCGGGTTGCTGTAGTAACCGTCGAGTTTGTGGGAGGCCACGTGCACCCGCGCCGCCAGCGAGTCGGACACCAGCGGCAGGTCGACGGCGAGTTCGGCATCCGACAGGCCGCCCGAACCCAGTTCGATCCGTGCGTTGCCGCCCCACGCGCCCATGGCCGGGCGACGGCTGACGTAGTTGATGGCGCCGGCGAAGGCGTTGCGGCCCTGCAGCACGGTCTGGGTGCCGCGCACGATTTCGACCCGCTCGAGGTCGAGCAGGCGGGAATTCACCGAGGCGGTGCCGCCGAACACGTACAGGTTCTCGCTCGAGAGGTCGGTGCCGTCCAGCAGCACCGCGACGCTCGGTCGGCCGCGGTCGGAGGTCACGCCGCGCAGCGCGATGCGCACGTCGTTGGGGAAGCCGGAACCGTCCACCGTCATGCCCGGGGCGAGTGCGGCGAGGGCTTCGATGTCGCGGATGCCCTCGCGATCGAGCGTCGCGCCAGCGATCGATGCGACGGTGAGGGGCGCTTCGCGCAGCGGCTCCGCGATCTTGCGTGCCGTCACCAGGACTTCCTGCAGCTCCCGATCCCCGGCCGCCAGCGCGCCGCTGGCCACGGTCAGTCCTGCGCAGAGCGCGGTGAACGCAAGGGTCCTGGCTGCCATGGTGCTCTCCTGCACGGTCGATCGATCCGGGGCGCGGATCATAGCCACGCTGCAGAGGCCCCGGGTGACTGCGCGGTCACGGCAGATCCCGGAATGCGCCTCCGTCCTGCTCCGCAGGTTCGTGGCCCGAGGGAGGAATCAGCTTGTAGACGACCGGCGTGACCAGCCGTGCCAGGAAGGTCGAGGTGAGCAGGCCACCGATGATCACCCAGGCCATCGGCGAGTAGAGCCCGATGTTCTGCACTGCGAGCGGGAGCAGGCCGCCGATCGCGGTCGCGGAGGTCAGCAGGATCGGCAGGAAGCGGATCTCGCCCGCCCGCTCGATCGCCTCGTCGAGCGGCACGCCTTCCTCGCGCAGCTGGTTGGTGAAGTCGACCATCAGGATCGAGTTCTTGATCTCGATGCCGAGCAGCGCGATGAAGCCGATGCTCGCCGTGAAGGACAGGTCGTTGCCGGTGACCAGCAGCATCAGCAGGCCGCCAAAGAATCCGAGTGGCACGACGGTAAGCACGATCAGCGTCGAGCGGAAGCTGCCGAACTCGAGGACCAGGATCGCGAAGATGCCGAACAGCGCGACGATGATCGCGGTGCCGACGCCGCCAAAGGCATCGGCGCCCGCCTCCGCCTCGCCGGCGACGATGTAGCGGTAGCCCCGGGGCCAGTCCATCGACTGCAGCCGTTCGAGGAACTCCCCGGTGACGCGGGCGGTGTTCGCGCCGCGCTCGACCTGCGAGTTCACGGTGACGGCGCGCTCGCGGTCGAAGCGCGCGACCTGCACGGGTGCCGACTCGAAGCGCAGGCTCGCCAGCTGCGACAGCGGCAGCGATTCGCCCGTCATCGACGGCACCCGCACCTGGGCGAGCGCATCGAGGTTGGCGCGCGCCGCCACCGGCGTGCGCACGACGATGTCGTACTGCTCGCCGTTGCGGTCCTTGAAGGTGCCGGCGCCGATGCCGGAGACCGACAGGCGCACGGCACGATCGAACTCCACGGCCGGCACCCCGAGCAGCGCGGCCTTCGCGGTATCGACGTCGAGCCGCAGGTTGGTGCGCGCCACGGCCAGGGGATTGCGCACATCACGCGTGCCGGGGGTGGCCTCGAGGAGTTTCTCGACCTCTGCGGCGAGGCCCTGGATCACCGTGAGGTCCGGCCCCACGATGCGCACGGCGATCGGGGCGAGCACCGGCGGTCCGTTGACGAATTCGCGCACGGAGATCCGCGCGCCGGGATAGTCGTCCAGGCGGCCGCGGAGGTCCTCGAGCATCTGCGGCGTCCGCCGCGGATCGTAGTCGCGCAGGATCACGAAGATCTCGCCGAAGTCCGGCGACTCGTTGCGCTGCAGCTGGTTGTAGTAGATCAGCGGATTGCCGCGGCCCAGGTTGGTGAACCAGGACTTCACCTCGGGCATGCCGCGCAGTTCGTCCTCGACCCTCCGCAGTGCGCGATCCGTGGCGTCCAGGCTCGAGCCGTTCGCGGATTCGACCTGGACGAGGAACTGCGGCGTGTCCGCCTTGGGGAACAGGCTCGACCCGATCACCTGCAGCAGGCCGAAGGACAGCAGCAGCGAGCCACCGATGGTCACGGCCACGGTCGCCCTGGGCCGCGCGAGGCAGTAGTGCAGGGCAGGGCGGTAGTAGCGGTGGATCCCGTCCATCACCCGCTGCAGCAGCGCGTTGCCGTGCCCGCCCGGTTTTTCCTCGAGCATGCGGCTGGCGAGGAAGGGAATGACGAACAGCGCGATCAGCAGTGAACCGATCACGGTCGCGACCACCGCCGAGGGCAGCACGCGGATGAACTTGCCCGCGGTGCCCGGCAGCACGATCAGCGGCAGGAACGCGAACACCAGCACGGCGGTGCAGCCGACGATGGCGACGAAGATCTGGCGCGTCCCGGCGATGGCCGCCTGCACGCGGCTGAGCCCGAGCCGCTGGTGCCGCGCGATGTTCTCGACGGCGACGATGGAGTCGTCCACCAGCAGGCCGAGTGCCACCACGAATCCCGCGATGGAGAGCTGGTTGAGCGAATAGCCGACGAAATAGAGCACCGTGACGCCGAAGGCCAGCGACAGCGGGATGGAGATCATCACGATGCCCGCGGCGCGCAGGCCCAGCGGCAGCAGCGTCAGCAGCACCAGCGCGATCGCGATCCCGAAATCGAGGTAGAGGCGGTCGAGCCGCGCCTCGACGTTGCCGGACTGGTCGAAGCCGAGCTCGAGGGCGATGCGGCCCGGCAGGGTGCCGCGGTAGCGCTCGATCACGGTCTCGATCGAGCGCCGCAGCTTGATGACGTTGAAGCCTTCCTTCATGTTCGCGCTGACGAACACGGCCCGCTTGCCGTTGAAGCGGCCGATGTGGCCGCGCTGGCCTTCGGCCCAGTACACCGTGGCGACGTCGCGGATCCGCACCAGGCTGCCCTGTTTCGCGCTCACCACGGTGTCGCGCACCTGGTCGAGGTTCTCGTAGTCGCCGCTGGTCTTCAGGCTGAAGCTGCGGGTGCCGG
>CAJACZ010000013.1 GCA_903938365.1 uncultured Pseudomonadota bacterium | reverse complement strand
GCCGCGCTCCGCGGCGGGCGTCAGGATGACCCGGGCGCCGAGTGCGCGCATGATCTTGCGTCGCTCGATCGAGAAGGTCTCGACCATCACCGCAACGAACGGGTAGCCCTTGGCGGCGCACACCATCGCCAGCCCGATGCCCGTGTTGCCCGAGGTCGCCTCGACCACCGTCTGGCCGGGCTTCAGGACGCCCCGCCGTTCGGCGTCCTCGATGATGGCCAGCGCGAGGCGGTCCTTCACCGAATGCAGTGGATTGAAGAACTCGCACTTCACGTACATCGTCACGTGCTGCGGCGCGAGCCGGTTGACGCGAACCACGGGAGTACGGCCGATGGTCCCCAGAATGCTGTCGTAAATCATGGGAGGAGGGTAGTGGGTCGGTCTGTGCAGGTCGAAAACCGAATAGGCATCATGAGATAACCTCTGGTTATGAGCGAATCGACGATCAACGCGGGCACCGAACGCCTGCAGAAACTGCTCGCGGCGGCCGGACTGGGCTCACGCCGGGCCATCGAAGAGTGGATCCGCGACGGCCGTGTCGCCGTGAACGGTCAGCCGGCGAAGCTCGGCGACCGCGCGGGCGCCGGCGACCGGGTGACTCTCGATGGCAAGCCCGTGTCCCTCGAAGTTGCGGCTCCGTCCGGGTCCGAACTGCTGGTTTACCACAAACCCGTGGGCGAGATGACCACCCGCAGCGATCCCCAGGGGCGCCCCACCGTTTTCGAGCGCCTTCCGCCGGCTCGTGCGGGGCGCTGGATCGCGGTAGGTCGCCTGGACGTCAACACCGCCGGGCTGCTGCTGTTCACCACCGACGGCGAGCTCGCGCACTGGCTCATGCACCCCTCATCCGGGGTGGAGCGCGAATACCTCGTCAGGGTGCGCAACGTCCCGTCCGCGGCGGCGCTGGCGAGCCTGCGCTCCGGCGTGCTGCTCGATGATGGCTGGGCGCGTTTCGACCGGATCGAGGCGGAGGGCAGCAGCGATGGCCACGCCTGGTATCGCGTCGTGCTGCACGAGGGGCGCAACCGCGAGGTGCGCCGCCTGTGGTCCGCGGTCGGGCACGAGGTCAGCCGCCTGACCCGCATCCGATACGGCCAGGTCAGCCTGCCCCGCGACCTGCGGCCTGGCCAGTCGCGGTCCGCGTCGGCGGAGGAGCTCGCCGCGTTGCGACGGGCGGTGGCTGCAGCCAGGTGAGATCCTCGACGGGCGAGGCATGGACGGGCTGCCAGCGTCGTGTGGCGTAGTCGTGCAGTGCGGCGCGCGTCGATTCGAAGGCCAGCGTGTCCCACGGCAGGTCGCGCCTGGGGAACAACGCGACCTCCGAGGTCTCTTCGCCGACCGCGCAGCGCCCGTCCCGCAGGGTGCCGCGGAACACGGTGATCACCTCGTTGTATTTCGGCAGGTTGTAGACGCGGAACAGCGCCAGTTCATCGACTGTGGCCATGGCTTCCTCGAGCGCCTCGCGCGCGGCGGCCTGCTGTATCGGCTCGCTCGCCTCGACGTATCCGCCCGGCAGCGTCCAGAGGCCGAACGAGGGCTCGATGGCGCGGCGGCACAGCAGCACCTGGCCCTGCCATTCGGCGATGCAGCAGGCGACGATCCGCGGATTGCGGAAATGGGTGACGCCGCAGCCTGAGCAGCGGTACCGCGCAGGCGGTGTGGCGGATGGCCTGCCGGAGGCCGCGATGCTGGCACCGCATTCACTGCAGAACTTCATGAGTGTGTCTCCCCGGGCCCGGCGCTGCGGGCCGACAGCATGTGCAGTCGCATCTGGTGTTCCGCCAGTTCGGCATCGCCGAGTTCCAGGGCGCGGATCAGTTCCCGGTGGTGCCAGCAGCTGCGCTCCAGGTGCTCCTGGATGGTGTGCTGGTACCGCTGCAGCAGCAGCAACTGGATCTGCAGCAGGGGGCGCAGCGCGGCCGTGAGGTGGGTCGCGCCCGCCGCCTCGAGGATCAGCTGGTGGAACTGGTCGTTCAGTTCCGCGAAACGTACCGTCATGGCGGGGCCGGGCTGCGCGGCGCAGGCCTCCATCTCCAGGGCCAGCCCGCGCAGGCGGTCGAGCTGGGCGCGATCGATGCGCGTGGCGGCGCGTGCCGCGGCATAACTCTCGAGGCGCGAGCGGAGCTCATAGATCTCGAGCACCTGGTCTTCGTGGAACTCGCGGACCACGGCCCGGCGGTACCCCTCGGTGAGGACCAGTCCATCGGCGGCGAGCCTGTGGATCGCCTCCCGGACCGGGGTGCGGCTCATCCCCAGCGAGCGGGCGAGTTCGGCCTCGACCAGGAAATCTCCCGAGGACAGTTCGCCACGCTGGATCCGCGCCAGCAGGCTGGCATAGGCTTTTTCAGTCGATGCGCTCACTTTCGTATACCAGATAGCCGCTAAATGGTCGAAAAAGCGTTGTATCGGCCCATAGTGTATACCAGAATAAAGTCTGCGGGGCTGGTCAGGTGCACGGAAGTCGCATGGATTTCATCAGTCGGGAGCTCGTCGTCGCCGGTTCGCCGGTCCACTACCGGGAACTGGGGGCGGACCTGCGGCCCACCCTGCTGTTCCTGCACGGTGCCGGCGGCGCCGAATCGGCGTTGCCGTTCCTGCAGCGCTTCGCAGGGCAGCTGCGGATCATCGTTCCCGACCTGCCGGGCTTCGGCCGCAGTCCGGACCCGGCCTGGCTCGACAACATCCACGACGCGGCTTATGCCTGTCTGGACTTCATCGAGTCGCTGGACCTGCGGGACCTGCACCTCGTCGGCACTTCGCTGGGTGGCTGGATCGCGCTCGAGCTCGCGGTGCGCAATGCCTCGCGCCTCGCATCGCTCACCGTCATCGGCGCGGCGGGTATCCGGCCCGGGCAGATTCCCACCGGGGACCTGTTCATGTGGAGCCCGGAGGAGCGCGTGCGCAGGCTGGTCGCCGATCCCGCGCTGGCGGAGCGGATCCTCGCGCTGCCGCAGACCCCGGAGCAGTCCGACATCGCGATGCGCAACCACTTCACCACCGCCAAGCTCTGCTGGGAGCCGCGCTTCTTCGATCCGAACCTGGAGAAATGGCTGCACCGGATCCGCGTGCCCACGCACGTGATCTGGGGCGCCGAGGACCGACTGTTCCCGGTGGAGTACGGGCGCAAGCTTGCGGGCCTGCTCCCGGGTTCGCGCCTGTCCTTGATGGCCGGTTGCGGCCACCTGCCGCAGGTGGAGCATCCCGATCGTCTTGCCGAACTGGTGGGCCAATGGGTCCGCGCAGCCTGAGGTCCGCCCTTCCCGTGCCGCGTCCGAATGCAAGGAGCCTGCAGCCATGAAGTTCACGCTGTTCCACCTGATGCCCTACGCCGACCTCGACCTGGACGCGGCGGCGGCCTACCCGACCGCCTGGGTGCTCACGCCCAACCATCTCTACGATCCGAAGAAGGGCGCGAAGCTCTACAACCGCTACCTCGATGAGCTCGAACTGGGCGAGGCCCTGGGCTTCGATGGCCTCGCCGTCAACGAACACCACCAGACGGCGTACGGAATCATGCCGTCGCCGATCGTCACCGCCTCCGCGCTGGCGCGGCGCACGAAGACCGCGAAGATCGCCATCCTCGGCAGCGCCATTCCGCTGCGCGACCATCCGCTGACGCTGGCCGAAGAGCACGCGATGATCGACAACATCACCGAGGGCCGGCTGATCACCGGCTTCGTGCGCGGCATCGGCGCCGAGTACCATGCCTGGGGCAGCAACCCGGCGTTCTCGCACGAACGTTTCCACGAAGCGCACGACATGATCATCGCGGCCTGGACCCGTCCGGGTCCGTTCAGGTGGTCGGGCAAGCACTACCATTTCGAATACGTGAACCCCTGGCCGCGGCCCTACCAGCAGCCGCATCCCCCCATCTGGGTGCCGTCGCAGGGCAGTTCCGAGACGATCGAATGGGCCGCCCATCCCGACCGCAAGTACACCTATCTCCAGACCTTCAGTCCGCTCAAGGCGGTGCGCAGATACCTCGAGCAGTATCGTGAAGCCGCTGCGCGCTACGGCTGGACGGCCAGCGACGACAAGCTGGGCTGGGCGATCCCGATCTACGTCGCGGGCAGCGACGAGGCCGCGCGACGCGAGGCGAAGCCGCATTTCGAGGTGTTCCGCAACCGGTTGCTCCGGATGCCGATCGAGATGCTGCTGCCGCCCGGCTACTCCTCGCTCGAGTCCATGAAGGGCATCGCGAAGGCCAAGGCCCAGATCACCGGGGACATCACCCTCGAGACGGCCGTGGACATGGGGATGTTCTTCTGCGGTTCGGCGGCCACCGTGCGCGAGCAGATCGGCGCGGCCTGGCGCGACATGCGGGTCGGCCACCTGCTGGCGATGCTGCAGTTCGGCACGCTGCCCGCAGAGCTGACCGAGCGCAACATGCGCCTGTTCGCGGGCGAAGTGATGCCCTGGCTGCGCCAGCTCAGCGGCGGCGAGGGCGGGGCAGCCCGCGCCGCCTGAGTCGCCTGAGCCGCGGCGTGGCAGCAGGGTCCCGTCGCGGCGCGGCTTCCCCTAGACTAGGCGTTCATCGATCCACCGGAGTCCGTGCATGCGCCGCGTTGCCCTGTTGCTGTCCGCGTTCCTTGTCCTGGTACTGGTCGCGTCGCCTGCCCGCGCGCAGACGCCCACCGAGGCCGCGCTCGAGGAAATCTGGGCCATCGAGGCGAAGATCTACGCAGGCAGGGCCGCGGGCACGATGCAGCCTTACGTCGAGGCGGCCTCGAAGGACATGCTCACTTTCCCGTTCAACGCCGTGGATCCTTCCGACTACGACGATTTCGTCGAGAGCTCGAAGCGCTTCACCGGCAACCAGGAGCGCAACCGCGTCTACCTGAAAGGCTTCTACCTGACCGGCGGCAACAGCACCGCGGTGATCTTCTACCGCGCGCACCGCACGATGCGCCCTGATGGCACCGTGGTCGACGAATACTGGGACACCAGCCACATCTACGCGCGCGAGTCGGGTGGCTGGAAGATGCTCTCGTCGATCAACCGCGCCGCCACCAGCAAGGACATCAGCTCGACGCGCCCGCCGATCGACCCGCGCCGCTGAGCCGTTTCCAGGCCTCGACGGCCAGCAGCACCAGCGCTCCCGCGACGATCCCGGAGGCGCCGTCGGCCAGCAGCGTCGGAACGCCCTGGAGCGCATGGTGCAGGGCAGGGATGCCGTGGGTCAGTATCCCGCCACCCACCAGGAACATGGCGGCCGTCCCCGCGACCGCGAGCCCTTTCATGATCCAGGGCGCCGCGCGCAGCAGCCCCCGCCCGATGCCGCGCTGGATGCGGGCCGCCGGCGCGTCGCCCGTCCGACCGCTCAGGAGCAGACCCGCGTCGTCCAGCTTGACGATGCCGGCAACGAGTCCGTAGACCCCGACCGTCATCAGCGCAGCGATACTGGTGAGCACCGCGACGCGGGTCCCGAAGGGCGCGCCTGCCACGGTGCCCAGGGTGATCGCGATGATCTCGGCTGAAAGTATGAAGTCCGTGCGGACGGCGCCTTTTATCTTTTCCCGTTCCAATGCGACCAGGTCGACCTCCGGGTCGGCCACCGCCGCCGCGAGCGCCTCTCGATGTGACGCGTCCTCGGCACGGCTGTGCAGGAACCGGTGGGCCAGTTTCTCGGCGCCCTCGAAGCACAGGAACAACCCGCCCAGGATCAGCAGCGGCGTGACGGCCCAGGGCGCGAAGGCGCTGATCAGCAAGGCTGCGGGCACCAGGATCGCCTTGTTGACCATCGAGCCCTTGGCGACCGCCCAGACCACGGGCAGTTCCCGTGCCGGGCGCACCCCTGCGACCTGCTGGGCGTTGAGCGCCAGGTCGTCGCCGAGCACGCCGGCAGTCTTCTTCGTGGCCACTTTCGTGAGCACGGCCACGTCGTCGAGCACGCTCGCGATGTCGTCGAGCAATGCGAGCAGGCTGCCGCCGGCCATCAGCGGAACTTCCCGGGGCGCAGTACTTCGACGTCCTGCACCCACATCACGATCGAGTAGTGCTCGTAGTACTTGTCCCGCAGGCGCCCCAGGAGGTGCTCGGCCAGCGGAGTGTCGCAGACGACCTCGACGCGGATGTTGCCGGTGTGACCCCAGCTGGAGCGTCGCGCCTCCTGCTCGCCACGACCCCGCGCGTCGGTGATCGTGTAGCCACCCACGCCCAGTGCGTCCAGTTCGCGGGTCAGGTCCCGCTCGAGGTTCGCTTCGGTGATCACGGTCAGCAGCTTGCGCTGGGTCTGTGCAGCTCCGGTCATCGGCAGGCTTCCTCGTGTCAGTGGGGCAGCAGGATCTGGGCGGCCTGTCGGTACAGCGGGATCCCGACCAGGATATTGAATGGGAACGTGACCGCCAGTGCTGCGGTCAGGGACAGTGCGGGGTTGGCCTCGGGGACGGCCGTGCGCATGGCCGCCGGCGCGGCGATATATGAGGCGCTGCCCGCCAGCGTGGCGAGCAGGATCGCACCCCCGAGCGACAGCCCCATGAGCGCCGCGAAGCCGATGCCGACCAGCGCAAAAGCGGGCGGGGTGAGGATCGCGAACAGCACCATGAACACGCCATGGCGGCGGAAGCCGCCCAGGTGTTCCGCCGCGATGAGGCCCATCTCCAGCAGGAAGATGGCGAGCATTCCCTTGAACAGATCGAAGAAGAGCGGTGCGACGGGCTCCAGACCCACAGGTCCCGCGAGCCAGCCGATGAGCAGCCCGCCCAGCAGCAGCAGCACGCTGCGGCCCAGCAGCACTTCGCGCAGCACCTCGCCCCACTGGGTGGAGGCCGACACGCCGCGCGCCAGCAGGATGCCCAGCACGATCGCGGGTACCTCCAGCAGCACCAGCAGGAGTGGCATCACCGGTTCCGCCGGGATGCCCTCCCGGGCCAGATAGGCGACCCCGACCGCGAAGGTTCCGACGCTCACCGAGCCGTAGTGCGCCGCCACGGCCGCCGAGTCGACCCGGCTGAGCCGCCCGGCGCCCCGCAGGACCGCGAACGCGACCAGGGTCAGCGCGACGCCCAGGAGCAGGGTCAGCCCGATGTCGACCGCGAGTCCCGTCACCGGCTGGCGCGACAGCTCCACGCCGCCCTTCATGCCGATCGACAGCAGCAGTAATGTGCTGACGAACTCGTAGATGGCGGGCGGCAGCCTGAGGTCGGCCTTGAGCACGCCGGCGCCCAGCCCGAGCAGGAAAAACAGTACGATGGGGTCTATCGAGCCTAGCATCCAGCCTCCTGCCGGGTGTTTTGTGCCCCCGGCACTCCATGCCCTGGGATATCTTCAATCTTGCCATTGACACCCCGGCCCCGCGAAACCAGAATACGCGGCTCGTTTTGCGCGGAGGGGTACCCAAGCGGCCAACGGGAGCAGACTGTAAATCTGCCGGCTTACGCCTTCGTAGGTTCGAATCCTACCCCCTCCACCAGCCGAGTGGGCGATGGCGCAAAGAGAGCAGATGCGGGTCCGGCGGCTCGCCCTTTAATCGAGAACGGGAATTGGCCATGCGTTTCGATCAGCGGGTGTAGTTCAATGGTAGAACCTCAGCCTTCCAAGCTGATGACGTGGGTTCGATTCCCACTACCCGCTCCAGAATTCCGGCTCACGTAGCTCAGTCGGTAGAGCACGTCCTTGAGATC
>CAJACZ010000012.1 GCA_903938365.1 uncultured Pseudomonadota bacterium | reverse complement strand
CTGACGCATCGCCTCCCCGAGTACTCACGGATCGCCGTGGACGGCACCTGGGCGCGAAGCGCGCACTTCACCGTGCTCGACCATCCGATCCGCGAACTGACCGGGCGCACGCTCGGGGTAGTGGGCTGGGGCGTGCTCGGCAAGGCCGTCGCGCACGCCTGTGAGGCCGCCCTCGGCATGCGCACGCTGGTGGCCAACCGGCCGGGTGGCCCGCGCGAGACGGGCCGTGTCGACCTGGACGAACTGCTCGGAGAGGCCGACGTGCTCAGCCTGCACTGCCCCCTGACGCCCGCAACCACGGGACTGATCGGCGCACGGGAACTCGGACTGATGAAACAGGACGCGATCATCGTCAACACCGCGCGCGGCGCCCTCATCGACATTGCCGCGCTGGCTGATGCCCTCCGTCGCCGCCGCATCGGCGGCGCTGCGATCGACGTGCTGCCCCAGGAACCGCCGACCGACGGCAGCCCGCTGTTCGCGCGGGACCTGCCCAACCTGCTGGTCACCCCGCACACCGCCTGGGCGGCACGCGAGTCACGGCAGCGCTGCATCGACGAGATCGCGGCGAACGTGGAGGATTTCACGCGGGGCGGCCGCAGGGGGCGGGTGGCCTGAGGGAATTTCGCCTCAGCCGTCGGGGTAGCTCCGCCACCAGTCCACGAACTGGTCGCGGTCGAGCGCCCGGGAGAACAGAAACCCCTGGGCGTAGTCGCAGCCCATGCCCTTCAGCATTTCCAGCGTGGACGCATCCTCGACGCCCTCGGCGACCACGTCCAGGTGGAAGTGCCTGCACAGCGAGAGGATCGTCCCGACCAGGTGCTGGTCGGCCGCGTCATGCTGCATGCGCAGGATGAAGGACTTGTCGATCTTGAGTTCGTTGGCGGGAATCTTCTTGAAATAGCTGAGCGACGAATAGCCCGTGCCAAAGTCGTCGACCGCGATCCGCACGCCCATGTCGCGCACCTTTTTCAGGCGCACCGCGGACTGCTCGAAGTCCGCGATCACGGCGCCTTCGGTGACTTCCAGCGTGAGCCCGCCTTCGGGCACGTGCCAGGTCGTCACGGCGCTGCGGATCATCTCCACGAACTCGCGATGGTGCAGCATGCCCGGCGTGATGTTGACGGCCACGTTCAGTCCATCACAAGACGCGGACAGCCGCAGAGAATTGGTCAGGCCGTACCAGGTCGTGTCGTGGATCAGCCCCGATTCCTCGGCCAGGGCGATGAACACGTCCGGCGGAGCCACGGTCTCGCCCGCGCGCTCCCAGCGCAGCAGGGCCTCGGCCCCGGCCACGCGCCCGTCGGCGATGCGGATCTTGGGCTGGTAGAACACCGCGAGATCGCCGGTCTCGAGCGCCTCGGCATAGGCTTCGCCCAGCTCCCACGGGCGCAGCACCTGCGCGGCGGAAAGGTGGTCGAACACATGGATCCGCTCGCCGCGGTGCCGCGCCGTGGCGGCTCCGAGCTGGGCGTTGCGGAGCAGGTCCTCGGGGCACTGCGCCTGCAGGGGATAGAGGGCAATGCCGACCGGCATGAGCGGCTTGATGGCGACAGCGCTGCGGCTCAGGGCCTGTTCGGCCGCGCGCAGCAGTTTCTCGGCCGCCAGCACCGCGTGGCCGCGGTTGCGGACGTCGCGCACCAGGACGACGAAACGACCATCACCGAAGCGGTGTACCTCGCCCCGCGCTCCCAGGGCTTCGGCAAAGTGACGAGCCAGCGAGTCGAACAGGTCCGCGCTGGCCTCGAATCCGAGCCGGCCCTGCAGGCGCGACACTTCGGCGACGTCCACGAGCAGCGCCGCGACCGAAGCCGGCGCGCCGACCATGAAAGATCGCATCGCGGACAGCAACTGCGGGTAATCGAGACTCTGGCGGGCTCCGGGGTCTGCGGGCCGCGGCGCCGCATTCAGAGGAAGTACTCCTCGGGGTCGAGGCCATGCGCCCCGGGTTCCAGTGCCTGCGTGATCCACAACCCCGGCTGCTGCGCGTCGTGATTCGCCTCGCAGGTCAGCAGGTCGACCGTGACGAACTCCGCGCGGACCTGCTTCGCGCCGTCCAGGATGACCATGACTTCCGGCCGCAGCCGTCTGAAGCGGTTCTGCGCAATGACGACTCCGACCTCACCGGTGTTGAGCTCGACCAGCGTGCCGGTGGGAAACACCCCGACCGCCTGCACGAACAGCTCCACCAGTTCGGCCTGGAAGCCCTTGCCGGAGAGCACCGTGAGCTCGCGCACGGCGTCATAGGCGGATTTCGCCCGGGCGTGGCTGCGGTTCGTGATCATCGCGTCGTAGGAATCGACGATGCCCGCGATCCGCGCGATCAGCGGGATCTGGTCGCCCTTGAGCCCGGACGGATAGCCCGAGCCATCGTGACGCTCATGGTGGGATTCGACCATGGACAGGATCCGCGGATCGATGCCGGGGGCGGCACGCAGCAGCCGGGCGCCGTAGGCGGCGTGCATCTGCATGAGCTTCCACTCCGGGGGATCCAGCGCACCGGGCTTGCGCAGCACCTGGGGCGGTATGCGGATCTTGCCGATGTCCAGCAGCATGGCTCCCGTGCCCAGCAGCGTCAGGGTTTCCTTGTTGAGCCCGAGGTGGCGCCCGAAGCTCAGCGCCCACACCGACGTCGCCAGGGCGTGCCCGTAGAGATACTCATCCGTGCCGCGCATGCGCGCGAGCCAGCCCATCGCGTCCCGGTTGCGGAACACGCTGCCGACCATCGCCTCGACAGCGCTCTGGATTTCCTGTGGGTCCGCCCCACCCCCGTCACGCACGCGGTCGAACATTTTCCCGACGGTCTTCTTCGCCTCGCTCAGGACCTCGGCGGCCTGTTTGAGCTCGGCCTTCATCGACACCGCATCGCGCTCGGGGACGCGGTCGGCCAGGCTTTTAAGGTTCTGCGTCAGTTCCAGCAACTGGTCAGCGGGGACCGGCGGCGGCTCCTGCTGGCGCACCTTCGGCAGCTTGGCACGCAGACTCGTGGCCTCCGCGGGACTGACCAGGACCTCGACCTGCTTGCAGAGCGTGCGGAGGCTGGCGATATCCTCGTCGTTGTCGAGCTCGAAGCCCTGGAACAGGAAGGGCGTGCCCTCCCACGGACGGTCCAGCCGATTCACATACAGCCCCTTGCGCAGCATCCCCACCGGGATGTCCACGAGCACTTTCGCGTCGGGCTGCTTGGAATTGGCGGCACTCACAACGGGCCATGGTAAAAACACCGTAGCCCGGTGCCCGGAAATGGCTCGCAGAAAAAGACGGACTGGACATTCAGGAAGCCGGAACCGTGAACCGGGTCACGCAGGCTGCTGCCCCAACGGGCAAGGAACTCCAACTCCCCGGGGGCGGTCTTCCCGAATTACAATAAGGCCGGTTTCAGCAACCTCACACGGGGATTCCTTCACATGTCGTCCATGCACAGAACTGCCGGGCTCAGGACCCTGCTTCCGATCCTCGCGCTCGCCCTGTCCGGCGCGGGCACCGCCCTGGCGGCCGACCCGGCGCCCACCGAAGACGGGCTGGTCAAGATCAAGGTCAAGAACGTCGATTCCGTGTTCCAGCGCCCGGGCGTCGTCTGGGCCGATTACACCAAGGTCCACATCACCCCGGTCCAGGTCTCGTTCAGCAAGTCCTGGAACCCGCGTGACTACGGCAGCTTCGGCCTGCGCTCCAGCGATGTCGACAAGATCCGGCGCGACCTTGCGGGGCTCACCCTGGACATCTTCAGCAAGGTGCTCGGCGAAGGCGGCTATACGGTCGTGGAAGGCCCTGGCGAGGGCGTGCTGGCCGTCGAGCCGAACATCATCAACCTCTACATCAACGCGCCGGACACGATGTCGCCGGGCCGCTCGCGCAGTTATGTCCTCAGTGCCGGCGAGATGACCCTCGCGCTGGAACTGCGCGACAGTGTGACCGGCACGCTGCTGGCCGAGGCACGTGACCGCAAGCGCGGCCCCGAGAACGCCACGCTCACCCTGAGCAACAACGTCGTCAACCGCCAGGAAGCCGAACGTGCCCTGCGCAGCTGGGCCGGCCAGCTCAAGAAGACCCTCGATTCAGCACGGAGCGTCCAGTAATGATCAGATTCGCCACAGCCGCCCTCGCCGCCCTCGTGCTCGCGGGCTGCGCCACGACCCCGAAGGCCACGATCCGTGCCACCACGGACTCCACGGCCGACTTCTCCCAGTACAAGACCTTCGGCTTCGTCGAGAAACTCGGCACCGACACGGCCAACTACGAATCGATGGTGTCGGCCTCGCTCAAGAACGCCGCCCGGCGCGAACTTGAAGCCCGCGGCATCGCCTTCTCGGCGACGTCGCCCGACCTGCTGGTCAACTTCAACGGCAAGCTGGACGAGAAACTGCGGGTCTCCCAGACGCCCTCGGTCACGATGGGCGCCGGCTACTACGGCTACCGCGGCGGCATCTACAGCACCTGGCCGATGTACCCGCAGGAAACCAGCGTCGACCAGTACACCCAGGGCACCCTGAACGTCGATGTGGTCGATGCCCGCCGGCGGCAGCTGGTCTGGGAGGGCGTGGCGGTCGGTCGCGTCACCGAGAGTGTTCGCGGGAACATCCCGGCCGTCATCGATGGCGTGATGCCCGAAATCTTCGCCAAGTTCCCGATCCCCAGAAAGGCGCCCCCCCAGCCGGGCAACTGAAGTTCGGCCCGCTTCGCGGGCGGGGCGGAAATCGACATCAAGACCCCCTATCCTTAGGGGGTCTTTTTTTCAGGGTCATCACGGATGAATCGCAGCCCCAGACTCACGCGTGCCTGCGCGGCGCTCCTCGCCGTGCTCGCCAGCGCGTCCTGCACGGACCGGAGCGCCAGCAGCTCCCCGGACGCAGGCGATCGACCCCTGGGACGCGGCGGTCCGCAGCCCACCCTCGTGGTCACCGCGAAGCCCGTGAAACAGTCTTTCGGCGCCGAAATCGAGGCCGTCGGGACCGCCCTCGCCCGCGAATCGGTCGCTATCACTTCCAAGGTGTCCAATACCATCAGCGCCATCCGCTTCACGGAGGGCCAGCAGGTCCGGCGCGGCACCGTGCTGGTCGAGTTCGACCGCACCCAGGTCGCCGCGGAACTCGCCGAAGCCGAAGCCAACCTCGCCGAGAGCCGCAACCAATTTGCACGCGGGCGCGAAGTCTCGACGGTCCAGGCTCTCTCCCGCGCCCAGCTCGACCAGCTCGAAACCTCGGTCAAGACAGGCGAAGCCCGGGTGGCCGCGGCACGGGCGCGCCTCGACGATACGGTGATCCGTGCCCCCTTCGACGGCCGGACCGGCTTCCGGAAGGTGAGCCTGGGCGGGCTCGTCAATCCCGGTGCGGTGATCACCACCCTGGACGACTCGTCCGTGATCAAGCTCGAGTTCAGCGTCCCGCAGGCCTTCCTCGGCGAACTGCTCGTCGGCCTGCCCGTCACCGCTGTCACCGAAGGTTTGCCCGGCCGCGTGTTCAACGGCAAGGTCACCACCCTGGATTCCCGGGTCGATCCCGTGACGCGCTCCATCGCGGTGCGCGCCGAACTGCCCAACCCCGCAGGCGAACTGCGTCCCGGCATGTTCATGAACGTGCGCCTCCAGGGTCGTGAAGCGCCCACGCTGCTGGTCCCCGAGGAAGCGCTGGTACCCGAACAGGGCAAAACCTATGTCTACGTCGTCACGGCAGGCAAGGCCGCGCGCCGCGAAGTACGCACCGGCGGTCGGCGTCCCGGCATCGTGGCCGTGCTCAGCGGGCTTGGCGAGACCGAGAGCGTGGTGACCGAGGGCACGCAGCGCCTGCGCGACGGGGCGCAGGTCGAGGAATCCGGGTCAGGACCGGCCGCCGACGCCGGCGCCGGTCCGGGTGCCGGTGCCGCCAAGGGCACCCCGACGGGCCGGCCGTGAACATCTCCGAGCTCTGCATCCGTCGCCCCGTCTTCGCGACGGTGCTGAGCCTCATGCTGGTGCTGTTCGGGCTGGTGGCCCTCGAACGCCTGTCCGTGCGGGAGTACCCCGACATCGCGCGACCGGTGGTGTCGATCACGACGACCTATCGCGGCGCGTCGGCGGCCATCGTCGAAAACAAGATCACGCAAGTGATCGAGGACCGGATCGCCGGCATCGAGGGCATCCTCAAGCTCGAGTCCGAGAGCGAAGACGAGAAATCCAGCATCCGAATCGAATTCGACGTGGAGCGGGATGTCGATGCCGCGGCCAACGACGTGCGCGACCGCATCTCGCGGGTCGTCGCGCAGCTGCCGCCCGAGGCCGACCCGCCGCAGGTCGGCAAGGCGGACTCCAGCTCCGATCCGGTGATGACCATCAGCTTCAACTCGGAGGCCATGAGCCCGATCGAGCTGACCGACTACGCCGAGCGGTACATCGTCGATCGCCTCTCGACCGTCCCGGGTGTTGCGCGCGCCTCGCTGAGCGGCGCCCGGCGCGCCGCCATGCGCATCTGGCTGGATCGGCAGGCGCTGGCCGCCCGCTCACTGACCGTAACGGACATCGAGGGCGCCCTGCGTCGCGAGAACGTGCAGCTGCCGGCGGGGCGCATCGAGTCCCTGAAGCGCGAATTCTCGCTGCGCACCGCGGTCGGCCTCGACACCGAAGAGGATTTCCGGAACCTCGTCGTGGGCCGCAGCGCCGAGGGCCGCCTGATCCGCCTGGGCGAGGTCGCCGACGTGCGCCTCGCGGCCGAGAACGACCGCACCATGATGCGCACCAACGGGCGCTCCGGCGTGGGGATCCCGGTCGAGGCGCAATCGAAGGCCAACACCCTCGAGGTGGTGCGCGGCGTCCGCGCGGAACTCGAAAGGCTGCGAACGGAACTGCCCGAAGGCGCATCGCTGGTGGTCAACGTCGACAACGGAGTAGCCATCGAGGCGGCACTGCGTGAAGTGCTGATCGCCGTCCTGTTCGCGTTCCTGTCGGTGCTGGTCGTGATCTACGCCTTCCTCGGCAGCCTGCGGGCCACCCTGATCCCCGCGGTCACCATACCGGTCTCGGTCATCGCCGCCTTCATGGCCATGTACCTGCTGGGCTATTCGATCAACGTGCTGACGCTGCTCGGCGTCGTTCTCGCCATCGGGCTCGTGGTGGATGACGCCATCGTGGTCCTCGAGAATATCCACCGGCGCGCCGAACTCGGCGAGTCGCCGATCGTCGCCGCCGTCAAGGGCAGCCGTGAGATCGGCTTCGCGGTGATCGCGACCACGCTTACGCTGGCGGCAGTGTTCGTGCCGATCTCGTTCCTGCCCGGCGACGTCGGCCGCCTGTTCCGCGAGTTCGGCCTCACGCTGGCGGCCGCCGTGCTGTTTTCGGCGCTCGTCGCACTGACGCTTACGCCGATGATGGCGTCGCGCCTGCCGGCAGCGGCCGACCAGGCCGGGACGAACCGGCTGGCGGCGAGGATCGACCGCTTCTTCTCGAAGCTGTCGGACCTCTACGAGCGCCGCCTGCGCCAGCTCAACCGGCGGCCCTGGATCATCGTGGGCTCCGTGCTCGGCCTGAGCCTGGCCGGCATCCTCACGTTCCGCGCCCTGCCCGCCGAGTTCGCCCCCGGTGCCGACGTCGGGCGCATCTTCGTGACGGTCCAGGCGCCCGAGGGCGCCAGCTTCGAATACACCGAGGACTACGGACAGCGCGCCGAGGCGATCGTGGCGCGCGAAGTCGAGAAAGGCGACATCCGGCGCGTGACCCTGCGCATCCCGGGTTCCTTCGACAGCACGGGTGCGGTGAACTCGGCGCGCCTGATTCTGACCCTGGTGCCCTGGAACGAGCGTGAGCGCTCCGCGCAGGAGATCGGTCGCTCGCTCCAGGCGCAGCTCTCCAGCCTGCCGGGCGTGCGCACGAGCCTGGCCGTGCCGGGTGGCCTGCGCGGGGGCTGGGGTTCGCCTGTGGAGGCGGTGATAGGCGGGCCGGATTACGAGCGGCTGGGTGAGTGGTCGGCCAAGCTGCTGTCGCTGGCCGAAACCAACCCGGGTCTGACGGGGCTCGACACCAGCTACAAGCCGCGCAAGCCGCAGATCCAGGTGGCGATCGACCGCGACCGCGCCGCCGACCTCGGCATTTCGCTGCAGACGGTGGGCCGCACGCTGGAGACCGTGCTGGGCTCGCGCATCGTGACCACCTTCATCGACCGCGGCCGCGAATACAACGTGGTGCTGCAGGGCAAGGACGACGAGCGTGCGACGCCCACCGACCTCACCAGCATCCAGGTCCGCTCCGACAGCACCGGGGAGCTGATTCCCCTCGCCAGCGTGGTGCGGCTCACCGAGACCGCAGGAGCCACGCAGCTCAGCCGCTTCGACCGGATGCGCGTGGTGGAAGTGCGCGCAGGTCTCGCGGACGGCTACACCATGGGCGAGGCGGTCGCCTGGTTCGAGGACACCGTGAAACGCGAACTGCCCGCCGGCGCCCGCCTGATGTGGGACGGCGAGTCGGGTGATTACGTGCGCAGCAGCGGCCAGCTCTACCTCACGTTCCTGTTCGCCATCGTGATCGTCTTCCTGGTGCTGGCGGCGCAGTTCGAGAGCTTCGTGCACCCTGCCATCATCATGGTCACGGTGCCGCTCGCGCTGCTCGGCGCGGTCTTCGGGCTCAAGCTGCACGGCATGAGCATCAACATCTTCAGCCAGATCGCCGTCATCATGCTGATCGGCATCGCGGCCAAGAACGGCGTGCTGATCGTGGAGTTCGCCAACCAGCTGCGCGACCGCGGCACGGAATTCAGCGAGGCCATCGCGCATGCGGCGGCGATCCGCCTGCGGCCGGTGCTGATGACCAGCCTCTGCACCGCCTTCGGCGCGATCCCCCTGCTGCTGGCCTCGGGTGCAGGCTCGGAGCAGCGCCGGCCGATCGGCATCGTGGTGTTCTACGGCACGCTGCTGTCGGTGTTCCTGACCCTGATCGTGGTCCCCGCCGTGTATTCGCTGGTCGCGCGGCGCACGCCTGCCACCGGCCACACCTCGCGGCTCGTCGACCGGATGCTCGGCGGCCGTTCCCCGGACTAGAGCTCGGGGTTCGGCAGCGCGTGGAAGGCGTGCCGCAGGCCGCGCTGCAGCAGGTCCCACTCCGCCGGCGGGATGATGCGCGGCACGATATCGAAGGGAATCAGGCGCTCGGTCCCCGTCTCATCCCCGTACACCGCGAAGGTGATGCCGGCACGCCGGAACAGTGCATCGGCTTCGGCGCGCTTGGCCTCGATGCGATCGAGGGAGGTGCCCTCCAGCCAGCTCCCGTAGGCGGCGTAATGGGGACGGATGCCACCGTCGTGGGCGAACATTTCGTTGAGGGTCGGCGTCAGCGTCATGTCTGCTCCCCGCGGGCCGGCGGCAGGCTCCGGGATCTACCAGGTTTTGCCGCCGATGAACTTGCCGGCAGCCGGCATGTGCGGGAGGTATTCGACCGACTCGAACACGCCCGCCGTGAAGTAGGGATCGTGCTCGATGATCTCGCGCGCACGCGACAGACTGGAGGTGTGCAGGCAGTACAGACTGCCGATGACCTGCTTGCCCGTGTCGTCGAACAGCGGCCCGGCGACGTTCAGTTCGCCCATCACGGTCTCGATGTAGGCGAGGTGATCGCGGGTGTGGGCGGCGCGGATCGCCGGCCCGTTCACGGTGTCCCGGCAGAGCACGACGAACGAAGTGCTTTCGGGCGCGCGACGCACGGGTGCGACGGGGGTTTCGACCTGGGTCATGGTGCAGGGGTCCTCGGAAGCAGGTTCGGACGAGGATAGCAGCACGACGCAGAAGGCAGGCATCCGCGGTCTGCCCGGCGCTCCGTCTCGACTCGGAAACCTGTTGATGCCATGATTTCGATAGACACCGTTTATCGAAAGAACGCCCATGGCCGACCTCAAGCTCAAGGACCTCAAATATCTCGTCGCAATCGCCGACACCCGGCATTTCGGCCAGGCGGCCGAGCTGTGCCACGTCAGCCAGCCGACGCTGTCCGCACAGCTGCGCAAACTCGAGGAATACCTGGGCGTGCCGCTGGTCGAGCGCCAGCCCCGCCGCGTGATGCTGACCGCGGCGGGCGAACAGATCATCGTCCGCGCACGGCGGATTGCCGAGGCCAGCGACGAGATCGTCGAGATCGCGCGCTCCCACAAGGACCCCCTGGCGGGCCGCCTGCGCATCGGCTTCCTGCCGACCATCGGGCCGTACCTGCTGCCCAGCATCGCGCCGAAGATCCGCAAGGCCCTGCCGCGCCTCGAACTGATGCTCTATGAATACCAGACGGTGCCGATGCTCGAGAAACTGCGGGCGGGCGAGCTCGACATGGGCGTGCTCGCGTTGCCGGTGGAGATGGACGGACTGGACTCGCGCGAACTGTACGAGGAGCCCTTCGTGGTCGCGGTGCCTTCCGACCATCCGCTGACGAAAAAGACCCAGCTGCGGATCGAGGACCTCGAGGGCGTCACCATGCTGCTGCTCGAGGACGGTCACTGCCTGCGCGACCAGGCGCTGGACGCCTGCAGCCGCGTGGACGTGAACGAAAAGCAGGACTTCCGCGCCACCAGCATCGAGACCCTGCGGCATATGGTGGCGACCGGCGCAGGGGTGACCCTGCTCCCGGAGCTGGCGAGCCGCGGCGGCTATGCGTCGCCCAAGGGCCTCACGCTGCGTCCCTTCGCAAGGCCCGCCCCCACCCGCCGCATCGGTGCGATCTGGCGCCGCAGCAGCCCGCGCACCGCGGTCATCGATGCGGTCGCGCGCGTGATCGCGGAGCAGGTCCGGTGATCCCGCCCGTACTGCTCTGGCTGCGGCAGGACCTCCGCCTCGCCGACCATCCGGCGCTGTGCGCCGCCGTGGAGAGCGGCGCGCCCGTCATTCCTGTCTTCCTCTGGGCCCCCGGGGAAGAGGCTGAATGGGCGCCCGGAGCCGCCTCGCGCTGGTGGCTGCATGAGTCGCTGCAGTCGCTGCGCGCGGACCTGGAGCAGCGCGGTTCGCGGCTGATCCTGCGGCGAGTCGCCTCGGACAGTCTGGCCACGCTGCGCGAACTGCTGCAGGAAACCGGCGCACGGGCGGTGTTCTGGAGCCGCCGCTACGAGCCGCAGCTGATCGCGCGCGATCGCCGGATCAAGGAGGCACTGCGCGCGGATGGCCTCGACGCACGCAGCTTCAACGCGGCGCTGCTCATCGAGCCCTGGGATGTCCGGAACAAAAGCGGCCGGCCCTTCCAGGTCTTCACGCCGTTCTGGAAGCACGTGTCGGCCACCTGCACGGCACCGGAGCCGCTGCCCGCGCCCACGACCCTGCCGGCGCCACGGGCCTGGCCCGCGTCGGCGCCGCTCGAAGAGCTGGAGCTGATGCCGCGGATACCGTGGCACGAGGGCATGGCCCGCGACTGGCAGCCCGGCGAAGCCCCTGCGGCGCGCCAGCTCGCGGCCTTCCTGGACGACGGGGTCGCAGGCTACAGCGAGGGTCGCAACCTGCCGGCCACGCGCGGCACCTCGCGACTGTCGCCGCACCTGCATTTCGGCGAGATCTCTCCTCGCCAGATCTGGCACGCGGCCCGCCCGTGGCGCGGCGGTCAGTTCATGGCGGAGATCGGCTGGCGGGAGTTCGCGCATCACCTGCTCTACCACTTCCCGCACACCCCGGGCGAACCGCTGCGCGCCGAGTACTCGCGCTTTCCGTGGGCCGACGATGCGGCACAGCTCGAGGCCTGGCGCCGGGGACGTACCGGCGTGCCGCTCGTGGATGCCGGCATGCGCGAACTCTGGACGACCGGATGGATGCACAACCGCGTCCGGATGGTCGTGGGTTCGTTCCTCGTGAAGAACCTGCGCCTGCACTGGCTGGAGGGTGCCCGCTGGTTCTGGGACACACTGGTGGATGCCGACCTGGCGGCCAACACGCTGGGCTGGCAATGGACCGCGGGCTGCGGCGCGGATGCCGCGCCCTACTTCAGGGTCTTCAACCCGGTGAGCCAGGGGCTGAAATTCGACCCGACCGGGGACTACGTCCGGCGCTGGGTGCCGGAACTCGCGCGCCTGTCGGGCGGCGACATCCACGCCCCCTGGGAGGCCAGACCGGAGACCCTGCAGCGTGCCGGCATCGTGCTCGGTCGCGACTATCCGCTGCCGATCGTCGACCTGAAGCGCTCGCGCGAGGCGGCGCTCACGGCCTGGCAGACGCTGCGTGCGCCGCGGCCCGCCGCGACCTAGGCGCGCACGGCCTCGATGATCAACTGCCTGAGCCTGGCGTCGGGCAGGCGCCCGCGACCCGCGGCGAGGTTGTCCTGGAGATTGCGCAGCTTGCCGGTGGCCGGGATCACGCAGGTGACGGCCGGATGGGCGATCACGAACTTCAGCAGCAGCTGCGCCCAGCTGCCGCAGTCGATCTCGCCGGCCCATGCCGGCAGCGGGCGGTCCTTCAGGCGCGCGAGCAGCTTGCCGTCATCGAAAGCGCGGTTGACCAGCGTGGCCACGCCACGGTCCGCGCAGAGCGGCAGCAGGCGGTTTGCGGCCTCCGGCGTGGACGCGGAATAGTTGAACTGGACGAAGTCGGGCTGCTCGCGCTCGATCACGCGGGCGAGCTCGGCGTGGGAGTCCACCGTGAAATGGGTGATCCCGATGTAGCGGACCCGCCCCTCTTCCTTCCAGCGCCGCAGCGTCCGCCATTGCACGTCGAGGTCGAGCAGGTTGTGCACCTGCATCAGGTCGACCTTGTCGCGCCGGAGCAGCGCCATCGAGCGGGTCATCTGCGCGATGCCCTCCCGCTCGCCACGCGTCCAGACCTTGGTGGCGACGAAGGCCTGGCGCTGCATCGGCGGGGTGAGCAGGTCACCGAGCACGGCCTCGGCGGTGGAATACATCGGCGAAGTGTCGAGGACCGTCGCGCCGGCCGCGAAGAACGCGCCCAGCACCTCGGACAACGGCGCGCGCGCTCCGGCGTCGGGGCCCACCTCGAAGGGCCCGGACGTGCCGAGACCGATGACCGGGAGGGCTTCACCGCTCGACGGGATGCGGCGGGTGAGCAGCGCGCCCGCGGCGACACCGCCGCCCGCCGCCGTGGAGGACGGCACACCCGGGGCCAGCAGCACGGCGGCCGTTGCGGCCCCGGACTGCATGAACTGACGACGCTGCACGGCGGAACTTCCTGCGCGAACGCCGTTACAGCAGCGCGGCGTCGGTCTCGACGACGCTGGCTGCACCCTGCGCCACGATCGGCAGCAGAGCCTGGACCTGCGGCAGAACCTGCGCCGCATAGAATCGCGCCGTGGCGCACTTCCCGAGCAGGAAATCGCGATCCGTCGCACCCGCGCCGAGCTGCGCCGCGGCGATGGCGGCCGAGCGGGTCATCAGCCAGCCGCCTGCCACGATGCCGCAGAGCTTGAGGAAGGGCACGGAAACGGCGTACAGGCTGTCAGGCGACTTCGCGCCGGCCTCGAGGACATGACCGACGGCCTCGTGCAGCGCAGCCACGCCCCGCAGCGCGGCGGCCTTCGTGCCCGCCAGCTGTGGATCGTCCGTGGCGATGGCGTCGAGCTCGCGCTGCATGTCCGCGATCAGCGCACCGATTGCGGCGCCGCGGTCGCGGCCCACCTTGCGCCCCACCAGGTCGTTGGACTGGATGCCGGTGGTGCCTTCGTAGATGGTGGTGATGCGCACATCGCGATAGGCCTGCGCTGCGCCGGTCTCTTCGACGAAGCCCATGCCGCCGTGCACCTGCACGCCCAGCGAAGTCAGCTCGATGCCGGTCTCGGTGCTCCAGCCCTTGACGATGGGGATCAGCAGGTCGCCGCGCGCCTGCGCCGCGGCGCGCGCCGCAGGATCGGGATGCCCGCGCCCCAGGTCGAGCTGGTAGGCCGTATAAAGCCCGAGCGCCCGCATGGCCTCGATCTGCGACTTCATGGTCAGCAGCATCCGCTTCACGTCGGGGTGGTGGATGATCGGCGACTGCGGGCTCGAGCCCGCCACCGGCGGCTTGCCCTGCACGCGGGTGCGTGCCCATTCGGCTGCCTGCTGGAAGGAACGCTCCGCGACCGCATAGCCTTCGAGGCCGACGGACAGGCGCGCCGCGTTCATCATCACGAACATGTATTCGAGGCCGCGGTTGGCCTCGCCCACCAGATAGCCGATCGCACCCTCGCCCTGCCCGTAGGACATGACGCAGGTCGGACTGCCATGGATGCCGAGCTTGTGCTCGATGGAGATGCAGTGGACGTCGTTCCGCTCGCCCGGCGAGCCGTCGTCAGCGACGAGGAACTTGGGGACGATGAACAGCGAAATGCCCCGGACGCCCGCGGGCGCGCCCTCGATGCGCGCCAGCACGAGGTGGATGATGTTGGGGGTGCAGTCGTGGTCGCCCCAGGTGATGAAGATCTTCTGGCCGAACAGCCGGTGCTGTGCGCCATCCGGCACCGCGCGCGTGCGGATCTGGGACAGGTCCGAGCCCGCCTGGGGCTCGGTCAGGTTCATCGTGCCGGTCCATTCGCCGCTGACCATTTTGGTCAGGAAGGCCGCCTTCTGCGCGTCGGTGCCGTAATGGTCCAGGGCCTCGACGGCACCCTGGGTGAGCATCGGACACAGCTTGAAGGCGAGGTTGGAGGCGCCCCACAGTTCCTCGACCGCGGTGCCCAGCACGGCCGGGACGCCCTGGCCGCCGAATTCCGGCGGCGCGCGCAGGCTGGGCCACCCGCCCTCGACGAACTGTGCGTAGGCCGCCTTGAAGCCCGGCGGGCTGGTGACCCCTGCGGGGCTCCAGCGTGCGCCGTCACGATCACCCGATTTGTAGATCGGGTCGAGGACGTTCTCGGAGAACTTGCCGGCCTCCTCGAGCACCGCGTCGGCGAGGTCGAAGGAATAGTCCGCGAAGGCGGGACAGGCCTGCAGGCCGGACTCGCCGATCAGCTCACGAAGTACGAAGCGGATATCCTTGATTGGCGCGCGGTACATGCCTTTGACCTCTCCGACCCAACACTGGGACTTCCCGCATTCTACCGCGCCAGCGCGGGCACGATATTCGCGGCGAGGAAATCCACGAGGGCGATCACACGGGCGTCCTGGGCCAGGTGCGCCGGATACACGGCGCAGAGCGGCGGCTGGTCCGGCAGGCCCCATTCCGGGAGCACCTGGCGCAGCTTCTGGGTGGACAGCCCCTGCCGGCACAGGAACTCGGGCAGCAACGCCACCCCCAGGCCCGCCGCGACGGAGGCATGCAGCAGCGCAGGATCATTGACCGCAAGCTTCGGTCGGACCGTGACTTCGGCACGCCGCAGCCCCTGCGACAGTCGCAGCACGAACAGCGGGCCCGCGCCATCCGGCGTGAGCAGCGCGTGCCGCTCGAGGTCCTCCGGCTGCGCCGGCACGCCGTGCTTCTGGAGGTACGCCGGGGTCGCACACAGGATGGCCGGCGGCGCACCCAGCACGCGGGACACCCGATCCGGCGCACTGCTGGTGCCGGACTGGATGGTCACGTCGTACTCGCCGACCCGCGTCGGATCGCCGACATCGCCCAGCTCCACTTCCAGCGGCACGTCGGGAAAGCGCTCCAGGAAACGCGGCACCAGCGGTGCCAGCAGCACGCGCCCGTAAGTCGTGTCGGCCAGTACACGCAGCGGCCCGTGCCGTTGCTCAGTCAGGCCGGCCGCGCACTGGTGCACCCGCGCGACCGCTTCGAGGATGGCCCGGCAGTGCGGCAGCAGCTGCTCGCCGGCCGCCGTCAGGTGGATGCGACGCGTGGTGCGGGTCAGGACCTTGAGGCCCAGTTCCCGCTCCAGTTCGGCGATCGCTCGACTGACTCCCGCCTTGGGCACCTTGAGCGCCCGCGCCGCGGCCGAGAACCCGTTGAGATCCACGACCTTCGCAAAGGTCGCCATGTGTGCCGGAGACCAGATCAGTGACATTTCGAGACCAGAAGCGGCTTTCGGAACGTGTATTGTCTCACAAGAGAATCAAGCTGGAAGGGGCCGTTCACAGCGGATCCCGCGGGGAGCCATCGGGCGGTACTATCGCCTCCCCGGCCGCAGCACAGCGCCACCACGGAGACCCTGCATGCACTTACGCGCCACTTTCTGCAGCCCTTGGGCACTTGCAGCGCTCACGCTGGCCACCCTGGTTCCCGCGGCTTCCGGCGCAGGCAGCCTGCTGACACCCGAGGCCCGTCGCGAGGGCGCCGAAGCCCTGGTGTGGAACGCGAAACTTACCTGTGGCACCACCGAGGCCGGCGTCACGCGTTACGGCATGTGGGAAGGCCGCATGTACAGTCGCTCGCCGGGCGAGAAAGACCGCCACATCTTCGACGTCATCGGCATCAACACCCGTCAGTGCGCGCGCATGAGCGACCCGGCCCGGGGTGAGGGCTTCCGCAGCCTCTCGCGCGAGATCATGGTGTATCTCGACCCGGTGACCGGCGAGGTCATCGACACCTGGAAGAATCCGTGGACCGGCGCCACGGTCGACGTCATCCATGTCGCGAATGATCCGGTGAACATGCGCCAGCCGACCTTCGCGCGCATGGCGAACGGCGAACCCCTCAAGGTCTCGCTGCGCCAGTACGACGACCTGCTGGTGTCCTCCAGCGAAGTCCCGCTGTTCTACGACAACCCGCTCACCGGCGACTACCAGGACTACGTGGGCGGCAAGTACCACGCGATGGAGATCTTCAACACCTTCTACCGGGCCGCCGACTTCACCGATGCGCGCAAACTCCGCATCAGCGACTCGCGCCTGGTCTGGCAGCGCATCTCGGCATGGCTGCCGTGGATGCGCATGGGAGACCGTCCCGGCCTGATGATCTTCAACGCCACCGGCTTCTCGACCTTCGACCGCGCGCGGATCCCGCCGCAGCTCATGAAGATCCTCGAGACCCGTTATCCCGAATACCTGGTCCCGCCGCCGCTCGACGACCCGCGCCCGAACGCCACCACCTGGACGGTCACGCGCAAATGGATCGATGATCGGCGCGCCAGCGAATCACCCTCGAACAGGAAGACCCCATGACGCTTTCAGTACACGCTATGACCGTCGGGCAGTTCGTGCCCATGCTCGGCAACCTCGCGAAGCTCCTCGACAAGGCCGCGGCATTCGCGCAGGCGAAGAAGCTCGAAGCCGGTGTGATCGAAGGGCTGCGCCTCGCGCCCGACATGCTGTCCTTCACGCGCCAGGTGCAGCTGACCTGCGACTTTGCCAAGAACAGCACGGCCCGCCTCGCGGCCATCGAAGCGCCGAAGTTCGCGGACGAGGAAAAGACCCTCGCGGAACTGCAGGAGCGCATCGCGAAGACCCTTGCCTGGCTGAACACCGTGACGGCCGCGCAGCTCGAAGGCGCGGAGACCCGGCACATCGTGGTCCCGCTGCGCACGCGCACCCTGGAGATGGACGGCCTGCCCTTCCTGCAGAAGTGGGCGCTGCCGAACTTCTATTTCCACGTGACGGCCGCCTACGCGCTGCTGCGGGGCGCCGGTGTCGAGGTCGGCAAACAGGACTTCCTGGGCGGCGTCTGAGCCGCTCGGGGACAGGGGTCGCTCATGCAACGCAGGAACCTGGGCTCGCAGGGCCTTAACGTCTCGGCCATCGGCCTGGGCACCATGGGCATGACGGGCGTCGCCGGCATGCCGCACATGTACGGCGTGCCGGACGAGGCCGAGGGCATCGCGACCGTCCAGCGCGCCCTCGACCTGGGCATCGATTTCCTCGATACCGCGGAAGTCTATGGTCCCTACAGCAACGAGACCCTGGTCGGCCGCGCGCTGGCAGGGCGCCGAAGCCAGGCGATCATAGCGACCAAGTTCGGCTTCGCCATCACGCCCGACGGCCGCATCGACGGTGTCGACGGTCGCCCGGAAAACATGCGGCGCGCGCTCGACGGCTGCCTGCAGCGGCTGGGTACGGACTACATCGACCTCTGGTACCAGCACCGACGCGACCGCAACGTGCCGATCGAAGAGACCGTCGGGGCGATGGCCGAGCAGGTTCACGCGGGCAAGGTGCGCTACCTGGGCCTGTCGGAGATGAGCGTCGAGACCCTGCGACGCGCACACGCGGTGCATCCGATCAGCGCCCTGCAGAGCGAGTATTCGCTCTGGGAACGCAACATTGAAGAGCCCGCCCCGGACGGTGGCCCGGGCATCATGGCCACCTGCCGCGAACTGGGCATCGGCATCGTGCCCTACAGCCCGCTGGGCCGCGGCTTCCTGGGTGGCGCGCTGCCTGCGCCGGACAAGCTCCCGGAGAACGACTACCGGCGCCTGCACGATCCGCGCTTTGCCGCCGGGCACTATGAGCGCAACCTCGCGCTGCTCGAGTCGGTGCGCGCCGTGGCCGCGCGACACGGCGCCAGCGAAGCGCAGGTCGCGCTCGCCTGGCTGCTGCAGCGCGGCCCGGACATCGTGCCGATCCCGGGCACCAAGCGCCGCAGCTACCTCGAGTCGAATGCAGCCTGCGTGGACCTGCAGCTCGACGCGACCGATCTTGCGCAACTCGACGCGCTGGGGTCCGCAAGCGGGCCGCGCTACACCGAACGCTCGCTGGCCACCATCGAGCGCTGAGCCCGGCGACGGGTTCAGGCGTCGCGCGCGACCAGCGAACGGCGATAGATGCGGGCGCCGGCCAGCAGCGCGACCAGGCCGGGCACGGCGAACATCAGGGTGACAATCACCAGGCTGTAGCGCAGCGCCCTGGGGTCGCCGAAGGCGTCGGTCAAGGCGCCTACCGCAGCCGGTCCGATGAGCATGCCCACGATGCTGATGGCCGACCAGTAGACGGCAACCGCCCGTGAACGGATCGGCGCCGGGGTGAGATCGACCAGCGCCGCCGGACCGGCGGCGACCGCCATGGCCTGGGCGAAGAACGAGAGGCCGAAACAGGCCAGCGCGAGTTCCCCGCTGGGCATCATCGGGGCGGCGAGCGCCGCCGGCGTGAAGACGGCGAGCCCGAGGGTCACGACGCGCAGCGGCGCGTCCTCGCGCCCCCTGCGCAGCCATGCAGAGGTCAGCCAGCCGCTGAACATCGTGCCGGGCACGGCGCAGAGCAGCATCGTCAGGCCCGTGGCCACGCCGATGTCGGTGATGCTCCAGCCCCAGTTGCGCTGGAACAGCGCGACGTTCCATTGCGCGAGCGAACCGATCGCAAAGACGGCGGCCATGCCCGCCAGCAGGGTCCCATAGGCACGCCAGCGGTCGAGCATGAAGCGGACGGCATCCCGGTCGGCCGTTGCAGTGCCCGGCAATGAGACGGACACGCGACGTGGCGGCTCCGGCACCGTCAGCATCAGTGCGGCAAGCAGCACACCGGGCAACCCCACGATGATGAAGACCATCTGCCAGGTCTCCAGCGACCCGACGACAGGCAGCGTGACCGGAGCCACACGATCGACTGCGGCGATCAGCAGGCCCCCGAACAGGAACGACGCCGCACCGCCGATGAACGACCCGCTCATGTAGACGCTGATCGGGCGCGCGCGCGCTTCCGGCCTGAAGGAGTCGCTGAGCATCGGCACGGCGCAGGGCGCGAGCGTCGCCTCGCCGACGCCGACACCGATACGCGCGAGGAACAGCGGCCAGAAGCTGCCGGCGAGACCGCACATCGCGGTCATCGCGCTCCACAGCGCGATTCCGGAGGCGATGATGCGGCGCCGTGGCGCGCGGTCGGCGTACCAGCCGATCGGGATGCCCAGGGTCAGGTAGAAAATCGCGAACGCGGGACCCAGCAGCAGGCCGATCTGCAGGTCGGTGAGCGCCATCGAAGCCTTGATCGGCTCGATCAGCAGGCTGATCACGAAGCGGTCGAGGAAGGACACCACGTAGGCCAGCATCAGCAGGAGCGTCAGTCGCCAGGCGGTGGACGGCTTCGGCCAGGGCGGGCTCGCGGCTGCAGCAGCGGTGTCGGTCATCAGAACGGCGACTCGTCGGCGGATGCAGGCTCGGGCAGCAGTTCCAGACCGGGCGGAAGCACGGGCGTATAGGGCGGGTCGTAAGAGAACGGTGCCTTGTCCGCGGTCCACTCCGCGACGAGCGGGCCACCCACCGTGCGGTACAGGCTGGTCGCGCCGCGGCGCGTGCCGTAGGGACCATGGAGGATCCCGGGGGGCCGCCAGAAATAGGCGCCGGGTCGCATCACGCCGCAGTTGCCATGGAGGTCGCCGTCGAGCACGTAGACTTCCTCGACGGTCGGATGAGTTTCACGTGCGCCCGCGCCTCCGGGCGGCATGCCATGCGGAGGACTGGTCAGCAGCCAGGTCTCGTCACCCGTGACGGGATCCTTGCGCAGCGGTTTCCGCAGCGCGCCCGAGCGCATTTCCTTGTAGCGCACGGGTTCCCAGGGGACGGCATAGCAGTCGATATGCTCGATGAGCCGCGCGGCCGGGGAATCGCCCCGCCAGGGCGCATCGAGGATGGCCGGTCGCGCGGAGTAGAAGCTCAGCACCACGGCGCCACCGTCGGAACGCACCACGCCGCGCGGGTGTCCTGCCGGCAGGAACGCATAGGCGTGATGCGCGAAGCGGCGGCCGTCGATCAGCAGCGCGCCGTCGAGCACGAATAACTCCTCGTCGGCGTCCAGGCCGCGCACGGCCGCACCCTGATAGCCGGGCGGGTATCTCACGACGCGCGTGCAGGCGCCGGTCAGCGGATCAGCGCTGAGTTCGCGCGAGTCGGTGCCGGCGAGCAGGCCCTCAGTGTGGGGGCGCCACGCGATCCGCTGCGACTGGATGAATTCGACATGCGGCCGAGGCATGGTTGATTCTAGCCACCAATGGACAATGGTTGGAGCAAACGTTTGCGTTAGCATCAACCATCGCTGCCGAGCGGATTTCGCGTGACCCCCAAGCCCCCTGCCGTCCTCCCGGGACGCCCCACGATCAAGATGATTGCGACGCTGGCGCGGGTCGCACCGTCCACGGTATCGCGGGCCATCAACGACGACCCGAGCATCTCGCTGCGCACGCGGGCGCGGATCCAGGGGATCGCGGCCCGCGTCGGATTCGTGCCCAACGTGACCGCACGCGGACTGGTGACCCGCCGCTCGGACGTGGTGGCACTGGTGCTGGGTCCGTCGCAGAACCCTTTCTACCTTGAGATGATCCCGCTCATCACCGAGCGGCTCGCGCTGCGCAGCAAGCCCTTGATGATCGTCCGGATGCGGGAATCCGACCGCATCGAGGCGACCCTCGCGACCCTTGCGCGGCATCAGGTCAGCGGCTGCCTGATCGGCGCGGCGAGCATGACGCCCGAGGCATTCGCGTTGTGCCGCCGCTTCGACATTCCCACCGTGATGGTGAACCGGCTCGCCAATGTCGAGGGCTCCTTTGTGAGCTGCAACAACCACGAGGCCGGGCTGCAGGTGGCAAGCCTGTTCGCCGCGGAAGGACGCCGGCGCATCGCCTACGTCGGCGCAGATCCGTCCAAGGCCACCTTCCAGGACGAGCAGCGTGAAGCAGGCCTGCGCGACGGCGCGATGGACGCCGGACTGACAGCACCCCGGCGTTTCGCCACGGTCTACAGCTATGAGGGCGGGCTCGCCGCGGCGCGGGCGCTGCTCGAGCAGCTACCCGGGGCGGACGGGATTTTCGTCGCCAACGACATCGTGGCCTTCGGGGTCCTCGACGGCCTGCGCCGCGCGGGCGCGGTGGTGCCCGGGCAGATGTCGGTCGTGGGCTTCGATGACCTGCCTCAGGCGTGCTGGCTGGGCTATGGGCTGACGACCGTGCGGCAACCTATGGAAACCATCGTCGAGCAGGCGCTGGGGATCCTCGATCGCCAGATCAGCGAACCCGGGGCACCCGCCGAGGGCGTCTATGTGAGCGCGGAACTGGTGCGGCGGGCAACCACCCTCGGGATCCCCGCCAGCGCACCCTGAGGCAGCCGACTCAGCGCGGCGCTGCGGAAGCTTCGATCAGCTCGATCAGTTCGCCCGCAGGGCCGACCACGGTCGCGGCGCGCCGCCCCTGGTAGGCCAGCCCGCTGCGCACAGCCGGCGGCGTGATGTATTCGAGTTTGAGTGCGTCGAGGTCCCGGACGATGAAACTCGTCATGGCGATCGCGTGGGGCAGTTCGCCCTTGCGCCGGGGACGCGGCGTGGTGCTCTCGGAATAGCCATCGAATTCGATCAGGTTGCCGTGCTCGGCCAGGCGCGCCGTGACGATCGGCATGGCGCGGTCCGGCGCCAGGTTCTGCGCGCGCGTCAGCAGCTTCAGCGGCCGCTCGCGTACCGGGTTTTTCGGCAGGTTGAACTTGTCGACATACCAGCCCTGCAGGGCATGGATGTCCGGGCCGGCCACGACCATGATGAAGATGCGCCCGACCCGCCCGTTGGGGTCGGGCAGGATCGACTTCGAGCGGTCGCCCGTCTCGGCGGTCAGATACAGCACTTCGGAGGCGCTGCCCACGACCTGAAAGGCGCGGATCGTCGGATAGGAACCGAGCGGAGCCGGTTCGCCGATCACCGTGAACGGCGAAGGCGCCATGCTGGTGAACAGTGCATCGGGGTCATCGACGATGATCTCGATGGCGTTCCAGCCATGGGTGGTGAGGGGCTCGTAGCCCTTGACCCCCGGGGTCCGGACGACGCGGATGAAGACTTCGGGCGCTGCGTCGGAACTGAGCAGGATGTAGTCGCGGCCGGCTGCCTTCGGGGCACCCCAGCTGCGCGCGAGGTCCCTGGGAACCTTGCCCCGTTCACGGACTTTGTAGTCGATCCATCGACCGTAGCGACGTTCGATCTCGCCGAGGTCGGCTGCCGCGATGGTCGCGATCTTGAAACTCTCGAGAGCGGGCCGGGCCGCTTCCGCGGCCTGGCCCACCAGGGTCGAGAGTGTCGCCACGCCCGCGAGGGCGAGCGTGGCGATGGACCGGAGAAATACCCGACCCGCAGTCAAAGTACCGTTACTCAGAAGTCGAAACGGGCGCGCACCATCCAGCGACGCGGCTCGTTGAGGTACGGGTACACGAGGTAGGACACCACGTATTCCTCGTTGGTGCAGTTGGTGCAGTCCGCCGTCACCGCCCAGCCACTGTTCGCGCTGCGCAGCGTGACGCCCGCATTGAACGTGCTGTGCGAGGCGTTCAGGCCGATCGGCGTGTTCGCGGTGGCCGCCCAGCTGTCGCCGTAGTAGCTCCAGTTGACGCTCGGCTGCAGCTTGAGGTTCTCACCCAGCGAGAAGGTGCCGTTGACGCCGAGCGTGGAGGTGAACTCCGGCGCACGGACGGGCTCGGCGATCTGGCCGGTCGGGGTAATGACCGACACGTTGCAGACGCCCGCGGTCGGACGCCCCTGTGCGATCAGGTTGCGGCAGTTCTCGGCCTGGGCGAGCACCGTCGGGTCGACGTTGGTGTACTTGGCCTTCTGGTAGCCGCCGCCCCAGAACATGTTGACCTTGTCGGTCACCGCCCAGGACACCTCGGCCTCGAAGCCGTAGTTCTCGAGGTCGGCGAAGTTGCGGGTCAGGTAGTTGATGATGTTGGTCGCCGGGTCGGCGTAGCCGGCCGGGAGCTGGAAGTCGGCAACGTCCATGAAGAACGCGTTGACGTTGACGCGCAGCTGGCCATCCAGCCACTCGGTGCGGGCACCGGTCTCGTACGACCAGACCTTCTCGGAGTCGAAGCTGAGCGCGAGGCGGCCGAAGTTGGCCCGGGCGTTCCAGCCGCCCGCCTTGAAGCCGCGCGTCGCCGAGGCGAACACCATGATGTCGTCGCTGACCTTGTAGTCGACGGCGATGCGGGGCGTCCACTGCTGCTCGTCGAGCTCGGTCGGGATGCCGGCGGCCTGCAGATCGGCGGTGGTGAAGGGCGGGAAGAGCCGGGTCGGGATGGGGCTCACGTTCGGGATGAACTCGATTTCCTTGGTCTCGTCCGTGTAGCGAAGGCCGAGGGTCGCCGTGAGGCGGTCCGTGACGTGGTAATCACCCTGGGCGTAGATCGCGAGCGACTTCGTGTCGTTCTTCATGATGCGATCCTGCGTGACGGTGGCATTGCCGGTCACGGGCAGGCTGATGTTCGCGAACGCAGTGTCGTTGCGGTCGTTGAACGAGAAGATACCCGCGACGTAGTCAAGCTTGCCGCCTAGCGCCGACGCGGACAGCTTGATTTCCTGCGTGAACTGGTTGTGCTTGCCGTCGTTGACCAGCGGCGTCGCAGTGCCGGGACGCGAGCTCACCAGCTGATACTGGTTGTCCGGGGCGAACACCGCGCCCGTGATGCTGTCGAAGGAATCCGTGATGAACTGCTGGTCCAGCGAACGCCAACCCGAGATGAAGTTGATCGTCGCGCCTTCCCAGGCGGCGATCTCGACGTTGGAGATCAGCGAGGCGGACTCCGTGTAGTTGCCGAGCGGCACGCCCGCGAGACGCGCGGACACGAGGTTGGCGCCGATCGGGGTGTCGGTGCGCAGGCGCGTGTTGTCGAAGCGCTGCGAGCTGCCCGGGTTGACGAAGTTGACGATGTTGGACAGCGCCGAGTCGACGAAGTCCGCCGAAACGTCCCAGGTGACGTCGTCGGAGAAATTGACGCGCAGCGCGCCGCGTACGCCCCAGGTCTTCTCGCCGTTGAGGGTCTGGCCGGTGGTGCGGTTGGTGACGAAGCCGTCATCCTCCGCGAAGAACACGGACACCTTGGAGAGCACCTTGCCGTCGACGATCGGCATGTCGAAGGAGGCACGCGCGTGCTTGCGGTCGTATTCACCGTAACCCAGCTCGGTGAATCCGCCGAACTCCTCGCCCGGCTTCTTCATGACGATGCTGATCGCGCCGCCGGTGGTGTTGCGGCCGAACAGCGTGCCCTGCGGGCCGCGCAGCACTTCGACGCGCTCGGCATCGAAGAACTGGAAGTTGTTGGCATTCTGGCGGGCCATGAACACGTCGTCGACATAGGTGCCGACGGGCGGGTCGAAGGTGGCGATCGACTCGGAGTTGTTCAGGGCGCGGATCGAGTAGGTGTTGGCCGTGCCCACGCCGGTGTTGTTGTGACCGACCATGTTCGGAACGAACGCGATCAGGTCGAGGGTGCGCGTGATCTGGCGACGCTCGAGCTCGGCCTCGGTGAAGGCGGAAACCGCGATGGGCACTTCCTGCAGGTTCTGGGCGCGACGCTGCGCAGTGATCGTCACCTCGTCGATGCCGGAGGCGGATTCAGCAGGCTTCTGCGCCGGCTGTTGTGCGAGAGCAACAGAAACAGCCAGAGGGATCAGGATCAGAGCTGCGTGGTTCGCGGTCTTCATCAATAGGTCTCCATAGGCGCAGGCAAATGCGACTAGATCCTACCAACACGCGTCCCGGAAATGCAATCGTTTGCGCGCCGGGGCCCGGCAAGAGTGTTG
>CAJACZ010000011.1 GCA_903938365.1 uncultured Pseudomonadota bacterium | reverse complement strand
CTCGGGCTGCTCGACCGACCCACCTCCGGGCGCCTGCTGCTCGACGGCGAGGACACCAGCGGCTTCGACGAGGACCGGCTGGCAAGCACCCGCCTCGCGAAACTCGGCTTCGTCTTCCAGTTCCACTTCCTGCTCAACGAGTTCTCGGCGGCGGACAACGTGCTGATGCCGATGCGGCGGCTTGCGCGCCTCGAGCGCGATGCGCAGCGCGCACGCGCCCTGCAGCTGCTTCGCGACCTGGGCCTCGCCGGCCACGAGCACAAGCTGCCCTCGCAGCTCTCGGGCGGCCAGCGACAGCGCGTCGCCATCGCGCGGGCGCTGGCCAACGACCCGCTGGTGATCCTCGCGGACGAGCCCACCGGCGCGCTGGACACGAAATCCGCGGACAATGTGCGCGCGATCCTGCGCGAACTGGCCACGGTGCAGGGACGCAGCATCATCGCCGTCACGCACGACATGCATTTCGCGGAAGCCGCGGACCGGCAGATCGAGATCGTCGACGGACGGATCGTCGCGCCGCCCGGCGCGCCTGGAATTCCGGGAAAGCCGGGCATGCCCGGAACGCCACAGGGAGCCGACACATGAACCCGACGACTGACGCGAGACCGCGCCGCGCCTATGCGCAGGGGCCTTATGGCCAGGTGCACTTCCACGACATCGGCACCGGGCCGCCCGTGGTGCTGCTGCACCAGGCACCCGTCTCCGCACGCCAGTTCGAGGCGGTCTACCCGCGGCTTGCGGCGCTCGGCGTGCGGGCGATCGGCATCGACATGCCCGGCTTCGGGATGTCGGACCCCACGCCTTTCGTGCCCAGGGTCGAGGACTATGCCTGCGCGGTACCCGCGGTGCTCGACCAGCTCGGGCTGGCGCAGGCTGCCGTGCTCGGCCATCACACCGGCGCACTGGTGGCGACGGAAGTCGCGCTGCAGTTCCCGGCGCGCGTCGGGCGACTGATCCTCAACGGGCCGCTGCCGCTGAGCGAGGCCGAGCGTGCGGCAGGCCTGGAATGGGTGCGACGCGACGAAATCGGCTTCACGCCGCTGCCCGATGGATCACACCTGGCGAAGCTGTACCAGACCCGCGCCGCACTGGCGGCGGGCACCGTGCCCGGCGCGATCCTGACGCGCTACATCGCGGAGACGATCGGTGGGCTCGGGCCGTTCTGGTACGGCCACCACGCCGCGTTCCAGTACGACCACGGCCCGGCGATCGCGAGGCTCACTCACCGGACGCTGATCCTCACGAACACCGGCGACCAGATCCACGAGCACGCCAGGGCGACGCGGGCCATGCGTCCCGACTTCGACTACGTGGCCCTGGAGGGCGGCGGCATCGACGTCACGGACCAGCTGCCCGACGAGTGGTCCCGCGCCGTCGCGGCCTTCGTCAGCGAAGGCCGCTGAGCAGGCCTCAGGGCAGCAGCACCGTCGATCCGGTGGTCTTGCGGGCCTCGAGGTCGCGATGCGCCTGCGCCGCCTCGGCGAGCGGGTAGCGCTGGCCGATGCGCAGCTTGACCTTCTTCGCGGCGACGATCCTGAACAGCTCGCGCGCCGAGGCGTCCAGGTCCTTGCGCTCCGCGATGTAGGCGAACAGCGAAGGGCGGGTCAGGAACAGCGAGCCGCGCTTCGACAGTTCGAGCGGTGAAATCGCGGGCGGCGGGCCCGAGGCGTTGCCGTAGCTGACCATCATGCCCAGCGGCGCGAGGCAGTCGAGCGAGTCCATGAAGGTGTCCTTGCCTACCGAGTCGTAGACCACGGCGACGCCCGCACCCTTGGTCAGCTTGCGGACGCTGTCGACCAGCAGGTCGCGCCCCAGCACCAGCACATGGTGGCAACCGTTCTTCTTCGCGAGCGCGACCTTCTCCTGGCTGCCCACCACACCGATGACCTTCGCGCCCAGCGCCCGGGCCCACTGCGTGAGGATCAGCCCGACCCCGCCGACCGCGGCGTGCACCAGGATCCAGTCGCCGCGTTTCACGCGGTAGGTGCGGCGCAGCAGGTATTGCGCGGTCAGGCCCTTGAGCATCAGCGCGGCGCCCTGCTCGTCGGAGATGGCCTTCGGCAGCTTCACGAGGCGGGCGGCCGGCAGGTTGCGCAGCTCGGAGTAGCTGCCGGGCTGGGTGTGCGCGTAAGCCACGCGGTCGCCCTTGCGGAAGCCCTTGACCTTGCGTCCCACGGCCACGACGACCCCTGCGGCCTCGCGACCGAGGCCGGCAGGCAGGCTCATCGGGTAGAGGCCGCTGCGGTCGTATACGTCGATGTAATTGAGGCCCACGGCGGTATGCCGCAGCTGCACTTCACCCTCGCCGGGTGCGCCGGGATCGAAGTCCTCGTAGCGCAGGACTTCGGGACCGCCGGTCTGGTGGATGCGGATCGCCTTGGGCATGCTCGGGACTCCTCGGATGGGCGCGTGGATACGCGGATGCGCTGGTGCGCGGCCGGAAGGTAGCCTGAGCGGGCGGGTCGGGCAAGCGGCGCGGCAGATCCCGCGCCCCGGCCTCAGAGTGCCTCAGAGTGCGGAGTCGTCCGTCTCGCCGGTGCGGATGCGGATGACGCGGTCGATGTTCGTGATGAAGATCTTGCCGTCGCCGACCTTGCCGGTCTTGGCTGCCTTCACGATGGCCTCGACCACCTGGTCGACGAGGTCACTGCGCACGGCCACTTCGATGCGGGTCTTGGGCACGAAGTCCACCACGTATTCGGCACCCCGGTAGAGCTCGGTGTGACCCCGCTGGCGGCCGAAGCCCTTGACCTCGGTCACTGTCATGCCGGACACGCCGATTTCCGACAACGCAGCCCGGACGTCGTCGAGCTTGAAGGGCTTGATGATGGCAGTAACCAGTTTCATTTTTTGTACTCCCCAACTTCGTGACGGTCCGCGGATGGCCCGGATGAGCCGATCCCGTTGTGCGTGAAGGATAGTGCAGCTTTCGTGCCACGTGTGAGGCGGCGACGAACCCGTGCAGATTCGTGGACTTGGCCCGAACCCGGCACGGCCTGCCGCACCATTATGGCGCACTCCGGCGCGCCGTGCGCTCAGGCATGGTGCGGAGGCGCCATGGCCCGGTTCGCGTCTATGCTGGGTACATCATGAAGCCAGCCATCCTGATCATCGGTGCGGGCCAGTCCGCGTCACAGACCGTCGATGCCCTGCGCCGCAAGGGCTTCGCGGGCTCGCTCACCCTCGTGGGCGAGGAACCCGAACTGCCCTACCAGCGCCCGCCGCTGTCCAAGAAATACCTCTCGGGCGCGCTGGCCCGCGATCGCATGCCGCTCCGCCACCAGTCGTTCTACGACGACCACGGGGTCGACCTGCGGCTCGGCCGCCGCGCCACGTCGATCGACCGCGCGACCCGGCGGGTGCAGCTCGATGATGGCTCGACGCTCGCTTACGACACCCTGGTGCTGGCCACCGGCAGCCGGCCCCGGCAGGTGACCGTACCCGGCAGCGACCTGGCCGGAATCCACTCGCTGCGCACCATGTCCGACGCCGACCGCCTGCGCGACGAAGCGCGGCCCGGCCGCCGCGCCGTCATCGTCGGCGGGGGCTACATCGGGCTGGAAGTGGCCGCCACCTGCCGCGAACTCGGCGTCGAGGTCACCGTGCTGGAAATGGCGGACCGGGTGATGAACCGCGTGGTCTGCGAACCGGTGTCGCGCTTTTTCCACGAGGAGCACGAGCGGCACGGCGTGCGGATCGTGCTCGGTGCACGGATGCAGGAATTCCTGGCCGGCGCGGACGGCCGGGTCCGGGCGGTGCGCTGCACCGACGGCAGCGAGCATGCCGCGGATTTCGTCCTGATCGGAATCGGTGTCGTGCCGACGGACGAACTGGCGCGCGCCAGCGGCCTCGCCTGCGACAACGGCATCGTGGTGGACGAACATTGTCGCAGCAGTGATCCGGCGATCTATGCGATCGGAGACTGCAGCAACCACCCGTCGCCGCATTACGGCATGCGGGTGCGGCTGGAGTCGGTGGACAACGCCTTCGAACAAGCCCACAGCGCGGCCGCCAACATCATGGGAACGCCCACGGTCCACGACCGGGTCCCGTGGTTCTGGTCCGACCAGTACCAACACAAACTGCTGATCGTGGGCCTGGCGCAGGGCCACGACCGGATGGTGCTGCGCGGGGATCCCGCGAAGCACGGTTTCTCGTGCTGCTACCTGCGGCAGGGCGAACTGGTCGCGATCGATACAGTCAACCAGGCCAAGGACCAGATGGCGGCCCGGAAGCTGATCGCGGCACGGTTCAGGCCTGATCCGGCCAGGCTTGCGGATCCGGCCATCGCGCTCAAGGACTGCCTGCGGGAGCCGCCTCCGGCAGCTTAGGATAGGCGCCGAGCCTCAGCACCAGCAGGGCGGACACCACGAACAGGCCCACGTAGACCCAGAGCGCCGGCGTGTGGGTGCCCAGGCGGTCGAACACCATGTTCGTGATGATCACGGCCGAGCCGGAACCGAAAGTCCACGCGGCGTACTGCCAGCCATAGTTCTCGGCGTAGGCCAGGTTGCCGAAATAGCGCGTGATCAGCACCGCCACGACGTCCAGTTCCGCGCCTGCGGCCACGCCGATGCACACCGCCGCGATCAGCGCGGTGGTGCCGTTGGCATCGAGCGCCAGCAGCGTGACGCCGATCATGGGGAATACCAGGATCCCCGCGGCGATCAGCGGCGCGAAGAAGCGGTCCATCAGGAACCCGGCGAAGGCCCGGCCGACGATCAACGCCAGACCCAGGGCGCCCTGCACCGCCGCAGCCTGTTCAGGCGTGACACCCTGCGCTCGCAGGATCGGCACCAGCGGGATCAGTACGCCGCCGATGCCGCAGGACAGCAGCAGGAAAGCGGAGATCATCAGCCAGAAGCGCGGCAGGCGCCGCGATTCGGCTGCGGTGTAGCCGACGAGCCTGGCCTGCGGGGGCAGTTCCACGGTCGCCTCTTCGGCGCCCGGCGCGGCGGGCTTCGCGCCCGCGGGTTCGAGCGGAACGCCATCGAGCCCGAGGTTGACGTCCGCCGGCGAGTCCTTGAGTTTCCAGAAGATGATCGGCAGCGTGACCGCCAGCGACAGCACGCCGAGGCCCACATACGCGCCACGCCAGCCCACGGTGCCGATCAGGTACTGCGAGAGCGACGAGAGCACGGCGCCGCCGATGCCGATGCCGGCGAGCGCAGCGCCGAATGCCTGGCCGCGGCGCCGATCGAACCAGCGGGCGATGACGCGCGAATAGGCGACCGAGGAGGTGCCTGCGCCGATGAGCGGCATCAGGCCGAACACCAGGTAGAAATGCACCAGGCTGTCGGTGAGCCAGTACAGCGAGATCAGCGCCAGCGCGAACAGCACGATGCACAACAGCGCCCAGCGTCGCACGCCCTGACGGTCGAACAGGCGGCCGATGTACAGGGAGGAGATGACGGTGACGATCGTCCCGACCAGGGTGACGATCGAGTACTGCGTCTGGCTCCAGCCGAACTCAGCGGTGATCGGGCCCTGGAAGATGCCCACCGCGAACAGGTTGACCGAGGCGATGCCGGTGGCGAGACCGACCATCGTCGAGAAGACCACCCCGCGCGTGCCCCCGGGCAGGGGCGCCAGAACGACCGCCGCGATCGCCAGCGCGATCAGCGCGCTGCGGAACAGCGGCGGCACCAGGAACGCACCGGCCAGCAACGCGACACCGACCGCCAGGAAGCGCGGGTTGAAGCGGATCGAGGGTGCGGAGTGGGCGTTCATCGATGCGGGCTCCGCATGAAATTGGTGCGCGGCGACCGGGGGCCGCTAGAATCAGGCACCGACCGATCATAGCGGCTGGAGGCAAGCGATGTCGCGTCGAGCACGAACATGGGCCCTGCTGGCTTTGCTGGGCGCGACCACCGCTGTGGCGCGGGGAGGGGAACACCGCATGCTGGCCATCGCGATCCACGGCGGCGCAGGCGCCATTTCACCCGAACAGCTCGGGCCAGACGACGGCGCCACCTATCGGTCAGGCCTCGCGGCAGCACTGGATGCGGGCTACGCGGTGCTCGAGAGCGGCGGCACCAGTCTCGAAGCGGTGACCACCGCCGTGCGCCTGCTCGAGGACAACCCGCTGTTCAACGCAGGCCGCGGCGCGGTGCTCACCCACGACGGCCAGGCGGAACTCGACGCCGCGATCATGGACGGGGAGCACCTGCGGGCCGGCGCCGTGGCCGGCCTGCGCCACATCAAAAACCCCATCGACCTCGCCCGCCGCGTGATGGAAAACTCGCCGCACGTGCTGCTGCACGGCTCGGGCGCCGAAGACTACGCGCTGGAGCAGGGCTTCGCTCTGGTGCCCAACAGCTACTTCCACACGCCGGCGCGCCGCCAGCAGCTCGATCGCATCCTGCGCAGCCAGACCCGCGTGCGCGACGAAATGACCGCCCTCGGCACCGTCGGCGCGGTGGCGGTCGACCGCAACGGCAACCTCGCGGCCGCCACCTCCACCGGCGGCATGGCCAACAAACGCTGGGGCCGGATCGGTGATGCACCGGTGATCGGCGCGGGCACCTACGCCAACAACGCAAGCTGCGCCGTCTCCGCGACCGGCCACGGCGAGTATTTCATCCGCTCGGTCGTCGCCTACGACATCTGCGCGCTGGTCGAGTACCGCAACTGGGGCCTCGAGCGCGCGGTGCGCGAAGTCATCCAGAACAAGCTGAAGCAGCGCGGCGGCGAAGGCGGCGTGATCGCGGTGGACGCGCGCGGCAACGTGGTCATGGATTACAACAACGGCGGCATGTTCCGCGCCATGCGGGACTCGAAGGGCCGCCGCCAGATCGCCATCCGGCGTGACTGAGCCTTCTGCCGCCGGAGCGACACCCGGGGCCGGGGCGGTCGCGCCGCGCAACGCCATCCTCGCAATTGCGGTCCTGCAGGGCTTCGCGCTCTACGGCCTGCACCGGGCCGTTGCGGAGCAGGCTTGGCCGGCGACCGACCTGCAATGGCTGGTGCCGCTGTACCTGCTGGCGGGCCTGGTGCCGCTCACCGCGCAGCTGCTCGCCGGCCACCTGCACAAGCTGCGGCTCTGGGCGATACTCGCCGGCCTCGGCGCCGGCCTCGCCTACGCAGGCTGGCATTTCGGCGCACGCGTGCTGCAAAGCCCTGCCGCCGGCCGCGGTGCCGACGCAGGCCTGACGGCCTACTTCAGCCACCTGCTGCCCCTGCTGCTGGCCTGGCTGATCGCGATGGCGTTCCTCCGCGCCTGGCTCGAGGCGGACCGGGGGAGCCCACCCTACCCCCGGCTCTTCAGCGCGGCGTGGCGCGGAAAAATCACGCTGCTCGAAGCCTGCGTGTTCACCGGGGCGTTCTGGATCCTGCTTGCCCTGTGGGCCGAGCTGTTCCACACCCTCGAGATCGACTTCTTCCGCGAGCTGTTCACGATGCCGCTGTTCGCCTACCCGGTGACCGCCATCGTTTTCGGATTTGCGCTGCACCTGATCGGCTCCGTGGACCGCCTCGTCGACGTCGTGCTTGCGCAGATCCTCGGCCTCCTGAAATGGCTTGCGCCGCTCGCCGGACTCATCGTGGTCCTGTTCACGCTCGCGCTGTTGCCGAAGCTGCCCGCGCTGCTGGCCAGCAGCGAACGGCCCGTCAGCGCGACCTGGCTGCTGTGGCTCGTCGCATGCAACGTGCTGCTGCTCAACGCGGCCTACCAGGACGGGAAGGACGCCGCGCCGTACGGCCGCTGGCTGTCGGCGGCGCTGCGCTGCGTACCGCCGATGCTGCTGGTGATCGCAGGCGTCGCGCTGTATTCGATCAGCGTGCGCGTGGCCTCGCTCGGCCTCACCAACGGACGCTTCTGGGGACTGTTCGTGGCGCTCGCCGCCCTCGCCTACGCGCTGGCCTATTCGGTCGCCGCGCTGCGCACGGGCCCCTGGCTGGGGTTGATGGGCCGCGCCAACACGGTCATCGGCGTGGCGATCGCCGGTGGCCTGCTGCTCACCCTGACGCCCGCGGCATCGCCGTTCCGCCTGAGCGCCGCCAGCCAGCAGCAGCGGGTACTGGACAGCACGGATGCGAAACAGGCCGGCCCTGCCCTGGCCTACCTCCATGACGGCCTGGCGGGCTACGGCAAGCGCAGCCTCGAGCAGCTGGCGAGACTGCAGGACCACCCGGAGTCCGCGCGGATCCGCAGCGCGGCGGCCGCGGCGCTGGCAGGCCAGTCGGCGGACATGGAAGGCGCAGCGGGCTTCGAGCGCTGGCTGTCGGCGCTGCGCGTCCATCCTGCCGGGACATCCTTGCCACCCGCGCTGGTCGACGTGTTGCGCGCCAGGCACGAGGCGCCCGACAGCGCAGAACCCAGCCTGGTGCGGCGGCCACTGGGGCTCTGGCTCGACATGACGGGCGAGGCCGGGTCCGAGTTCCTGCTGGTCAGCGAATCGGGCGCGGTCTATCGACTCCTGGCGCTGCGCGAGGGGCGCTGGCAGGTCGTCTCGGAAGGGATCCTCAGGTCGGAACAGAGGCCTGCGTCCGCCATTGATGGCGCAGCGCTGATGCGCGGGGATTTCTCGACCCAGCCACCCCTGCTCCCGGGCCTGCGGATCGGCAAGGACGGCTACACGCTGCAGCCGGACCCGCCCTAGGCGGCGGCGGGCGGTGAGTCGGCGGAGCGGGGCTGGCCGGCGAAATCCACGATGTTGAGGCTGCGATCGAGCACCACGTGCCGATCCCTGCCCTGCTCCTTCGCCAGGTACATCGCGCGGTCCGCAAGGCGGATCGCGGTCTCGTGCGAAGGCTCGCGCACGGCCTCGACCGTCGCTGAACCCACGCTGGCGGTGACGCAGCCGCGGGTCGGCGAAGCATCGTGCGGGATGCCGAGCGCGGCCACCGCCTGCACGAGGGCGCGCGCGGTGTTCTCGGCATGGGCCTGGTCGGATCCGGGCAGGATCACCACGAGTTCCTCGCCGCCGTAGCGGGCGACGATATCCAGCGGCCGGCGCGCGATCTGGCGCAGCACGCCGGCGACCGCGCGCAGGGTCGCATCGCCTGCCTGATGCCCGTAGCGGTCATTGAAGGCCTTGAAGTGGTCCAGGTCGAGCATGATCACCGTGACGCTGCTGCATTCCCGGACCGACTGGTCCCAGACGCGGCGCATTTCGGCATCGAAGGCCGCACGGTTGAGCAGTCCGGTGAGGCCATCGCGGCTCGCCACCTGGGCGAGCAGGCGGCGCTCCAGGAAGGCCAGCCGGTTGGCGTGTTCCAGCCAGTAACACCCGGCACCGGCAAACAGGTTGGCGCAGACCAGCAGCGCGAGTCCGTGGATCGCGGCCTCGGCCGGCATCGCCGTGACCCACGCGCCACCGGCCAGCACCGCCAGCACCACGGCATTGCAGCGCACGGCTGCGAAGAAGCCCATGCCGAGCATGAAATAGAAGAAGAAGGTCGCGAGCAGCAGCCGCGAAACGGCCAGCGCCTGCAGCTGCGGATCACCGGCCTGCACGATCGCAGCGACCATGCAGATGCCGAAAGCAGCCGCCACCCACTGGATAACGGCGTGGAACAGGCGCCCGCGCGGACGAGGCGTCGCGAGCGCGAAGGCCACGGTCACCAGCAGCAGCTGAAGGCCGTTGCGCAGCAGGTCCTGCGGGACCCGCCACGGACGATCCAGCAGCACGTGGTCGAGCAGCAGGAACCCGAGGACGGTGCAGAACGCCAGCGCCAGAGCGAACCGCACGCGGGGCCGGGCGGCGGCATCGTGGCTGTCGCGGAAGTCGCGCTCCAGACTGGCCTCGAAGCGCAGCCCCGGAAACCCGTCCTCCAGCGCGCGCGCCGCCGGGGAGTCTGCGAGCAAGGGAAGTCGTGCGTCGGGCATCGGGGAACGCGGGCCGGTGTGGCTGGCCCTCAGGCCAGGTAACTCGCCAGATACTCGTCGAACGGCGGACCGGGCGCCCGCTCGATGGCGGCCGCCTTCTCGAGCGACTCGGCCGCCTCGTCCGCGAACTGACCGAGACGCGCCGCATCCGGCGGATGCAGGTCGAGGAAGTAGTCCTTGTGCTGCCGCGAGGTGCGCAGCGCCATCTCGGAGAAGGACTCGCCCGTTTCGCGCAGCTCGACGATCAGTCGCGCCGACGGCGTCAGCGCGACATCCTCGAGCTTGGCCGCCTGCACGGCGAGCGCCGCGGAATACGGCCGCGCCGGATCGCCGTGGTCGAGCATCTCGCAGATGCCCTGCATCTGGTCGACCAGCTCGCGCGCCCAGTCGAGCATCGGGACCGGACGCCCGTCGCGCGTGAGCAGCAGGCCGGGCTCGCGTCCGCGGCGCGCGACGGTCAGGTGGTTGCCGTCGAGCTCGGACTGCTCGCGGCTGTCGATCAGCGGGCTCTCCCGGGTGAGGCACAGCACCATGAAGGCTTCCAGGAAGCGCAGCTTGTTCTGGTTCACGCCCACCGGATCGAAGGCGCTGACATCGAGCGCCCGCACCTCGACGTATTCGACGCCGGCGCGCTGCAGCGCACGCGTCGGCCGCTCGCCCGAGCGCGCCACGCGCTTGGGGCGTATGAAACTGTAGTACTCGTTCTCGATCTGCAGCAGGTTGGCGTTCAGCTGCCGGTACTGGTCGCCGACCTTGACGCCGAGCTTCTCGTATTCGGGATGTGGCGTGCTCATGGCGCGCGTGAGATCGCGCACGTACTCGTCGAGGCTGTTGACCGAGACCTCGACATCCGACTGGCTGCGGTTGCGGTAGCCGAGGTCGCTCATGCGCAGCGACGTGGCATGCGGTTCCCAGGCCGTGCCCCTGCCGAACTCGGGCAGCTGCGCGCCGCGCGCGCGCAGGAAGGACTTGCAGACGGTCGGCGAAACCCCGAACAGGTACAGGACGATCCAGCCGAAACGCCGGTAATTGCGCAGCAGGTCGAAATAGCTGGAAGACATGAACGGGGCGCCGCTGACCCGCGATTCGCGCGCGGCGGCCCAGGCTTCCCACAGCTTCTCGGGGAAGGAGTAGTTGAAGTGCACGCCGGAGATCGCCTGCATCACGCGCCCGTAGCGCACGCCCAGGCCTTCGCGGTACACGGTCTTGAGCCGGCCGATGTTGGAGTTGCCGAACTGGGCGATCGGGATGCTGGCGTCGCCATCCACCACGCAGGGCATGCTGGTGGCCCAGAGCAGTTCATCGCCGAGGTGCCGGTAGACGAACTGGTGGAGGTCGCAGAGGTACTGCAGGAGTTCCCAGTTGCTGCGGAAGGTCGGCGTGACCAGTTCGATCAGCGCCTCGGAGTAATCGGTCGTGATGTGCTCGCCGGTGAGCGCGGCACCGAGCGCCGCGGGATGCGGCGTCTGCGCGACGTGCCCGTCGGGCGTCACGCGCAGGGACTCCTTCTCGACGCCGCGGCGTCCACCCTGCAGCAGGCCGGGCTCACCCGCATTGATCAGCGTGGCGAGCCGCCTCTCGAAGACGCGGTCGATGCCTCGGGACGCCATGGGGGCTACCAGTCGATGCGGCGCGCGAGCACGTCGCGCGCCATCACGAAGTCGCCGAGCAGGCTGTAGAGCGGGTGCCTGAAGGTCGCAGGCCGGTTCTTCTCGAAGACGAAATGACCGATCCAGGCGAGCGCATAACCCGTGAGCAGGCCCGACACCAGCAGCATGGGCAGGCCCAGCAGCGCCGCAGCGACCCATTGCGCCAACGCAGCGCAGGTACCGATGACGTGCAGGCGCCGCGAGATCCGGTTGGCGTGTTCACCCAGGTAGAACGGGTAGAAATCCCGGAAGCTGGCGAACTCCCGGGCGCCTCGGTCGAGCAGCTGCATCAGGACGCCTCGACCCGGGCGAGAAACGCCCTGACCCGTTTGGCGTTGGTGCCCGCATCGCCCAGGCCGACGCGCGACTTCGAGCGCACGTCGATGCGCGTGCCGCCGCCCTCGACGCGCAGGCGGACGATGACGTCGTCCTTGAAGCCGAAGAACAGCGTGGTGTCGGTGGCCTCGAGTCGTCCCTCCGCGGGCACGGCCGCGACGATCTCCCAGCCGAGCTCACGGGCGGCCGCTTCGGCGCGCGCGAAAGCCTGGTCCGCGGGCAAACCCTG
>CAJACZ010000010.1 GCA_903938365.1 uncultured Pseudomonadota bacterium | reverse complement strand
GGCGCGGGATGTGCTTCCGGAGCTGCTGCCGGCCGAAGCCGCCGAGCGCTTGCTCCGCCCGCGGGGGCGACCGAAAAGCGCCAACCCCCGCACGCTCATCGCGTTGCGGCTTCCGCCGGAGACCCTCGCCGCCTGGAAGGCGAGTGGCCCGGGCTGGCAGACCCGCATGGCGGACCTGCTGACGCGGCGGCGGCCCGGCTCAACCCGCTGAGACTTCCCCGACTCGGGGGCGGATTGACGCTGCCGCGGAGTCTGCCCACGCACTTCCCTCCGGTCCTCCCGGACGATAGCGTGTAGACAGATTGCTAGCCGTGTAGCGCCGGTATGGCGCTCAACATCCGAAGCTCTCAAACCGGCACCCGGCCGGACTCAACTACGGCGACTGCTTCGCTCACGCGCTGCCTGGAACAACCACTGAGCGACTGCTGTTCAAGGGCGCGGCCTTCCCGCAGACGGACGTCCTGCGCGCGTAGCGCGGCACCCGCGCTCGTATGCCGCTTCAGCGTGGCGTCAAGGTCAGTGTGATCGCCGCGATCACGCCGCTACGGTCTGAACACTCCCCGGCAATTGCGACAGCGTGAGCGTCCGCAGACCGATCTCGCGACTCCGGACGCCAGGCTTCTCCGACAGGTCCATGTAGAGGGAATCCGTGTCGGGGTGGTCGTTGAGCTTCATGGCTTGAACCGCCTGTCCGGAAACGCGTTGTGTATCGTCACCTTATCGGCGAGCGTCACCACCCTCAAGCCGCTGCGCTTGATAAATGCGAACATAGTTTTTCACTGTTCTGGTGGCCCGGTTGGTAGGCGGGAACTCGCAAAAGAAGGTGTTTGACAAGATTAAGCGCGCGTCTTGCACCCCCTCCGCCCACTATGATCTCAGGCGCCTGAGCGCACTGGCGCAACAATGCCCGGTCCGCGCGTCCCTCTGAGAGAAATCAGAAATTGGTTCTGGTGGCGAGCCATAGTATGTATTACGATGCATATGCGTTTAGAGACATCTCAAGGTGACTTGGGAAGTGCGCCTCGCGCCGGAGTTCGTGGGGGAGCTCTCCAACCTCGGCAGCGCCGTCCGAATTGAACTGCTTGCTCAGGCAAAGCTGGTCGCGACGGTCGGCCCGCAGCTTGGGCGCCCCCGGGTCGACACCCTCAAGGGGTCCAGGCACGCAAACATGAAGGAACTGCGATTTTCGGCCGACGGCGGCGAGTGGCGGGTAGCCTTCGCTTTCGATCCGAACCGCGAAGCGATATTGCTGGTCGCCGGAGACAAAGCGGGTGTCGGACAGAGACGGTTCTACCAGCGACTGATCGGCAAGGCAGACGCAAGGTACGCCGCACACCTGCTGCGATTGCAGCCGGCCCGGCTTGGCTCCGCGCGACATTGACAGATAATTGAAGAGAGAAGGTTGATGCAACGGCGCAAGAACCTGAGCCCGACCCTCGATGGCGTCATCGCCGGACTTCCGCCCGCTGAGCGTCGTGCCGTGATGTCCCGGGCGGCCGAGCTGATTGCCGAGGAGTACTCGCTCGCCGAGCTTCGCAAGGCGTTAAAGCTCACCCAGGTAGACGTCGCGAAGCGAATGGAAAAAGGGCAGGACGCCATTTCACGCATCGAACAGCGTGACGACCTGCTGTTGTCCACTTTGAGCGGATACGTCGCGTCGCTGGGTGGGGAGCTGGAGCTGATCTGCCGGTTCCGGAATCGCGCTCCGGTGAGGATCTCGACCCGCCGGCTCGTTACAGCCCAGCCCAAGCCTGGCCTCCGCCCGCCGCCCGCACGCGCTCGCGGCACAGCGCGTCGAACTCCGGGTAGAACTTCGAGTCCGCCGAGAAGAACCTGAGCGCGAACCCGCCGAGCTTCTCCGGCCCGAATTAGCTTTTCGGGCGGAAGGCGAGGTCGATGTCTGAACTCATGGCCGAACTCGCCCCGGGAACGCATTCGACGCGACCAGCCTGCCACGCCCCAGGCTCACCAGATGAGCCTCCCGCGGGCCTCCGCTGGCGCTGAGTCTCCGTCGCGCCATATCCTGCCGAGCCGGCGGCCACCTAATCCGGAAAGCGCCTGAATACCGCGGCCGGGTTACGGCGCCCATGGAGTACTGCGAAAACGACGATCTCGCGATGCAGGCTCTGGTACGCCAAAGGGGTGCGCCCAATTCGTTCCAGTGTTTGCTCAATGGCGAGCCGCAGGTCGTAAGTCACCGGGAGCGACGGAGTTCGGCCAGCACCTCTGCGGCCGGCCGACCGCGATCACCGCCTGCCTCCAGCGCGTCGAGCCTTCGATCGAGCTCCGCAATCTCTTCCGGCGAGAGTTGCAACGTTGCCGGGGCGACGGATGCGACGCTCTCCCAAAGCTCATCCAGCAGGGCCAGCCGCTCGTCGATCGGGAGCTTGTCGAGGCCGAGCCGTTTCATTCTTTCGCCCATGGGTTGCACGCTACACCCTCCTGCGCGGCACCGCCAAGCGCCGCGAGCCGTTACGGTCGAAGAGCATCTCACCTGGCCCGCAGGACAGGGATGCGCGAATAACCCCCCTACGGCCGCCCGTCCGTCTTGCCCTGGTTCGCCTTGCGCCGCAGGTAGGGGGCGCTCGGCGCCGCGTCGAAGAGAATTGCCTGCTCCGAGTGTGCCGCCAGCCGGCTGCTCATTCGCCGCGCCGAGTACGCCGATTCCTTCGCGAACATCACGTCGTCTTTCCGGGCGGCGAGGGCGCGCAGTTCCTCGAGCGCGGCGGCGACCCACGGGTTCGTGGCGGCAAAGCGCTCGGCTCTGCGCAGTGCGACGTCGACGGCGCTCCAGTCTCCCTGCTGCGCAGCCGTTCGTGCCGCACCCTGCAGCCGCGCAACCTCCAACTCACCGGCGCGGCGCGCCACGAGCTCGTCCTCGGCAATGGCGTTGAACGCGGAGGCGGGGAGCGCCGGCAGCGCCAGAGACTGCAGCGGGATCGTGCGGGGCTCGCCGTCGAGCGTGGTGTAGCGGACCGAGAACGCGGCCAGCGCGATCGGGTCCGCAGCGGCGCCGCTCCCCGACGGCACCCGCAGCCTGACGACGGCCCAGGCCTCGCCGCCGAACGCGAGATCCGGCAGCAGCCAGGCGTCGGTGCCGGCCGTGCCGTAGTCGTTCAGCATCTTCACGCTCACGCCGGGGGCGGGCGTGACCGCGAGGTGCAGGCGGCGCGCGCAGAGCGCGTTCAGCAGCGCGAACTCCTCGCGGAACGGGTCCATCAGGTCCTCGGCCGTCTGGCCGTAGTACGAGCTGCCGAGGCCGTGCCGCGCCATGCCGATCATCAGCTCCTCGTTGAAGCTGCGCCCGAGACCGTAGGTCGAGGTCGTGACGCCCGCCCGCGCGAGCTCGGCACACTGCGCGTAGATCGGATCGTGCTCGGTGATCCCGCGGTTGGCGCAGCCGTCCGACAGCAGGATCACGCGCGCGGTCGGGGCGTCTCGGACCACATCGACTGCTGCGCGGCCGGCCGCGGCGCGGCGACGGCGCCGGACTTCCCCCTGTACTTCGCGACGAGTGCCTCGGCCTGCGTCGGCGGCCGTTCGGAGG
>CAJACZ010000009.1 GCA_903938365.1 uncultured Pseudomonadota bacterium | reverse complement strand
TCGGGAACGACCAGACCGCTACACGCTGACCGTCACCCTCAGGAAGGTCGCCGGGATGGACGTGCGCGCCGGATCACCGCTCTGGTTCTGCGCCGTGAACAAGGCCTCCAGCTCGGCATGCAGCTCCGCTTCACGGCCGTTCGCGCGGGCGGCGTCCAGGGCGTTCATCGTCGGGCCATAGAAGCCCTCGAACCTCGCCAGCAGCCCCGCAGGCGGCCCCTCGCACTCGAACACGTAGGTGTCGCGACGGCAGTCGATCGCGGCGACGGGCAGGCCGGCCGCGCCGAAGCGCTCCAATACATCGGCTTCAACGCCCCACCGGACCGGGCTGATGAAGCCTTCGGGCGGCGGCGGTGAATACGCCCCGCTGATCCTGAGGATCTGCGCGACGAGCGTAGGGTCGTTCGGGATCCAGTTGCCCATGACGATGCGTCCGCCGGGGCGTGTGACGCGGACCATCTCCCGGGCGACATCGAGCGGACGCGGCGCGAACATGGCGCCGAAGATCGAGACGACGAGGTCGAAGCTCCCCGTCTGCAGGTCGCGCAGGTCGCTGGCGTCGCCCTCGGTGAACCGGCAGTTCGCGAGCCCGAGTTCCTGTGCGCGCCGGTTGCCGCTCGCGACCAGGTTGGCGGCGATGTCGACACCCCGCACCTCGGCGCCGAGCCGGGCGGCGGGGATCGCCGTCGTGCCGTCACCGCACCCAAGGTCGAGGATCTTCATCCCGGGGCGGATCCCCAGGCTGCCCACCAGCGTCTCGCCGCTGCCGCGCATCGTCGCCGCGATCTGCGTGAAGTCGCCCTTCTCCCATAGCGCCTTGTTCGGGTTCATGTCGGTCTCCAGTCGGGTGTGGCCGGCCGTGTGCCGGTGCCGCGGGTCGTCCGCTGCGGATACCGTTATCGAGTCCGCGGCCGCTGGATGCTTGTAGACGACATGGAGATTTGCAGGGGATTTACCGGGCGGACAGAACGTGCAAACCGCCCCTGCAGCGCGCGCACGGCGCCATACGCCTTCCCGCGTATAGGCACTGCAGCGGAATCTTTGGGGCTGAAGGGGCGGGAACTCCGCCAGGCCAGCCCCGTCGGCGACGCTAGGGCTTGTCCGTCGGCAGGTCGGTCGTGACCACGGCGTAAACCACCCCGTCCTTCATCAGGGGAACGGTGAGGGTGATCATCCAGATCTCCCCGCCGCCGGCATCGAAGTACGGCTCGGTCCAGGTCGCCGCCTTTGAATCCCGGGCCTTGGCGAGCCACACCTGGCTGTCGATGTCGTAGCCGGGCTCCACCAGGTTCTTCTCGGCATAGCCCTCACCCGCCTTGTACACATACGGGCTGACCGAGGCTTTCTGGTCGGCGCCGAGGAGCGTGACCGTGCTGCCGAAAAACCCCGGATTCCGGCCTAGGTATGCGCGCAGGCGCGCGGGCAGGGCAGAAGCCTCGATCGGCGTGGCGGCCAGTTCCTGCGCGAAGGCATCCAGCGCCTTCTCGACGCCTTTGCGCTCATCGCCACTGCCGGCGCAGCCCGCCAGGGACAACGCGAGCACGGCGCACAGCCAGATTCGGCGGGAAAAAGGATGAATAGCCATGATGGGATTGGCCTCGAATGCAGCGGATCGGATGCTCACGCTAGCACAGGACCCGGCAGCCGACGATCGACATGATCCGGCTGTTCCCGCCAACGGTGGCGTGCGAGACGAATCAGCGCGGCGAGACCGTCATCATCCAGGTGGGATACACACCGCGCGGATTATCCGCAAACCCCTGCACGCGGGAAGACACGAGTCGCCGCCCGACGAGGTAATACACCGGCGCAACCGGCTGATCGGCGAGTGCCATCGCCTCAGCCTGGCGCAGGATCGCGGCGCGGCGCTGGACGTCCGCCTCGCGCGAGGCCGCCTCGAGTCGCTCGTCGAATTTCGGGTTCGCGTAGCCCGAGGTGTTCACCGCGCCCGCGGAGCCCGTCGACACCATCCGCTCGAGATAGGCGTACGGATCGCTCGCCGACGCCACCCACACCGTGCGCACGGCATCGAAGTCTGCTTTGCCGATCTCGGCGAACAGGGCTTTGGATTCCTTGGACTCCAGATCGACCTTGACGCCGGCGCGTGACCACATCGAACTAACCGTGACCGCGACTTTGCGATTGAGGTCAGTGTTCGGAAATCCGAGGCGCAGGCGCAAGGGCTTGTCGCTCGTGTAGCCCGCGGCTGCGAGCAGTCGCCGCGCTTCGGCGAGCCGCTTACTCGCCGGCCAGCCCGCGAAATCGGGCTTGGCCGCCTCGCCATAATTGAGGACGCCGGGAGGGACGAACGAATAGCCCTCGACGCCCGGAAAGCCGATCACCCCACGCGCGATGGCCTCGCGTTCGATCAGCATGGAAAGCGCGCGCCGCACGCGCACGTCGGCCGTCGGGCCGCTACGGGTGTTGAAGACGATCACTTCGTTGGCGAGACCGCGCATCACTTTGAGCCGGGTGTCGCCAGCCGCCTGCAGGGCGGCGGCACGATCGGGCGGCACCACCATCACGAAGTCGAGTTCGCCGGCATTGAAGCGACGCAGCAGCGTCGCCGCATCACTGATCGGATAGTGATAGACGCCGTCGAGTCTGACGCGATCGGCCGCCCAGAAATTCGCGTTGCGGCGCAGACGCACGTAGGCATTGGGCCGCCACTCCTGGAGCACGAAAGGTCCGTTGCTCACGAGATTCTCGGGCCGTATCCAGGCAGCACCATGTTTTTCGATCACGTGGCGGGGCACCGGCATCGCCGCGGCCATCATTGAATCGAGGAGATACGGGGCGGGATTTTCGAGCTCGATGCGCACCGTACGCGCATCGGGCGCGCTCACGCCGAGCGCCGCCGGTGGTTTGCTGCCCGTGGCGACCGCACGTGCATTGCGGATCGGAAAGAGTCGCGAGGCCAGGGGAAACGCCGTTGCCGGATCGAGCATGCGCCGAAAGGACCAGACCCAGTCTTCGGCGGTCAGCGGTTTGCCGTCCGACCAGCGCGAATTCGGGCGCAGCTTGAACAGATACGTCTTGCCGTCAGGACTGACGGTCCACGACTCCGCGGCACCCGGTATCGGTCGCCCGTTCATGCCGGGCGTCGAGAGGCTCATGAAAAGGTCGAGGGTCACGAGCTGCTCGCCGGGCAGCGCGACCTTGTGCGGATCGAGCGTCGCCGGGTCGTCGGTGCCGACCCTGTGAAAGATACGCTCGGCCGCTTCGAGATGACCGACCGACAGCGAAAGCGCGACAATCAGGAGGGCGATGATAGGTTTCATGGTTCCGCACTCTACCCGGTCGCAGGCCCGGAAATCGCGCGGACAGGAAGCTTGCGCCGTTCCTGCAGTGCGCCCTGCTCCGCCGGGCGGGTCAGAAGCCGAGTCGCTCCAGCGACTGCGAGACGCGTGTCCGCATCACCGCCGACTTCATCGGGAACGAGCGGAAGAAATCCTCCCGGCGCAGTACGCCATTGCGCTCGCGCACGTTTTGCGCCCAGACCGCCGCGCGGGCAGCGTCGCCCGCCAGGGCGTGCAGCGCGGCCGCGATCATCGCGATGAGCACGTGCGCCCCCGGCGCGCGCGCGGCCTGCTCGGCCCAGCGCGCCGCCTCGCCGTCCTCGCCGAGCGCAAGATGGGTGAAGGCGCGCGTGGCCAGCATCGCGTAGTACATCGGGTCCAGCGGACTCAGGCGCATCGCCAGGTCGACGTGTCCGCGGCCCTCGACCGGCCGTTCGGCCAGCGCCTCGGTCCATGCCCGGGCGTACAGACCCTGCGCGTAGTGCGGGCTGAGGGTCGTGGAACGCTCCAGCCAGGGGAGGCTGCCCTCGAGTTCGCCGCTGAGCCAGAACGTGCGACCCATCGTGAAGTTGACGAACGGATCGAGGGGGTCGAGTTCGAGGCTGCGCTCCGCATGGCGCCGGGCCTGCCCGATCTCCCCGGCGAGGTCGTCGGTGTGCCGCATGAAAGCGGTCTGGAAATGCACGAACGACAGCCCTGCATGGGCCCGCGCGAAGCCCGGATCGAGCGTTATGGCGCGCTCGAAATACACCGCCGCTGCGCCGTTGTCGACCCGGTTGAACCGGTACATGTGCTGCAGCCCGAGGTGATACGCGGACCACGCATCGAGGTTCTCCGCAACCAGCAGGCGTGCGCGGTCCGCCTCGCGGAACGGGATGCGGATCTCCAGCGCGGCGAGAGTCTGCCGCAGTATCGCCTCACGCATCAGGTGCACATCGTCCACGGGGCCGCTGCAGCGGTCTGCCCAGACCAGCGTTGAATCGCGGGTGTCGATCAGCTCGACGGTGACCACCAGGCCGCGCCCTTCGAACGCCACCGTGCCCGACAGACAGTAGCGCACGCCGAGCAGACGCCCGATCTCGAGGTATCCCGTCTCCGCCGCATTCAGGCGGAACGAGGAGCCGCGCGCAGTGACCACGAGCCAGTGCAGCCTCGACATCTCGATGATCAGCTCATGCGGCAGCGCGAGCGCCAGTCCGGCGCAGGGACCCTCGGCGCCGACCAGCTGGAACGGCAGCACTGCGATCGAGGGCTGCGAAGCGTCCACGAAGGTGGGTGACCCGGACGACGCGGCGAGGTCCGGGTGCGGTGCCGCGGCGACCTGCGTCGCTTCGCCGACGAACCGGTAGCCCCGCCCGTGGACCGTGCGGATCAGGCGCTGCGCGGCACCATCGTCGCCGACGGCCTGGCGCGCCGACTTCACCCGGCTCGCCACCGCGGCGTCGGAGATCACGCGCCCGTCCCAGACTTTCTCGATCAGTTCGTCGTGCGTGACCAGCCGGTCGCGGTTCGCGACCAGCAGCGCCAGCAGGTCGAAGACCTGCGGTTCGACGGCCCGCACGCTGCCGCCCGCGCGAAGCTCGGCGGTCGTGAGATCCAGCTCGAACTCGCCGAATCGGTAGATCATCAGCCGAGAATAGGACAAGTCATCACGGACTCCCAGCGATCACCTGAGTTTCTACAGGAATCCTGCAAGCTTGCCGGGCCCGGGGGTGTGACGCTATCGCCCTGACCGGTCAATCGTTCCGGTCGCCCTGCAGACCTCAGAGGAGACACACAATGATCCGGATGAAATGGTTGACCCTGGCCTTCGCGACCCTCGCAGTCGGGCTCGCGGCCGATGCGGCCCGCGCAGCCGACGCACCAGCGAGCACCGCAGGCGTGGCGCGCGAACGCGCGCTGGGCGCGGACGACCCGCGGCTCGCGTGGAGCCCCTGCCCGCCCCTGTTCGCCGCCGGCTGCCAGATCGCCGTGCTGCAGGGCGACCCGTCGAAGCCGAACGCGGACCTGTTCTTCCGCATCCCCGGCGGCTACCTGCTCCCGCCGCACTCGCATACCTCCGCCGAACACCTGGTGCTGGTGTCCGGGGAGCTCGACGTGCACTACAAGGGCCGTCCCGCGACCCGCATGAAGACCGGCGACTATGCCTACGGCCCGCCCGGCCTGCCGCACCTCGGTCACTGCCGCAGCAAGACGCCGTGCACGCTGTTCATCGCGTTCGAACTTCCGGTCGACGCACTGCCGTACCAGGGGCCGATTCCCTAGCCCGGGTCGGCAGGTCCCGGCCGCTCGATGATCTCGATCATCAACCCGGCCGGCGACAGCACCGTCAGCGCGCGCGGCCCGCCCGGCTCGCTGAATCGCGGCTGCGAGCAGAGTCGCAAGCCGTCGGCGGGTGCGGCGGAAGCCGTGCGCACGCGCTGCGCCACCGCGTCGAATGCCTGCGTGCCGAAGGTCCACATGACGAGGCCGCGGTTCGGCAGGCGCGGCGCGGCGGTATTCGCGCGGCCCGCCACCAGCATGTCGAGCAGGCAGACATAGCGCGTGGTCGCACCCGGCGCGAACAACTGCACGAAGCGGAACTGCGTGCCGGCCGCAAGGCCGAGGCCACCCGCCGGGCCTGAAGTCGTCAGCACGATGTCCTGACGCACCTCCCAGCCGAGGATCTCCCGGTAGAACTCGATCTCGCGCGTCGCATCGGGCACCACCAGGGCAGAGTACGCCGGACCACCCATGCCGGTGGCCGGCTCGATCGGGCCTACCGGCGTCATGTCCGGCGGCCGCCCGACCGCCAGCATGTAGATCTGCTCGGGTCCGCGGAACAGCACCTCGCCCGACACGTAGCTGCTGCCATCGGGCCGCGTGATCGTCAACCGGACGATGCCCGCCGTGGACTCGAAGCCCAGCGCCGTCACGCGCGCCAGCGTCTCCTCGAGACTCGCCGCCGGGAAGCCGATCGACAGGCCGCCCGTCAGTCGCGAGTCCATGTCCGGGCGGATCAGCTCGCCGCCGTCCATCACCAGCACGCGCAGCGCGGCGCCACGTTCGCCCTCCGGTCCGACGAACCGCAGCTCGCGCCAGGCGGCGCCGGGGCCGAGGCCCCACAGCTCGCGACAGCGCCGTTCCTCGGCGCACGCGGCGCTCTGCCCGACCGCGGCGCCGTGCCCGACCGCGACGGCCTTCAGGCGCATCGCCTGCGTCATGAATCCGGCTGCGGCGGCGCCATCATCCGTCGCGATCGTCACGCATTCGAGAGCGCCGCAGAGCGTCGGCGTGGCGCCGTGGCGCGGCGCCATGGGATCGGACTGGGCCATGGATCAGCTCCTGCGAACGGAATGCAGCGCAGCGCCCGCGGCGCTAACCGCCGCGTTTGCCGTAGCGCCGCACCCGCAGGTCGGCCTGTTCCTTGTGGCCGGCGAAACCCTCGAGCTCGCAGAGCCGCGAGCAGTACTCGCCGACCAGCGCCGAGGCCTCGTCGGTCAGCACGCGCTGGTAGGTGCAGGTCTTGATGAACTTGCCGACCCAGAGCCCGCCGGTGTAACGACCGGCGCGCATCGTCGGCAGCGTGTGGTTGGTGCCGATGACCTTGTCGCCAAAGGAGACGTTGGTGCGGTGCCCGAGGAACAGCGCGCCATAGTTGGTCATGTGCTTCAGGAAATAGTCGGGGTCCCGCGTGAGCACCTGCACGTGCTCCGAGGCGATGCGGTCGGCCTCGGCGACCATCTCGTCGAGCGTGTCGCAGAGGATGATCTCGCCGCAGTTGTCCCAGGCGACGCGCGCCACGTCGGCGGTCGGCAGCCACGACAGCAGCTTCTCGATCGCCGCGGGCGTGTCGCGCGCCAGTGCCTCGCTCGTGGTGAGCAGCACCGCCGGCGAGCCGTGGCCGTGCTCGGCCTGGCCGATCAGGTCCACCGCCGCCATCTCGGCGTCGCAGCTGTCGTCCGCGATGATCAGCGTCTCGGTCGGGCCGGCCAGCAGGTCGATACCGACCCGGCCGAACAGCTGGCGCTTGGCTTCGGCCACATAGGCGTTGCCCGGGCCGACGATCATGTCCACGGGCGCCACGTGCTCGGTGCCCAGCGCCATCGTCGCCACGGCCTGCACGCCACCGAGCGCGTAGATCTCGTCGGCACCCCCCAGGTGCATCGCCGCCACGATCGCCGGATGCGGCTTGCCGCCGAAGGGCGGCGCGGTCGCGATCACGCGCTTCACGCCGGCCGCCTTCGCGGTGACCACGCTCATGTGCGCAGAGGCGACCATCGGGTAGCGGCCGCCCGGCACGTAGCAGCCCACGGAGTTGACCGGGAGGTTGCGGTGGCCGAGCACCACGCCGGGCAGCGTTTCGACTTCGATGTCCTTCAGCGCGGCACGCTGCGCCAGCGCGAAGTTGCGGATCTGCGTCTGCGCGAACTCGATGTCGTGGATGGTCTGCGCCGGCAGCGACTTCACGGCCGCTTCGATTTCGGCTTCGCCCAGCCGGAAGCTCGCAGGCGACCACTTGTCGAATTTGACGGAATACTCGCGCACCGCCGCCTCGCCGCGGCGGCCGATCTCCGCGAGGATTTCCTCAACCGTGCGGCGCACCTGCGCCTGCTGCTCTGCAGTGGTCTCGGCCGAGCGGCCTTCCTTGATGCGCCTGATCATGAAACTTACTCCGATGAAGAACGTCTATCTTGCCAGTCGCCCGGCGCGCCGGGCCAGCGCGGCGAACAGCGCAGCGAGCAGGATTCCGCACAGTGAAAAGGCGGAAAGAGCCGCGAGGTTGCCTTTCAGCAGCGGTGCGACCACGCCCATGATGACGCTGCCCAGCAGCAGCTGGATGAACGACTGGACCGAGGCCACCGAGCCACGCCAGCTCGGGTAGAGATCCAGCACGCGCAGGGTCAGCGGCGGGAAAGTGATCTGCACCCCCAGCGCGGTGCCGAACATGGTCACCTGCTGCAGCAGGATCGGCGGTGAATCCCAGCCGAGGTTGAGCACCAGACCGGCTGCGGAAGCGAAGCCCGTCAGGCCGAGGCCGAGGCCGATCTGCCGCGCCGCCGAGAGTCGCCCCGCAAGCCGTCCGGACAGCACGGCGCCGGTGAGGAAGCCGCCGATCACCGGGATGAACAGCGCGGCGAACTGGGTCTCCGACAGCTTCCAGACGTCGAGCACGATCGCCGGCGCCGAGCCGATGTAGATCATCACGGCAGCGAAGTGCAGCGCACCGCACAGCGTCAGCATCAGGAAGTAGGGATTGCAGCTGATGCGCCAGGCCGTCCGGGCGAGGTCCCCGACATGCAGCGGGACGCGGCGCTCCGGCGGATGCGTCTCGGGCAGCAGGCGATGGCTCGCCACCACCAGCACCAGGCCCAGCAGCGCCAGCAGCCAGAACACGCCGCGCCAGCCGAAGCCGACGTGGATCCAGCCGCCCACGATCGGCGCGATGGCGGGCGCAAGGCTGAAGATCATCGTCACGGCGTTCATGAGGCGCTGCGCCTCGGCGCCGTCGTACAGGTCGCGGATCAGCGCCCGGCCCACGATGAAACCTGCGCCGCCCATCATGCCCTGCACCGCGCGGAACGCGAGCAGCGTGCCGAAGCCCGGGGCGAGCGCGCAGGCCAGCGAGGCGATGGCGAAGGCCCCGACCGTCCAGATCATGACGACCCGACGGCCCAGCGCGTCGGACAGCGGCCCATGCACCAGCGACATCAGCGCATAGGGAAGCAGATAGGCGGTGAGGAGCTGCTGGATCGCGATGGGACCCACGCCGAATTCGGCCTGCATCGCGCGCATCGACGGGAAGAAGGTGTCGATGGCGAAGGGGCTGACCATCGAGAGCGAGGCCAGCAGCAGGGCCAGCCCGAGGGGCACCGCGCGCGGCGGACTCACCCCCGCTTCCAGAAGGTCTGCATCTCGATGAAGGTAAACGACGCGGACCAGGTGATCAGCACGAAACCCACCAGCGACTGCGCCCCGGTCATGATGCGCACCGGCCCGACCGGCACGATGTCCCCGAGCCCGAGCGTGGTGAACACCACGGCCGAGAAATAGCCGTAGTCGACGAGGCCCAGCGGGCCGGAGCCGTGCAGGCCACCGTACGCCGGGTGATCGGGCATCCACATATAGCCGAGCGCGAACAGGAAGATCTCGAGGCTGTGCAGCGCGAGAATCGAGAACACCCGCACCAGCATGTGCGGCCGCCTCCGGATGTGCAGCCGCGGCAGAACGCGGTTCAGCAACGACAGGGCTTCGTAATGCAGCAGTACGCAGCACGAGGACAGCCCGAGCGCCACCAGCGACACGACCAGCACGGGCATCGACAGCAGACCGGTGGGCTCGGCGGTCATGATGGCAGCGACCCGCTCACGCGCCGCGCAGGGCGCGCAGCCAGGCGGTCGGATCCTCGCCCCGCTCCAGCACCTCGACCAGCGCGGAGCCCACCACCACGCCTTCGACGTGACCACGCAACTTCTCC
>CAJACZ010000008.1 GCA_903938365.1 uncultured Pseudomonadota bacterium | reverse complement strand
TGGGCGCAGCCGATGCGATCCCGCTGGTGTGCCTGGCCTACCTGCTCTTCAGCCTGCACAGTCATTTCTCGATCACCGTCCAGGTGGCCGAGCGCACGACCCTGCTGGTGCCGACCGCCATCGTGGCCACGATCGTCTGTGTCGCCGGAAGTCTGCTGCTGGTGCCCGCGCATGGCGTGATGGGTGCTGCGCTCGTCCTGGTGCTCACGTTCTTCGCGTATTCCTTCGGCGGCCTGCTGATCTACCGCCGGGTGCGCGACGTGGGCTATCCGCTCGGGCAGTTCATGGGGCGACTGGTCGGGCTGATAGTGACCTTTTTCTGCGGTCTGGCGTGGCGTTCGTGGGTCCCGGACTCCTTCGGGTTTGTCTTTCCGCTCGTGGCGATCGCGGGCTGGACCGTGATTCTCGCGCGGCAGGACGACTGGCTGCGCCGCGCCGCTTTCCTCCGGCCCGGCTGAATGCGCGCCGGCAGCGCCATGCGCGGGTCACCCGCTGCCGGCACGGTGCTGATCGGCGTGTTGCTGGCCATGGTCCTGCTGGCGCAGGCGGTGTTCGTCGGGCTTCCGGCTGCGCCGCCCCTGCAGGATCTGCCGAACCACCTCGCGCGCGCGGTGGCGATCGGCGACCTGTTGTTCGACGATGGGCGCCAGTTCAGCCCGTTCTACGAATTCGACTGGGTGTTCGCGCCCTACATGCTCGTCGACCTGCTCAGTGCCTGCGCGGTGCGCCTGATGGGAGCGCAGCTGACGGGGCAGTGGCTGGCGATCCTGGCCGCCGTGCTCATGCCCCTTGCGGTGGTCGACTGCGCGCGCCGGCTGGGCCTCGAGCGTCCGGCCGCGGGGCTGGCCGGACTGCTCGCCGCGCTCGTGGCGCTCGATTACATGCTGTTCGCCGGCTATCTCGCGTTCAAGTTCTCCGCAGCGCTCAGTGTTTTCGCGACGGGCCTGCTGGCGCAGTTCCTCGACCGGCCCACCGGCCGTCGCTGGCTGTGGATGGCATGCGGTGCAGTCGCGACCTATCTCGCGCACCTGGCGGGCTTCGTCATGTTCATTTCCGCACTGTGCGCGCTGTGCGCTGCGCAGTGGCTGGTGGACCGGCGCTGCAGCGGCCGCATCGGTGCCGCGCTGGCGGTGGGCGCTTCGATCAGCGTGCTGCATCTGCTGTCCGCGGCGCACGGTCCGGCGGCTGCGCCGTATCTTTTCGGTACGCCGACCGAGAAACTCCACGGCATCCTGCAGAGCCTCCGCGTGCACGACACGCCGCTCGAGCAGGGGCTGGTTCTCGTGACGCTGGTCCTGCTGGGCAGCGCCGTGTTCATCCTGGGCCGTCGCGATGCGCTGCGGCTGCGCAGCGTGTTGCTCGGGCTCGCGGCGCTCGGGGCCTATGCCATCCTGCCGCAGTCGCAGCCCGGGGTGACCTACGACACTGACCTGCGGGCTTTGCCGCAGCTCTTCGGGTTCGCGGCGATCGCCGTGGCCGCCGTGCTGGAGCCCGCGCACCGAGCCCGCCTGGTCGTGGCGCTGCTCGCGACGCTGCTGGTCGCCGCCAGGCTCGTGGATCTCGCGCCCTACCAGGCGGAGCAGGCGCGGCGCCTTGCGGAATTCCGTGAAGTGCTGGTGTCGCTGCCCCGCGGCGCGAGAGTGTTTCCGGTGCTCACCGTGCGGGCCGAGCGGCGCGTGGATCCGCTGCACCACGCGGTGTCTTACGCGCTGGTGGATCGCGCGGCGTTCGTGTCTTACGTGTTCACGGGCGTCGAGGGTGGCCACCTCGGGCATTTCAGGGCGCGGCAGGCGGCCGAGCCCCTTGTGGAAAAGATGTGGTACCTCGAGGCCGCGGAACCGCCCGGCCCGGCAGCGCTGCTGGCGCGCCACGACCATCTGGTCGCGACGCTGCCCTTCGACCCCGGCAGGCTGCAGGTGTGCCTGGAACTGCTGGGCGGCAACCGCGTGGCCCGCGTGTACCGGATCACCGGACAGCGTGTCGGCCCGCAGTGCGGGCCGGGCCGCGATCCGCAGAGCGTGAACCGGTCCTAGGGGATGCTGCGGCTGGCGAGTGCCGAGGGCGCACTCTCGATGCCCGCGCTGTTGTAGGCCAGCACCGCGAAATGCCAGGTGCCTGGCGCCAGGCCGTCGATACGCCGGCTGGTGGCGACGGGGTCCGTGACGTCCACGGCGCGATCCAGCGCGTTGGGCGCCGTGCCGTAGAGGATGCGGTAGCCGGCGAGGTCCGCGAGGCGCGAACCGTCGGTGTTGGTCGCCGGAGCGTCCCAGACGACGGTCGTGGCGCCGAGGGTCGGCGCGCTGACCGTGATCGCGAAGGCCGGCAGCGCGGCGCTCGCCTTGCCGTCGCTGACGCTGATGACGATGTCCCGGGTCGTGCCGACGTCCGCGGCCGCCGGGCTGCCGGCCAGTCTGCCGGTGCGGGTGTCGAAGCTGCCCCAGGCAGGCTTGTTGGTGATGCCGAAGCTGAGGGCGTCGCCGTCCGCGTCGGTCGCGGTCGGCTGGAAGGCGTAGGCGACT
>CAJACZ010000007.1 GCA_903938365.1 uncultured Pseudomonadota bacterium | reverse complement strand
TGGGGGTGGTCGACCGGGTTCATGACGATACCGCGGACGGTCGGGCGGATCCCGATCCAGCGCTTCGCACCTGCCTTGCCGTAGCTCCGCAGGTTGTGTTCGTCGTTGCTCATCTCGCCGATGGTCGCGCGGCAGTCCACGTGCACCTTGCGGGTCTCGCCGGACTTCAGGCGGATGTACGCGTGCGTGCCTTCGCGGGCCGTGAGCTGCGCGGAGCTGCCGGCGCTGCGCGCGAGCTGGCCGCCCTTGCCCGGCTTGAGTTCGACGTTGTGCACGGTCGAACCCAGCGGCACGTGGCGCAGTTGCATCGCGTTGCCGGCCTTGATCGGGGCATCCGAGCCCGAACGGATCTCGTCGCCCGGCACAACGCCCTTGGGCGCAAGGATGTACCGGCGCTCGCCGTCCGCGTACAGGACCAGGGCGATGTGCCCGGTGCGGTTCGGGTCGTGCTCAATGCGCTCGATGGTGCCCTTGACGCCGTCCTTGTCCCGCTTCAGGTCGATGATGCGGTACTTCTGGCGCGAGCCACCGCCCTTGTGACGGGTGGTGATGCGACCCACGGCATTGCGGCCGCCGGTCTTCTTCTGTGACTCGGTCAGGGGCTCGTAGGGGCCGCCCTTCCAGAGGTGGGCCTTGCTGACTCGGACGACGAACCGGGTGCCCGGGGACGTCGGCTTGAGCTTGATGAGAGACATCAGGCTTTCCTCGAAGCTTCGTAATCGATGGTCTGGCCGGGCGCGAGGCGCACATACGCCTTCTTCCAGTCCTGCGTGCGGCCCGGAGTCTTGCCGAAACGGCGGGTCTTGCCCGGCTCGTTGATGACGTTAACGTCGGCGACCTTCACCTCGAACATCAGCTCAACGGCAGCCTTGATGTCGGGCTTGGATGCGTCGCGACGCACGCGGAACGCGTACTGGTTCGCGTTCTGCATCGCCAGGGCGGTTTTCTCGGTGACGTGCGGGGCGACCAGCACGTTCATGAGGCCTTCTTTGCCCAGGGAAGAAACGGAGGTGATCATTGCAGACGCTCCTCGATGAGCTTCACCGCGCCTACCGTCATCAGCACCTTGCGGTAGCTGGCCAGGGCAAGCGGATTCAGTGCTGCGACCGGCAGCACTTCGACGTGCGGCAGGTTGCGCGCGGCCAGAAAGAGGTTTTCCTCGATGGCCTCGACGACGATCAGCACGTTGTCGAGCGCGAGTTCCTTGAGCCGGGCCGCCAGCAGGCGCGTCTTCGGCGCCTCGAGCGCGAGGCCTTCGGTCACGACGAGCCGGTCCTGGCGGACCAGTTCGGAGAGCATCGAACGGACAGCGCCGCGATACATCTTGCGGTTGACCTTCTGCTCGAAGCTGCGGGGCTTGGCGGCAAACGCGCGGCCGCCACCGACCCAGATGGGGCTGCGGCTCGAGCCGGCGCGGGCCTGACCCGTGCCTTTCTGGCCCCAGGGCTTCTTGCCGCCGCCGCTCACTTCGGCCTTGGTCAGCTGGGCCTTGGTGCCCGAACGACCGGCGTTGCGATAGGCGGTCAGCACCTGGTGGACCAGTGCTTCGTTGAATTCCTGGCTGAAGGTGGCTTCAGAGAGCTGAAGCTCGCCGGCGCCGCCTGAGATATTGATCTTCATGGTCTATAGGCCCCCAGCGTCACTTCTTGCCCGCTGCGCCCTTGGCGGGGGCGGCGGCTTTGGTCGGGGTGATCGTCTTGCGCTTCGCGAGCCGCGCCGCCTTGACGGAGGGACGAACGATCACCTGCCCGCCTTCCGATCCCGGAACCGCGCCGCGGATCAGGAGCAGGTTGCGCTCGGTGTCGATCTCGACAACCTTGAGGTTCTCGGTGGTGCGGCGCACGGCACCCATGTGGCCGGACATGCGCTTGCCAGGGAACACGCGACCCGGCGTCTGGCGCTGGCCGATCGAGCCCGGAGTACGGTGCGACAGAGAGACACCGTGCGTGGCATGGTGGCCCGCGAAGTTGTGGCGCTTCATGACGCCGGCGAAGCCCTTGCCGATGGTGGTGCCGGTGACGTCCACCACCTGGCCGACCTTGAAGTGATCCGCCTTGAACTCGGCGCCGACCTGCACGGAATCGCTCTCGGGAGCGTCCACGCGGAACTCGACGAGAGCGCGACCCGGAGCCACGCCCGCCTTGGCGTAGTGGCCCGCGACAGCCTTCGAGACCAGCTGCGGGCGCTTGACGCCGTAGCTGACCTGGACAGCCTTGTAGCCGTCCTTCTCGGTTGTCTTGACCTGAGTGACCCGGTTCGGAAGAACCTCGATCACCGTGACCGGCACGGATTCACCAGCGTCGGTGAAGACCCGCGTCATGCCGCACTTGCGGCCGACCAGACCGATTGCCATGTTCGTACAACTCCTGCGCCCGCTGCGATTGGCGAGCACATTTTCGTTTCAAATTCGTCCAAGGGGGGAACACTTGAGAATCCGGAACGGAGAACCCGTACCGGCTTTCTCGAGTGGTCTTGACGGCTACCCGCCAACCTTGCCCGATGCCGCTTTCAGCGCGGACCCCCGAAATGTCCCGGGGGTCTCAAGAGGGCGCGCAGTGTAAGCGACGAAGACGGAGCTTGCAAGCGCTATGTTGCCGCGCAGCAAGCTCCTCCGGAGGAGCCCTGTCTTTCCTCAGTTCAGCTTGATCTGGACGTCCACGCCGGCAGGAAGCTCGAGGCGCATGAGCGCATCGACCGTCTTGTCGGTGGGGTTCAGGATGTCCATCAGCCGCTTGTGGGTCCGCAGCTCGAACTGGTCGCGCGCGTCCTTGTCACCATGCGGGCTGACCAGCAGCGTGAAGCGCTCCATCTTGGTCGGCAGGGGCACCGGGCCCTTGACGGTAGCCCCGGTACGCCGCGCCGTCTCGACGATCTCGCGGGCGGATGTGTCGATCAGGCGATGGTCGAACGCCTTCAGACGGATTCGAATGTTCTGGTTGGCCATGAGTCCTCAGCCTTATTTCAGGATCTTCGCAACCACGCCGGCGCCGACCGTTCGGCCGCCCTCGCGGATGGCAAAGCGCAGTCCGTCTTCCATCGCGATCGGTGCAAGCAGTTCCACCGTCATCTTGATGTTGTCACCAGGCATCACCATCTCGGTG
>CAJACZ010000006.1 GCA_903938365.1 uncultured Pseudomonadota bacterium | reverse complement strand
CCGGTGTCGAGCACGGCGATCGAGATGCCGGCGCCCTTGATCCCGAGGGCGTGCAGCTCGTTCGCGCGCACCAGCGTCGGGTAGAAGGTTTCGGCCTTGTTGTTGGCGTTCTTGACCACCGGATTGGCGGAGACCTTGATCTGCCGATCCGCCTGGAGACGCAGGTCCCCGGCAGCGCGCAGGCTCTCGGCCTGGCTCGCGGTCAGCTCCGCGCCGACCCCGCGGATCAGCGGCAGTTCGCTGACCACCTTGCCGCCCACGGTGCGCACGCGGGCCGCGACGGCCTCGGCGCTGCTGCCCTGGACGATATAGACCTGGCTCTGAGTGGTGCGGGCGACGATGGCGCCGACCGCGGCGTCGACGCGCGGCGCGGTGAGGTCGGCGGCACCGGCTACAGCGCCCGACAGCGCAGCGGCCGAGGCGGCGAGCATGGCGAGGCTGAACTTCGACTGTGAGATTCGCTTGACGGACATTTCGCACTCCCTCGGAAGGCTGCTCCGCGACGCGTGGTGCGCTGCGGTCTTCTTCCGTGGAGCCATTTCAGCGGATCGGCGGTTCCGGATGAGGGCGACGGTCCTCCTGCCGCCGGCCCCGGAGTGTGACGCGGCTCACATAATTCCGCGGTCAAATCGGCCTTATGACATCAGGCCCGTGCGCGGTGCCCGAGCGCTGCCGGGGCCGCGCGGGATGCTTCGCCCAGCCAGTCGCCCAGACCCTCGGTGCAGCCTGCGCTGCGCAGGCGCTCCCGATCCGCCTCGTCATCGACGCCTGCGGCAATCGGCACCAGCCCCAGGGCGGCGGCGACCCCCGCCGCGGCACGGGTCGCACGCAGGGCGACCGGATCCTGGCGCGAGGCCAGGGCAAGCGCCCGGTCGATCTGCAGCCCGCGGAACGGCAGCCGCGCGAGGCGCGGCAGAGAGGTATAGCCGCGACCGAACTCGTCGACGACCAGCGACACGCCACGCTCGGCGAACGGCCGCAGCAGGCGACCCGGCGCCGGGAGTCCGGCTAGGGCTTTCTCGGCGACGCGCAGTTCGAGCGCACCCGCGTCGATCTCGCCGCTGTCGAGCCAGTCCGCGACGTCCACGCCGAAGTCGTCCGAGGCCAGGTGCTGACGCAATGCGCCGAAGGAGATGCGCAGGCCGGACGCGGGGTCCAGCCCGAGCGCGGGCAGGTCCTGGCGCAGGCGCCGCAGCGCCCAGCGCGACAGCTGCAGCGCGAGGCCGCTGCTTTCGGCGATCGGCAGGAAGTCGGCGGCGCGCAGGTCACGGCCCAGCGCTTGCGGCCACTGCAGATAAGCGCACAGGGCGCTCACCCGGCCGGTCTCCAGGTCGCCGCGGCGCACATAGCGCAGCGACAGTTCATCGGCCGCCAGCGCATCGCGCAGCTCGCGTTCGAGATCGAGTCGCGCCAGCGAACGCTCGCGCAGGGCGGGGGTATAGAAATGCAGTTTCGCGCCGGAGCCCCGTCGCGCTTCGAGCATGGCGGCCTCGGCGTGTTCGAGCAGCGGCTTCGGACCGTCGCCATCATCGCCGAGCAGGGCGATGCCGATGCTCGGGCTCACCGAGAAAGTGGCGTCGCCGAGCTGGACCGGGGCCGCGAGCGTCGCGAGGTGCGACGCGACGAGCGCCGTCAGCGCCTCACGATCGGGAAACCCCGACACGGCGATCGCCAGCAGGCTCTCGCTGAGGCGCCCTGCGCAGCTCGCGGCCGCATCAGCCGACAGCCGGTGCAGCAGCGCCGCGTTGACCTGACGGCTCACGGAGTAGTCGATGATCCGCCCGATCTCGCCGATGCCGTCGAGGTGCACCACGCATACGGCCAGGCTGCGTTCGCGCAGCACGCAGTCGGCCGCCAGCACCTTGAGGCGGGCAAAGAACTCGCGACGCGACCCGTCGCCGCCCCGCACGCCCTCGCGCGGTTGGTCGGCCGGCGGGCGCGAGGGCTCGCGGATCACGCACAGCGCGCGATCCGGGCCTCGCGCGGTGAATTGCGCCTCGTGGCGCTGGCCCTCGACGGTGAAGAACACTTCCGCCGAACCGCGGCTGGCGATCGCGTGCCGCAGGCCCTGGCGCAGCTGCGTGGCCGCCGGTTCGGGCCACAGCGCGAACAGGCTCTGGCCCGCGAGCGCGCGGGCGTCATGGCCAGGGAACAGCCGTCGCCCGCCGAGGTGGCGCAGCACCGCGCCATCGCGGCGCAGGAACGCCACGAAGTCCGGGATGGCCTCGATCAATGAATCGTCGGCGTTCAGGTGCAGCTCGGCAGACAGTCGATTTGACGAATGCTGTCAGCTTAACGACGCGTCAGCGACCCGCCGTGGTCGCAGTTCACATATCCGGTGCGTCGGGCTCGGCCGGGCGGGGCTGCGGCAGGCTGAGGGTTTCGTCCTGCAGCAGGCGCGGCAGGACCTCCACGGGACCCAGTTCGCGCAGAGCGTCGGCCGGGAGCCCCGCGTCCAGGCCGCGAAAGCGCCGGGCCGTCACCAGCACCCGCGACTCCAGCGAGCCGGTGGCGCGGTTATAGCCCTCGACGGCCTGGCGCAGGTTCTTGCCGACCGCCGCCCAGTGATCGCCGAGGGTGGCGAGCCGTTCGTAGAGCTCCCTGCCGAGCTGGCTGATGTCCGCTGCGTTGCGGGCGACCTGCTCCTGGCGCCAGCCATAGGCCACCGCGCGCAGCAGCGCGATGAGCGAGGTGGGCGTCGCGATCAGCACGCCGTCCTCGACGCCGGCCTCGAGCAAGCCCGGATCCTGTTCGAGTGCCGCCGTGAAGAACACATCGCCCGGGATGAACATGACCACGAACTGCGCGCTGCCGCGCACCTCGTCCGCATAGCCCTTGCGCGCCAGCTGCGCGACGTGGGCGCGCACATGACGCGCATGGTCCTGCAGCCTCGCGGTCCGGGCGGTGTCGTCGGCCGCCTCGAGCGCGGCGAGATAGGCCGCCAGCGGCACCTTGGAATCGACCACCACGCTGCCCCCGCCCGGCAGGCGCACGATGAGGTCGGGCCGCAGGCGCCCGAATTCGGTGGCGACGGTTTCCTGCTCGGAGAAATCGCAGTAGGCGAGCATGCCGGCGAGTTCGACCACCCGGCGCAGCTGGATCTCGCCCCAGCGGCCGCGCACGGTCGGCTGACGCAACGCCCCGACCAGGTTGTGGGTCTCGCTGCGCAGCGCCTTCTGTTCGGCGAGCAGGTTCGCAACCTGTTCCTTGAGGCCTTCGTAGGCGCCAACCCGCGCCGTCTCGAGTTCCTGCAGTTTCGCGTCCACCTTGCCCAGGGATTCGCCCAGCGGCTGCAGCGCCTGGTCGATCGAGCGGCGACGGCCGTCCAGATCGGCCTGGGCGCGACCCTGGAAGCCCTCGAGCTGCGTGCGGGCAAGTTCGAGGAACTGCCGGCTGTTGGCCTGCAGCACGTCACCCGACAATGCCTTGAAGGCCTCGGACAGTTTCTGCCGCGACTCCTCGATCAGGGCCTGCTGCGCCTGCCCGCCACGCCGTTCCGCCGCGAGCGTGGCCTCCAGCCCGGCGATGCGGGAGTGCAGTTCGAGCCGCTCGGCACGCAGGCGCTCGAGCTCGCGCGCATGCCGCCAGGCGCGCAGCACCCAGGGCAGCAGCAGCACGGCCACCAGCAGCGCGCCGGCCAGACCGAACATCCCGTTTTCCACCACCCGCCTCCGTTACCGAGAGCGCAGCTTCAGCCCGGTCCGTCGAGGAAAGCGCCGACGATGCGGCAGGCCTCGTCGGTGTGCACGTCCAGGAAACCATGGCCCCAGCCCGGCAGGTGCAGGATGCGGCCACGCTGCATGCGGCCCTCCGCCCGCAGCGTCTGCGCGTGCAGGTCGTCGTCGGGGTTCAGGACCAGCACCGGCTGCGCGAGCTTCGCCAGCTGGCCGCCGGTGTCGTACGCGAAGGCGGCGTGGTGGCCCCACCAGGAGATGGACGGATTGCGGATCGCGTCCGGGAACTCGTCGGCCACCATCGCGATCGTCTTGCCCGGACCTGCCCAGTACAGATGGGACTTCCACTTGCGGACCAGGTGCGAACCGTCCTCGGTCAACGCGTCATGCGCGTAGTGGGCGCGGAACTCGCCGAGTTCCTGGTCGGTGAAGATAGGCGCCGAGATCATGACCACCCGCCGCACCTGGGAGGGGCGTGCCAGCGCCAGCGCCACGGCGGTCTCGGAACCGGTGTGGTAGCCGATGAGATCGACCTGGCGGAAGCCCAGGGCATCGATCAGGTCGCCCATCGCCGCTGCGTAGTCTTCGATCCCGGGCGGGCTGGCCGGTGCATCCGACTCACCGAAGCCCGGCGTGTCGGGCGCGACGGCGACCCGCCCCACGCCCATCGCCGCGATGAAGTTCTGGTACACCCGCCCTGAATGGGGACTCATGTGGAAGCACAGCAGCGGGAGCCGGCCGGCGTCGGCGGCGGGCTGCGCGATCCGGTAGTGGATCTGCCCGAAGCGGCCGTCGAGATAGCCGCGCCGGACGGGCACACGGCCCCGGGGTGCCTCAGGCACGCGTCGCCTCGGCGACTGCCGCGAGCAGGTAGAACTTGAAGTCGGTGCGCCCGGCCGGCCCGCGCTCGGCAGGCAGCGGGTTGTCGTTGAACCACTCACGGTAGGCCTCATAGGCGGCCATGTCGCGGAAATGCAGCTCGGCGATCCGGTACAGCGGCAGGCTCGGCGGGATCTTCGCGGTGTTGCCGCTGGCGCTCTCGACCGGGCGCAGCACCGTGTTGTAGACGATCCGGTCGAGATGCGGGTTGGCCAGCAGGTCCGGCGTATGCACCTTCCAGAGCCATTCGTCGTACACCTCGGGCGTCATGCCCTCGACCAGCGTGTACCCCACCAGTGCCTTGATCATGTCGCTTGCCTCGGATCCCAGGAGAACGATGCCGCGCCGTCGCCGAAACCCTCGACGCGCACCAGCACCGGGTTGATCTTCACTCCCACGAGTTCCGCCGCGATGTTCTCGTCCGTGCGCTCGGGCGCCTTGGTCCAGCCGCGCGAGCGATGCAGCGCCGTCTGCTTCCGGAACACCTCGCGCGTCGTCGCGTCGTCCAGGAACTCTGCATCACCGCGGATGAACACCCCCCGCGGGATCAGCAGGTTCAGGTCGTAGACGTGGGGGCTGTCGTTGCGGGACTCCGCGGCGGGCGTGCCCATCCAGACTACCTCGGTGCGTGGATTGCGCTGCCAGTGCAGCATGCGCTTGTGCACCTTGCGCTGGACCATCCAGACCGTGAAGCCCGCGTCGACCGGGGCGGCCATCGTGCGGCTCACCGGATAGCCGTCCTTGTTGATGGTGCAGACCTGGGCGAAACCCGCCTCGGCGTGCAGCCACTCGAGGACCTTGCCCTGGAGCGCACTGAAGTCGGGCTGGGACACAGCGTTGCGTTGGTTGGCGAGCGTGGTGAAGGTGTTCATGGTGGCGACAATATAACCGAGGCGCTGCCGCGCGAGCGGCCGGCCCGTGGGCCGACCAGCACAGCCCGGAAGCATTTATTTTGCACTGCAAAAAGAAATGGTAGAGTGGTGCCATGACCACCCGAAAGCCCCCCGCCCCCGAGGCCTCGCAGATCGATCGCGAGTTCCGCAACCAGCTCGGCAAGATGACGGCCGGGCTCGCGCCCAGCGCCTACGCGACCGCCTGGGCGGACTGGGCGACGCACTTCGCGCTCTCGCCCTCGAAGCAGATCGAACTGCAGCAGGACGCCCTCAAGCGCGCCACCGACACCTGGTCCTTCGCGGCGCGGGCGATGCTGGGTCAGCCGCTCTCGCCCAACGACGGACTCGAGCAGGCGGATCGGCGCTTCGCCGGCGACACCTGGTCGCAGTTCCCGTTCAACGTGTACGCGCGGGTCTACCAGCAGAGCTCCGCGCTGGCACGCGAAGCCGTGCGCGAGGTCGAGGGGGTCAGCGACTACCACTCGGACCTGCTCGACTTCTCGGTGCGTCAGGTGGTCGATGCGACCTCGCCCGCCAACCACCTGGCCACCAGCCCGGAACTGCAGGCGGTCACGCGCGACGAACACGGAGCCAACCTGGTCCGCGGGGTGCAGAACCTCATGGAGGACCTGCGGCTCACGCTGTCCGAACAGCCGGCGGCCGGCACCGAGGCCTTCGAACTCGGGAAGGTGCTCGCGACCACCCCCGGCAAGGTGGTGTTCCGCAACGAGCTGATCGAGCTGATCCAGTATTCGCCCACCACGCCGGACGTGCATGCTGAGCCCGTGCTGCTGGTCCCGGCGTGGATCATGAAGTACTACATCCTCGACCTGAGCGCCCGGAACTCGCTGGTGCGCTACCTCGTGGAGCAGGGCCATACCGTGTTCGTGGTGTCCTGGAAGAACCCCGGCGCCGAAGACCGTGAGCTGGGCATGGACGACTACCTGCGCCTCGGGCTGCGCGCCGCGCTCGACGCAGTGACGACCATCGTGCCCAGGCGCAAGGTGCACGCCACCGGCTACTGCATCGGCGGCACCCTGCTGGCCATCGGGGCGGCCGCGCTCGCGCGCGACGGCGATGACCGGCTCGCCTCGGTGAGCCTGCTCGCGGCGCAGACCGATTTTTCAGAGCCGGGTGAACTCGCGCTGTTCATCAACCCGAGCCAGCTGGCCATGCTCGAGGCGACGATGCATAGGGATGGCGTGCTCAAGAGCAGCAGCATGGCCGGCGCGTTCATGATGCTGCGCCCGCAGGACCTCATCTGGCAGCCGGTCGTGAACTCCTACCTCAAGGGCAAGCGGGACCCGCTGATCGACCTGATGGCCTGGAATGCCGACGGCACGCGGATGCCGTGGCGGATGCATTCTGAATACCTCTATCGCCTCTATCTCGACAACGAACTGGCGACGCATCGCTTCCCCGTCGATGGCCAGCCGGTGCAGCTGTCGCAGATCCGCACGCCGATGTTCGTGGTCGGCACCGAGACCGACCATGTGGCGCCCTGGAAGTCCGTCTACAAGATCGACAACCTGGTGCGCTCCGACGACTTCAGCTTCCTGCTGACCAGCGGCGGCCACAACGCGGGCATCGTCTGCGGCCCGGTGCACCCGAAGCGGCACTACCGGCTGCGCCAGCGCGGTCTCGCCGATCCGCATCTGGCCCCCGAGGACTGGATCAGCGGCACGCCGACCACCGCCGGCTCCTGGTGGCCCGCGTGGCAGCAGTGGCTCGCGGCGCATTCCAGCGAGCGCGTCGCGCCGCCGGCCATGGGCGCGGCGAAGCGCGGTTACCGCGTGCTCGAGGACGCCCCGGGGAGCTACGTCCGCCAGAAGTGATGCCGCTCGCCGGCTGGTGTAACCTCTGAACGCCATCCGGACACGGGTGGCGTTTTTTCACCAGGAGGCGATTGACGATGGCGAGCAACCAGCTGTGGGACGTGATCGTGGTGGGCGCGGGTTCCGCGGGCCTGCCGCTGGCCATCCGCGCTGCCGAACGCGGCGCGCGAGTGCTGCAGATCGAGGCGGACTACCGGGTCGGCGGCACGCTGTTCTGGTCTTCCGGGCAGATCAGCGCCGCCGGCACTCGGCTGCAGAAGCAGCAGGGTATCGAGGACAGTCCGGACGAACATTACCGGGATGCCCAGAAGATCGCCCACGGCAAGATCGACCCGGTGGTGCTGCGGCTGATGGTCGACAACGCCGCCGCCACCATCGACTGGCTGATGGACCTCGGCTTCCAGCCGGCCCCCGGCACGCCGGTCGCGGGCGAGGCACACGAAGCCTATTCGACGCGCCGCTACCTGTGGGGCACCAACAAGGCCGTCTCGATCCTCGACACCCTGAAGCCCGTCCACGACCGGCTCGTCAAGGAAGGCCGCATCGACCTGCGGCTGCAGCACCGGCTCGTCGGCCTGCTGAGCGATGCACGCGGCGCCGTCACGGGCGTGCGCGCGAGCACGCCGAACGGCGAATTCGAGTTCAGCGGCCGCAATGTCGTGCTGGCTTCGGGCGGCTACGCGGCCAACCCGGAATTGTGGGCGGAGCTCACGCCGAACGCCCCGCTCTGCTCCTACGTGAACCCCTATTCGCGCGGCGACGGCCTGGTCGCGGCACGCGAACTGGGCGCACCGGTCGACGGCAGCGAGAACTTCCTCGCGACCTTCGCGGGCGTGCTCGACGACCCGAAGGATCCGCGCAGCGGCGCCTTCCTCGCGCTCTCGCCCGGTTCGCGCAAGATCTGGGAGATCTTCGTCGACACCCAGGGCAAGCGCTTCATGCAGGAAGACCACCCCAGCATCGACTACCGCGAACGCGCGCTGCTGCGCCAGCCCGGCACCCGGATGAACATCGTCTTCGACCACGGCATCCTGCAGAACGCCGCCACGATCACGCTCGACCCGACCGACGTGTATCGCGCCAAGTTCGGCAAGCACCACGCTTTCGTGAAGGCCCGCACGCTGGACGAACTGGCGCGCAAGCTCGGCGTCCCGGCGCCCGCGCTGCGCAAGACGGTCGCTGACTACAACCGGGCGGTCGACCGGCAGCAGGACGCGCAGTGGGGCAAGGCGTTCCTGATCCGCAGGATCGAGAAGGCTCCGTTCTACGCCATCAAGGCGCAGGGCATCACGGTGCTCAGCCCGGCGGGCCTGAAGGTGGATGCGCAGCTCCGGGTGCTGGGCGCCAAGTCCCGGCCGATCCCCAACCTCTATGCGGCAGGCGAAGTGCTCGGCTTCTCGCGCACCTCGGGCAACGCCTTCGTCGGCGGTCTGTCGCTGACGCCGGCGCTCACGTTCGGCAAGCTGCTGGGGGAAAAACTCCTGAAGTGGTGAGCGGCCAGCGCCTCACTCGACGCCGTAGATACGGTGCCGGGCGGGCGTCAGCACGCCGAGGCAGGTGCCCTCGAGCGACAGGGTGCGGCGGCGGCTGTCGAGGCCGTCGGCACCGAACGCGCGCGTGATCATGCCTTCCCACAGCAGCTGGGCCTCGGGGTCCACCCGCAGCTCGATGCGGCCCCACACGATCACGTGGGCCATCGAGCCCGGCCTGCAGATCGACACGCAGGCGCGCGGGTCACGCTCGAGGTTGCGCACCTTCTGCTTGCCGGTCAGGCTGAACAGCAGCCACGGATCCTGCAGCCCCATCATGACCGGGGTGACGTGCGGACCGCCATCGGGCCCGACGGTCGCCAGATGGACCCAGTCCGCCGGTGCGTGCAGTGTCGCGATGGCCTTGCGCAGGATCTCTTCCATACCTTGTCTCCCGTAAGCAGAGCCGCATGATATCCCCACCCGCACCCGACGCCGAAGCACAGGCCGTCACCATCGAAGGCGAGGTGTTCACGTCCGCCGCGCCACGACTGCGCTACGCCGTGCCCAGCGCAATCGCGCCCGCCACGACCCTCGAGATCGCCCCCGGCGTCACCTGGCTGCGGATGCCCATGCCGATCGACCTCAACCACATCAACCTGTGGCTGCTCGAGGACGGTGCCGGCTTCACCCTGGTGGACACCGGACTTGCGGCGCCGCGCTGCGCCGAGGTCTGGACGACGCTGCTCGGCACGCCGCTGCTGCAGGAGCGGCCCCTGCGCCGAATCCTGCTCACGCACTTCCACCCCGACCATCTCGGTCTTGCAGGCTGGCTGCAGGACAGGCTCGGCATACCCGTGACGCTCGCGAAGCGCGGCCGGGAGGCGCTCGCGACCTTCACCCGGGAACCCGCCGAATGGCGCGCGACGAACGGCCGGCACCTGCAGGGTCACGGTCTGGCGGAAGCCGCCACCCTGCTCGCGGGGCTGCACGGTGTGTCGCGCAGCGGCTACCCTGCGGCCCACCTGGACGACGCACAGGCCGACGGCGAGTGGCTGACGATCGGCGGGCGGGCCTGGCAGGTGCTGGAGACCCACGGCCATGCCGATGGCCACCACTGCTTCCACTCGCCCGAGGCGGGCATCCTGATCAGCGGCGACCAGGTGCTGCCGGCGATTTCCTCCAACGTCAGCCTGTCGGCTGCGCATTGGGGCACGGATCCGCTCGGCGACTTCATCGACGGGCTGCAGCGGCTGCACGCGCTGCCTGCCGAAACCCTGGTGCTGCCCTCACACGGCCGGCCGTTCCGCGGCCTGCGCGAGCGCGCCAGCGACCTGATCGAGCACCACGAAGCCGAATTCAGGACGCTGCTGGCGGGGCTCGACGCGCCGCGCTGCGCCACCGAGCTGATGCCCGTCATGTACCGGCGCCCGCTCAGTGGCCTGCATCAGCTGCTGGGCCTCCAGGAGTGCATCGCGCACCTCGAGCACCTGACCCGCCGCGGCCAGCTGCACCGCAGCCAGGACAACCAGGGGCTGTTCCGGTACCAGCGCTGCTGAGCATCGTCACCCGTGCTGGTTCCGCGGGCTGCGCCGCCCCCGGGCCGATCAGTCGGCCGCCAGCAGCGAATCGACCTCGCGTTCCGCAGCCAGCCAGTCCTCCATTTCGTGACCCGGCAGGAAACCGCGGCGCTCGGCGCGGTAGTAGGCGTTCTCGGCAATCATGTCGAGCCGGTCTTCATGGTCCCAGGCCCGATCGGGATCCATACGCGCTTCGTCCGGCATGTGCGTGTGGTGGCCCGCGAGCATCAGGGGGCTGGGCGGGGGCGGCGGGGGCGGCGGCGGCGGGTGGATGGCACGCATCGCGGGTTTGCTCATGGCACTGCTCCGGGTGAAGGAATCGTGCCAGTAGTGTGCGTGGGCCTCCGGGGCGCGGAAATCCGCTGAAGTCCCGATCGTAGTTGTCCTGATACGCCGGGTTCAGACGCCGGTCGAGCGCACCACCTCGAGCAGGGGCGGGAGCAGGCGCTTGCGCGCCTCGTCGAAAGACACCGCGGACAGCGCGAAACGCACGGCCAGCACTGCGGCGGGTTCACCATCGACCATGACGGGGACGGCAAGGCTGCCCTGTTCGGTGACCCGCAGCGGCCGGATCGCACGCGCGAAGCCGCGTTCCCGGGTCTGCGCGAGTTCGAGTTCGAGTGCCGCCCTGTCCGCCCAGGTCGGGACCGTCTCCGCGGGGCGGATGGGCCAGAGGAAATCGAGCACCGTCTCGCGCACCCGGGGCGTGGAGAACGCGAGGAACGCGCGGCCTGAAGCCGTCGTGAGCACGGGCACCAGCATGCCCCGCTCGAAGTATTCGACCGCGAAACCACTGTCGCGATCGGTGGAACCCTCGATGAACATGTCCGGCCACTGGAAGCGCATCAGGCTCGTCGGCCACTGGATGCGCGGCGCGATGTCGCGCAGGCCGCTGCGCAGCAGTTCGAGCCGCTCGGTCACCGGATCGAAGCCATGGCTGAGCGTCTTGGCCCTGAGAGTCAGGACGAACCGGCGGGAATCCGGGGCACGTTCGACGAAGCCGGTGGCCTCGAGGGTGGCGAGGCAGCGGTTCACGGTGGTCCGCGCGAGGCGGAGTTTCTGGCTCAGCGCCGCGGTGCTCATCGGACCAGGGCGGTTCAGGGCCTGAACGAGTTCCAGGCCGCGCAGGAGGACCCGCACGGGAGTCGGATGGCCGGGCGGCATCTGGTGCGCCGCCCTGGAGCCACCGGAAACGACGGGTCGGCTGGAATCCGGGGTGGCAGTCGCTGCGAGGGGGTCGTCCATGGTCCGGTCATTATCCCGCCCCCGGAGGCACGCTGCCACCTCGGAACTCACCTAGGGCGCGCGGCAAGGGCGTGCTGACAGCGACCGGCCGCAGGGCTAGTCTTTCATGCATGAGGATCTCCACCCTGCACCACTCGCCGGCCCTGCCTGTCGCGCTGTTACTCGCCAGTCTGGCGGCCTGCGGCGACAGCAACGGAAACGGGAACGGAAACGGGAACGGATCCGGCGCGCCCGCGGCGGATCCGGCAGCACAGTCCGCCCCCGAACGCCCGACGGCTCCCCCGCCACCGCCCTCACCGGTGGCCGCGCCCGCGGCGGCCCCTGGAGCGGGCCCAGAATCGGCCCCTGCGGCGGCCCCTGCGGCGGCTCTCGAGTCGACGGCCGTGCTGCCGGGCAATGCACCCCCGGTTCTTGCCGAGGCCCGGCCCACCCCGGCGAACCCCGCCGCCGCAGCCCGCGTGACCCGCGATGACGCCGGCAGGGTCTCGCGCATCGAGGGAGCCGGCTTCTCGTTGCAGCGCATCGTGCCCGCGACACCGGATCCCGCCACCGGAGGCGCGACGGACCGCCCCGCTGGGGGTTCACCGCGCCGGCAACGGATCGAAACACCCCTGGTGTGTGCCGCCGGGGAAACCCGCGTGGCCGAGAACCTCGAAATCGTGGCCGCGGGCGCCGGCATCGTGGCCGAGCGCGGCTGCACCCTCTCGCTGGCCAATGTCCAGGTCAGGGCCGGTGGGTGGGGTCTGGTCGTGAATCCCGGTGCGACGGTCCGGATCGACGCCAGCCTGATCGAAGGCCGCACCGGCGCCGTCGACCTCTATCCAGGCGGCACACTGTCCGCCTGGGCCAGCACCTTCCGCGGCCCGCTGGGACGGCCATTGGCCCCGCCCTCGTTCGTGGACCGGGGCGGCAACCTCTGGGATTGAGCGCCAGCGCGAGGGCTCGGTTCGCCCCGCCCCGCCCCGCCTCGCCTTAGCACGGAGACCATGAAAAACGCCGGGGTCCCTTGCGGCACCCCGGCGTCCTGTTTCACGTCCCGCCGACGCCGGCGGGAAGCGCGCGGCGATCAGCCCGCAGCGCCCTCTTCCTCGCCCACGCTGGTCTCGTCGGCTTCAGAGACGCCAGAGCTGACGTCCATGTAGCCGCGCGGCGGCGTGTCTTCCAGCTTGCGCCGACGGTGCGAGTGGGCCGCAAAGCCCGTGCCCGCCGGGATGAGCCGGCCCACGATGACGTTTTCCTTGAGCCCGCGCAGGTCGTCCCTGAGGCCCCGTACCGCGGCCTCCGTAAGAACGCGGGTGGTCTCCTGGAAGGACGCCGCCGAGATGAAGGACTCGGTTGCCAGCGAAGCCTTGGTGATGCCCAGCAGCACCGGCAGCAGGCTGGCAGGCTGCTTGCCGTCCGCGCGCATGCGGTCGTTGATATCGAGCGCACGCGAGCGGTCGAGCTGTTCGCCCTTGAGCAGGGGCGTCTCGCCGGCGTTGGACACCTCGGTCTTCCGCAGCATCTGCCGGATGATGACCTCGATGTGCTTGTCGTTGATCTTCACGCCCTGCAGGCGGTAGACGTCCTGGATCTCGCGCACCAGGTAGTTGGCGAGCGGCTCGATACCCTGCAGGCGCAGGATGTCGTGCGGGTTCGGCTCGCCGTCGGCGATAACTTCGCCGCGCGTGACCTGCTCACCCTCGAAGACGTTGAGCTGGCGCCACTTCGGGATCAGCTCCTCGTACTTCTCTTCCTTGTCGCCGGTGATGACCAGGCGGCGCTTGCCCTTGGTCTCCTTGCCGAAGCTCACGGTGCCGCTCTTCTCGGCGAGGATCGCCTGGTCCTTCGGCTTGCGGGCCTCGAAGAGATCCGCCACGCGCGGCAGACCGCCCGTGATGTCGCGGGTCTTGGAGGATTCCTGCGGGATGCGCGCGATGATGTCGCCGAGCGACACCCGGGCGCCGTCGCTGAGGCTGATCAGCGCGCCGGCAGGCAGGTTGTAGACCGCCGGGATGTCGGTGTTCGCGAACGGCACTTCCTTGCCCTTCGCGTTCAGCAGCTTGATGGTCGGGCGGAGTTCCTTGCCACCGCGCTGCTTGCTGTCCTGCACCACGATCGACGAGAGGCCGGTGACTTCGTCCACCTGCGTCGTGATCGTCAGGCCGTCCACGAAGTCCTGGAACTTCAGGAAGCCGGACACTTCCGACACCACGGGATGGGTGTGCGGATCCCAGGTCGCGACGGTCTGGCCGGCCGCCGCCAGCGTCCCCTCGCGGCCCGTGATCTGGGCGCCGTAGGGGATCTTGTAGCGCTCGCGCTCGCGCCCGAATTCGTCGACCACCCCGATCTCGGCCGAGCGCGAGACGGCCACCAGGTAGCCCTTTTCGTGCGCGACGGTCTTGATGTTGTGGAAGCGGATCGTGCCCTTGTTCCGCAGTTCGACGCTCGAAGCGGCGGCCGCTCGCGACGCCGCGCCACCGATGTGGAAGGTGCGCATCGTCAGCTGCGTGCCCGGCTCACCGATCGACTGCGCGGCCATGACGCCCACGGCCTCGCCGATGTTGATGATCCGGCCGCGGGCGAGGTCGCGCCCGTAGCAGGTGGCGCAGACGCCATAGCGGGTTTCGCAGCTGATCGGCGAACGCACGAGCACTTCGTCGACGCCCTCCTGTTCGAGCAGGCGAACCAGAGCTTCGTCGATGATCGTGCCACCCGGGATCAGCACCGTGTCGTGCGCGCCCGGCTTGATGATGTCGTTGATGACCACGCGGCCGAGCACGCGCTCGCCGAGGCCTTCCACGACGTCACCGCCCTCGACCAGCGGCGTCATCGTCACACCGTGCACCGTGCCGCAGTCGACCTCGGTCACGACCAGGTCCTGGGCCACGTCGACCAGGCGGCGGGTCAGGTAGCCCGAGTTCGCGGTCTTGAGCGCCGTGTCGGCGAGTCCCTTGCGGGCGCCGTGGGTCGAGATGAAGTACTGGAGGACGTTCAGGCCTTCGCGGAAGTTGGCGGTGATCGGCGTCTCGATGATCGAGCCGTCCGGCTTGGCCATCAGGCCGCGCATGCCGGCCAGCTGGCGGATCTGGGCCGCGCTGCCGCGGGCGCCCGAATCGGCCATCATGAAGATCGAGTTGAACGACTTCTGGCGCTGCTTCTGGCCCTTGGAGTCGATGGCCTCCTCGGTGCCGAGCTTGTCCATCATCGCCTTGGCCACCTGGTCGTTTGCACGGGACCAGATGTCGACGACCTTGTTGTAACGCTCGCCGTTGGTGACGAGACCCGAGGAATACTGGTCCTGGATCTCCTTCACTTCGCGGTCCGCGTTCGCGACGATCTTGACCTTCTGCTCGGGGATGACGATGTCGTCGATGCCGAACGAGACGGCCGAACGCGTGGCGTACGCAAAGCCCGTGTACATCAGCTTGTCGGCGAAGATGACCGTGTCCTTCACGCCCAGCACGCGGTAGCAGGCGTTGATGGTCCCGGAGATCGTCTTCTTGGTCATGTCCTGGTTGATGATGTCGAAGGACAGGCCCTCCGGCAGGATCTCGGACAGCAGCGCACGACCCACCGTGGTCTTCACCAGCCGGGGGCGACGCTCCTTGCGGCCATCGATGATGTGCGTTTCCTTGATACGCACCTGGATGCGAGCCTGCAGGTGCACCTGACGGGTTTCGTAGGCGCGGTGCGCCTCCGAGACGTCAGAGAACATCATGCCCTCGCCCAGCGCGCCGATGCGCTCGCGGGTCATGTAGTACAACCCGAGTACGACGTCCTGCGACGGGACGATGATCGGATCGCCGTTGGCGGGCGACAGGATGTTGTTCGAGGACATCATCAAGGCACGCGCCTCGAGCTGTGCCTCGAGCGACAGCGGCACGTGGACCGCCATCTGGTCGCCGTCGAAGTCGGCGTTGAAGGCCGTGCAGACCAGCGGATGCAGCTGGATCGCCTTGCCCTCGATCAGCACCGGCTCAAAGGCCTGGATGCCGAGACGGTGCAGGGTCGGAGCGCGGTTCAGCAGCACCGGATGCTCGCGGATGACTTCCTCGAGGATGTCCCAGACCTCGGGGCCTTCGCGCTCAACCAGGCGCTTGGCGGCCTTGATCGTCGAGGCGTCGCCGCGCAGCTGCAGCTTGTGGAAGATGAAGGGCTTGAACAGCTCGAGCGCCATCTTCTTCGGCAGGCCGCACTGGTGCAGGCGCAGGGTCGGACCCACCACGATGACCGAACGGCCCGAGTAGTCGACGCGCTTGCCGAGCAGGTTCTGGCGGAACCGGCCCTGCTTGCCCTTGATCATGTCGGCGAGCGACTTCAGCGGGCGCTTGTTGGTGCCCGTGATGGCGCGGCCGCGACGGCCGTTGTCGAGCAGCGCATCGACCGCTTCCTGCAGCATGCGCTTCTCGTTGCGCACGATGATGTCCGGCGCATTCAGCTCGAGCAGCCGGCGCAGGCGGTTGTTGCGGTTGATGACGCGGCGGTAGAGATCGTTCAGGTCGGAGGTCGCGAAGCGACCGCCGTCGAGCGGAACGAGCGGACGCAGGTCGGGCGGCAGCACCGGCAGGACGGTCATGACCATCCATTCCGGCTTGTTGCCCGACTCGATGAAGGACTCGATCAGCTTGAGGCGCTTGGAGAGCCGCTTGAGCTTGGTCTCCGAGCTCGTGCTGCCCATGTCCTCGCGCACCTTGACCATCTCGGCCTTCAGGTCGAGGGTGTGCAGCAGCTCGAACACGGCCTCGGCACCCATGCGGGCGTCGAACTCGTCGCCGTGCTCCTCGATCGCCTCGAGGTACATCTCGTCGGTGAGCAGCTGGCCGCGCTGCATCGGGGTCATGCCCGGGTCGATGACCACGAAGGCCTCGAAGTACAGGACCCGCTCGATCTCGCGCAGGGTCATGTCGAGCATCAGGCCGATACGCGACGGCAGCGACTTCAGGAACCAGATGTGGGCGACCGGGGACGCCAGGTCGATGTGACCCATGCGCTCGCGGCGGACCTTGGACTGGGTGACTTCGACGCCGCACTTTTCGCAGACGACGCCGCGGTGCTTGAGCCGCTTGTACTTTCCGCACAGGCACTCGTAGTCCTTGACGGGCCCGAAGATCTTGGCGCAGAACAGGCCGTCACGCTCCGGCTTGAACGTGCGGTAGTTGATCGTCTCGGGCTTGCGGACCTCGCCGAAGGACCACGACTTGATCTGGTCCGGCGATGCCAGACCGATCTTGATCGCGTCGAACTGCTCGACCGATGCGTGCTGCTTGAAGAGCTTGAGAAGGTCTTTCATGGCTTCACCTTAATCCTGTTCGAGCTCGATGTTGATCGCGAGGGATCTGATCTCCTTCACGAGCACGTTGAACGACTCGGGCATACCGGCGTCCATCTGGTGATTGCCGTCGACGATGTTCTTGTACATCTTCGTGCGGCCGTTCACGTCATCCGACTTGACCGTGAGCATTTCCTGCAGCGTGTAGGCCGCGCCGTAGGCCTCGAGCGCCCACACTTCCATCTCGCCGAAGCGCTGCCCGCCGAACTGGGCCTTGCCGCCGAGCGGCTGCTGGGTGACCAGCGAGTACGGGCCCGTGGAACGCGCGTGCATCTTGTCGTCGACCAGGTGGTTGAGCTTGAGCATGTACATGTAGCCCACGGTCACCTGACGCTCGAAGCGCTCGCCCGTGCGACCGTCGTGCAGGTGGCTCTGGCCCGACAGCGGAAGGTCCGCCATGCCCAGCAGCCGCTTGATCTCGGCCTCGGAAGCACCGTCGAACACCGGGGTCGCGATCGGCACGCCGCGGGTCAGGTTTTTCGCGAGGACCATGATCTCCTGGTCGGTCAGGCTGGCGATGTCTTCCTTCTGGCCACCGCTCTCGTTGTAGATGCGGTCGATGAAGGCACGCAGGTCCGCGACCGCCTGCTGGGCCTCGAGCATGCGGCCGATCTTCAGGCCGAGCCCCTTGGCCGCCCAGCCCAGGTGGGCCTCGAGCACCTGTCCGACGTTCATGCGCGAGGGCACGCCGAGCGGGTTCAGGACGATGTCGACCGGGGTGCCATCCTCGAGGTAGGGCATGTCCTCGACCGGAACGATGGTCGAGATCACGCCCTTGTTGCCGTGGCGGCCGGCCATCTTGTCGCCGGGCTGCACGCGGCGCTTCACCGCCAGGTACACCTTGACCATCTTGAGCACGCCCGGGGCGAGATCATCGCCCGCGGTGATCTTGGCGCGCTTGTTCTCGAGCTTCTGCTCGAACATCTTTCGCTGCGCCCGCATGCGCTCGGCCGAGGCCTCGAGCTGCGAGTTGGCGTCTTCGTCGTCCAGGCGGATCTCGAACCATTCGTCCCGCTGCATCTCGTCGAGGTACTCGGCGGTGATGCGGGTGCCGGACTTGAGCTTCCGCGGGCCGCCCGCCGCCACCGTGCCGATGAGCGTGGTGCGGACGCGCTGGAAGATGTCGTCCTCGAGAATGCGCTGCTGGTCGCCGAAGTCCTTGCGGACCCGCTCGATTTCAGCCTTCTCGATGGACAGCGCGCGCGAGTCCTTCTCGACGCCGTCGCGGGTGAACACGCGCACGTCGATCACCGTGCCGTCCATGCCCGGGGGCACGCGCAGCGAGGTGTCCTTAACGTCGCTGGCCTTCTCGCCGAAGATGGCCCGCAGGAGCTTCTCTTCGGGGGTCAGCTGCGTCTCGCCCTTCGGCGTGACCTTGCCGACGAGGATGTCGCCTGCACGCACCTCGGCACCGATGTAGGCAATGCCGGCCTCATCGAGCTTGCCGAGCGCCTGGTCGCCGACGTTCGGGATGTCCGCCGTGATCTCTTCCGAACCGAGCTTGGTGTCGCGGGCGACACAGGTCAGTTCCTCGATGTGGATCGTGGTGAAGCGGTCTTCCTGTACGACGCGCTCCGAGATCAGGATCGAGTCCTCGAAGTTGTAGCCGTTCCAGGGCATGAACGCGACCAGCATGTTCTGGCCGAGCGCGAGTTCGCCGAGGTCGGTCGAGGGACCGTCCGCGAGCACGTCGCCGCGCGCGATCACGTCACCCGAGTTCACCAGCGGGCGCTGGTTGATGCAGGTGTTCTGGTTGGAACGCGTGTACTTCGTGAGGTTGTAGATGTCCACGCCGGGCTCCGACGCGGTGGTCTCGGCGTCGTTGACGCGGACCACGATGCGCGACGCGTCGACCGAGTCGACCACGCCACCGCGCTTCGCGATCACGGTCACGCCGGAGTCGATGGCGACCGGACGCTCCATGCCGGTGCCCACCACCGGGCTCTCGGTGCGCAGGGTCGGGACGGCCTGGCGCTGCATGTTCGAGCCCATGAGCGCGCGGTTCGCGTCGTCATGCTCGAGGAACGGGATCAGGGAGGCGGCGACCGAGACGATCTGCTTCGGCGACACGTCCATGTAGTTGATGCGCTCGCGCGGCATCAGCGTGAACTCGTTCTGGAACCGGCAGGACACCAGCTCGTCCGCGAGGACGCCGGTCGCATCCGCGTTGGCGTTGGCCTGCGCGATGGCGAACTCGCCCTCTTCGATCGCCGAGAGGTAGTCGATGTGGTCGGTGACCACGCCGTTCTCGACGCGACGGTACGGGGTCTCCAGGAACCCGTACTTGTTGGTGCGCGCGTAGACCGACAGCGAGTTGATCAGGCCGATGTTCGGGCCTTCAGGGGTCTCGATGGGGCACACGCGGCCGTAATGGGTCGGATGCACGTCGCGGACTTCGAAGCCTGCGCGCTCGCGGGTGAGACCACCCGGGCCGAGCGCCGAAACGCGGCGCTTGTGGGTGACTTCCGAGAGCGGGTTGTTCTGGTCCATGAACTGGCTGAGCTGCGAGGAGCCGAAGAACTCCTTCACGGCGGCCGCCACCGGCTTCGCGTTGATCATTTCCTGCGGCATCAGCGGCTCGGTCTCCGCGATGGTCAGGCGCTCCTTGACCGCGCGCTCGACGCGCACCAGGCCGACGCGGAACGCGTTCTCGGCCATTTCGCCCACCGAACGCACCCGGCGGTTGCCGAGGTGGTCGATGTCGTCGACGCCGCCTTCGCCGTTGCGGATGGCGATCAGCACCTTGAGCACGTCGAGGATGTCTTCCTTCGAGAGCACGCCCGAACCGAGGATCTCCTTGCGGCCGACCCGGCGGTTGAACTTCATGCGGCCCACGGCCGAGAGGTCGTAGCGCTCTTCGTTGAAGAACAGGTTGTTGAACAGGTTCTCGGCGGCATCGCGGGTGGGCGGCTCGCCGGGACGCATCATGCGGTAGATCTCGACCAGCGCCTCGATGCGCAACTTGGTCGGGTCGATCCGCAGGGTGTCGGAGACGTACGGGCCACGATCGAGGTCGTTCGTGTAAAGCGTACGGATTTCGGTGATCCGGGCGGCGATCAGCGTCTCGACCGAGACGGCCGTGAGCACTTCGTTGGCCTTGGCCATGATCTCGCCCGTGTCCGTGTTGACCACGTCGTGGGCCAGGACCTTGCCGTAGATGTAGTCACGCGGCACGCCCAGGCGGGTCACGCCGGCGTCCTCGAGCTGGCGGACGTGGCGCGCCGTGATGCGGCGGCCTTCCTCGACGACGATCTGGTCGCCGATGCGGATCTCGAAGGTGGCGGTCTCGCCGCGCAGGCGCGCGGGGACGAGTTCGAGGGAGGTCTCCTCGGCCGACAGGAAGAAGGTGTTCTTGTCGAAGAAGGTGTCGAGGATCTCGGTCTCGCTCATGCCGAGGGCGCGCAGGATGATCGACACCGGCAGCTTGCGACGGCGGTCGATGCGCGCGAAGACGCAGTCCTTGGCGTCGAACTCGAAGTCCAGCCAGGAACCACGGTAGGGAATGATGCGGGCGCTGAACAGCAGCTTGCCCGAGGAATGCGACTTGCCGCGGTCGTGATCGAAGAACACGCCGGGGCTGCGATGCAGCTGGGAAACGATGACACGCTCGGTGCCATTGATGACGAAGGTGCCGTTGTCGGTCATCAACGGCAGCTCGCCGAGGTAGACCTCCTGCTCGCGCACGTCCTTGACGGGCTTCTTCGGGCCCGCGGCTTCCTTGTCATAGACGATCAGGCGGACCTTGACGCGCAGCGGCGCGGCGTAGGTCAGGCCCCGGAGCTGACACTCCTTGACGTCGAACACCGGCTCGCCGAGCCGGTAGCTGACGTACTCCAACACCGCATTTCCAGAATAGCTGGAGATCGGGAAAACAGTCTTGAAGGCCGCATGAAGCCCGATGTCGTCACGTGATTCCTCGGGCCGGTCGGCCTGCAGGAACTGGCGGTACGAATCGAGCTGGATGGCGAGCAGGTAGGGGGTCTCGAGGACGCTGCCCTGCTTGCCAAAGTTCTTGCGGATGCGCTTCTTCTCGGTGAAGGAGTAAGCCATCGGACACCTCTATACGAAACTGCGCACAGACAGACAGGCAGCCGGGACCTTCAGGCCCCGACTGCCTCGCTGCACGCGATGAATAAGCAATCCCACCACTGACGCGGCGGGAATTACTTGATCTCGACCTTCGCGCCTGCTTCTTCGAGCTTCTTCTTCATCGTCTCGGAGTCGGCCTTGGACACCGCTTCCTTGACGGTGGCGGGCACGCCCTCGACGAGGTCCTTCGCTTCCTTCAGGCCGAGGCCCGTCAGTTCGCGCACGACCTTGATCACGGTGACTTTCTTGTCAGCCGGATATTCCTTGAGGACGACGGTGAATTCCGTCTTCTCCTCGACCGGGGCAGCGGCGGCAGCCGGGCCGGCGGCAGCGGCCGCGACCGGCGCGGCAGCGGTGACGCCAAACTTGGCTTCCATCGCGGAGATCAGGTCAACGACCTCCATGATGCTCATGTTCGAAATTGCTTCGAGGATATCGTCCTTGCTAACAGCCATTTTCTTCACTCCAAAGTGGGTTCACGGGCAACAAGATCAAGCGCCAGCGGCCTGCTTGGCGTCGCGGATAGCCGCGACGGTGCGGACCAGCTTCGTGGTGGGAGCGGCGACCGTGCGGACGAACTTCTCGATCGGGGCCTTGAGAACGCCCAGGAGGATCGAAAGAGCCTGTTCACGCGTCGGCAGCGCAGCAACCTTCTCGAGATCCGATCCCGGCAGCACCTGGCCGCCGAGGGACACGAGGGTTGCGACGAGCTTGTCGTTGGTCTTCGCGAAGTCCTTCACCACGCGCGCCGCAGCGCCCGGGTCGTCCTTCGAGAAAGCGAGCACGAGAGGTCCCTTCAGAAGGGAACCGATCGCCTCGAACGATGTGCCAGCCAGTGCCTTGCGGGCGAGCGTGTTCTTGACGACACGCACGTAAACGCCCTTGGCACGCGCTCTGGCACGCAGCTCGGTCATCTGCGTCACCGTGATGCCACGGTATTCGGCAGCGACCACGGATTGCGACACTGCCGCAATCTCCGCCACTTCCTTCACTAACGCCTTCTTGTCTTCTAGGTTAAGAGGCACTTGTATATTTCTCCTCTCCAGAAGATCACACACCGGCCCGCAGCAACTGCTGCAGACCGGACCTTTGGACGGCGACCTTCATCCGAGGACGATCCTCGTTTGAGCGGCACACCACCTGCGCAGGCGATCATTAAGGGTGGGCGGAACGCACGAGCCGTTCCCCTTCCCGCCTGCGGTCTTCGATGGAACTCCGGGACTCGCGCCCCGGAACCCGCATCAATCATCGGCCTCGCCCGGCGCTCAGGCGCCCAGCGAGGACTGGTCGATCACGACACCCGGGCCCATCGTCGAGGACAGGGTGACGCGCTTGAGATAGATACCCTTCGAGGTCGCGGGCTTGGCCTTCTGCAGGTCAGCCAGCAGGGCCTGGAGGTTCTCCTTGAGCTTCTGTGCGTCGAAGCTGGCCTTGCCGATCGTGCAATGCACGATGCCGGCCTTGTCGACGCGGTAGCGGACCTGGCCGCTCTTCGCGTTGCGCACGGCACCGGCGACATCCGGGCTCACCGTGCCGACCTTCGGGTTCGGCATCAGGCCGCGGGGGCCGAGGATCTGGCCCAGCTGGCCGACCACGCGCATCGCGTCCGGGCTCGCGATGACGACGTCGAAGTTCATCTCGCCGGCCTTCACCTTCTCGGCGAGGTCCTCGAGACCCACGATGTCGGCGCCGGCGGCGATGGCAGCCTCCTGGTTGCGGCCCGAGGTGAACACCGCGACGCGCACGTTCTTGCCGATGCCGTTCGGCATGACCGTCGAGCCACGGACCTGCTGGTCCGACTTCGTGGCGTCGATGCCGAGGTTGACCGCCGCATCGACGGATTCGTCGAATTTGGCCTTGGCGAATTCCTTGACGAGGCCCAGGGCTTCCTCGATCGGATACTGCTTGCTGGATTGGACCTTGGCCTTCCAGACCTTGATACGCTTGGCTACGAACGGCATGTTCAGACTCCTTCCACGTCCACGCCCATCGAGCGCGCGGTACCGGCAATGGTGCGGACCGCGGCGTCGAGGTCGGCGGCCGTGAGATCCGGCGTCTTGGTCTTGGCGATCTCTTCGAGCTGCGCGCGCGAGATCTTGCCCACCTTGGACGTGTTGGGGGTGCCGCTGCCCTTCTCGATGCCGATCGACTTGCGGATCAGCACCGCCGCGGGCGGCGTCTTCATGATGAAGGTGAAGCTGCGATCGGCGTACACGGTGATGATCACCGGGATCGGCAGGCCCTTCTCGAGCTTCTGCGTGGCAGCGTTGAACTGCTTGCAGAATTCCATGATGTTCACGCCCTGCTGGCCCAGTGCCGGACCGATCGGGGGTGAAGGATTCGCCGAGCCTGCAGGGACCTGCAGCTTGACGTAGCCCTGTACTTTCTTGGCCATCTCTAGATTCCTCCTGGGTACTGACGCCAGGCTATTGCCCGGCTCCCCATGCGCTTCCGTGCCGTTTCGCCGCGCGATCCTTCGCGCGACGGTTCAATTCCATACCGCCCTGTCAGGCTTTCTCGACCTGCGAGAAGTCGAGTTCGACGGGCGTCGAGCGCCCGAGGATCTGGACCGCGACCTGCAGCCGGTTCTTCTCGTAGTTGACGCTCTCGACCACGCCACTGAAGTCGTTGAAGGGACCATCGACCACGCGGACCACCTCGCCCGGCTCGAAAATGACCTTCGGGCGGGGTTTCTCGACGCCTTCTTCGACGCGTCGCAGGATCTGGTTGGCTTCCTTTTCCGAGATCGGCGCCGGCTTCTCGGGCGTGCCGCCGATGAAACCGAGGACCTTCGGAACGTTGCGCACCAGATGCCAAGTGGTCTCGTCCATTTCCATCTGGACCAGGACGTAGCCCGGATAGAACTTGCGTTCACTCTTGCGCTTCTGGCCGTCGCGCATTTCCACGACTTCCTCGGTGGGAACCAGTATCTCGCCGAACTTGTCTTCGCAGCCTTCGCGCTTGATGCGATCCTTCAGACCTTCGGAAACACGGTGCTCGAAGTTCGAGTAGGCGTGCACGACGTACCAACGCATAGCCATCGTCTCAGCCCCCTGTCCCAGTCGTTCCGAGTACCGAGCGCGTGATCCAGCCGAGCACCGCGTCGAGGCCCCAGAAGAAGAGTCCCATGACCAAAACGAACACAAAAACCACGAGGGTCGTCATGCCGGTCTCCTGCCGAGTGGGCCAGAAGACCTTGTAGAGCTCGATACGGGAATCGAGTACGAATTTCCAGGTGCTGCGGCCATGGGCCGAACTGGCGAAGATGCCCAGGCCGGCGATCAGCGCCAGCGCGAACACCAGCCAGCGGACCCAGTCGGCCTGGCCGTCCTTCAGCAAGTAGAAGGCGGCGATACCGCCCACGGCGACGAGACCGGCGAACCACAACTTGATGGTATCGACGGTACCCGTCTCTTCCTGCTTGACGACTTCGTTCATTGATGATCCTGATTGGCAGGCCAGGAGGGAATCGAACCCCCAACCTGCGGTTTTGGAGACCGCCGCTCTGCCAATTGAGCTACTGGCCTGTGTTTACTTCAGGATCTTCGCAACCACGCCGGCGCCGACCGTTCGGCCGCCCTCGCGGATGGCAAAGCGCAGTCCGTCTTCCATCGCGATCGGTGCAAGCAGTTCCACCGTCATCTTGATGTTGTCACCAGGCATCACCATCTCGGTG
>CAJACZ010000005.1 GCA_903938365.1 uncultured Pseudomonadota bacterium | reverse complement strand
GGGGTCCGCAAGCCGGTAAGGTGCTTTCCCCATGGATGGCAGCGGCGGCGGCGAAAACGCACAGGTAAACGTATTCGGCGAACCGCTCGCCACCTGCAGCGATGCGCCCCGCACCGGCTGGTTTCGCAGCGGCTGCTGCGAAACTGATGCCCAGGATGTCGGATCGCACACGGTGTGCGCGGTGCTGACCGAAGACTTCCTCCGGTTTTCGCTCTCCTGCGGCAACGACCTGTCCACGCCCCGGCCCGAGTTCGGGTTCCCCGGCCTCAAGGCGGGCGATCGCTGGTGCCTGTGCGCCGCCCGCTGGCGGGAGGCCTGGCGCGCCGGCTGCGCACCCCGGGTCAACCTCAAGGCCACGCACCGTCGCGCGCTCGAGGTCATCGACCTCGGCCTCCTGAAGACCTACTCCATCGATCTTGCCTGAGGTCACCCGCCGCGACGCCTTCCTGCGTGGCGCGCGGGAACTGCTGCCCGCAGGCCCCGGCGTGTTCGCCTGGGGGCTCGTCACGGGCGTGGCCATGGTCAAGTCCGGCCTCACCGTGGGGCAGGCGCTGGGGCTGAGCCTCGCCGCCTACGCCGGCAGCGCGCAGCTGGCGGCGCTGCCGCTGATCGCCGCCGTCGCGCCGGTCTGGCTCGTGACCCTGACGGCACTCGTGGTCAACCTGCGCTTCGTCGTCTACAGCGCCATCACGCGCGGTCATTTCGCGCACCTCGGCGCAGGTCGGCGGCTGTGGCTCGGCTACATCGTCGGCGACGTGATGTTCGTGAAGTTCACGACGCTGCTGGCGCGCGAGCCCGACTACCCGCACCGCGTGCCCTATTACGTCGGGGGCGCGGTCTGCAACTGGGTGCTGTGGCAGATTTCCTCGATCGTCGGGATCCTGGCCGCCGACGCGATCCCCGCGACCTGGGGGCTGGAACTCGCCGGCACGCTGGCGCTGATCGCGCTGATCGTGCCGCTCTGCAACCGCTGGCCCGCCCTGGGGGGCGTGGTGGTGGCAGGCACCGTGGCGGTGCTGACGCATGCGCTTCCGCTGCGGCTCGGACTGCTGGCGGGCATGGTCTCGGGCATGGCGGCGGCCCTGTGGATCGAGTCCAGGCTGGACGCACGCGGGAGCGGCAGCTGATGGAATGGCAGGTCTGGCTGTCGATCGCGGGCATCACGCTGTCGACCTTCCTCGCACGCTCGACGCTGCTCGTGGCGGGCAGCCGGCTGCGGCTGCCGCCGCGCGTCGAGTCGGCGCTGCGCTTCGCACCGGCCTGCGCCCTGGCCGCCATCGTCCTGCCCGACCTCGCCTATGTGCAGGGCGTGCTGCAGTTCGACCTGCACAACGCGCGCCTGCTCGCGGGTGTCGTGGCGACGGTATTCTTTGCGCTGACGCGCAGCATGACCGGCACGATCGGCCTCGGCATGTGCGCCTACTGGGCCCTGCGCTACCTCGCAGGCCCCTGACCCATCCTCAGGAGTTCCGACATGACCCGCTGGACCGGATGCCGCTACGTCTACGCCACCCTGTTGACGTGCACAGGCCTGCTGCATGCCCTGGCGGCGCCGGCGGCGCCCGCCGCGCCGGCCGCGCCGGCCGCACCCACCGCACAGGAAAAGATCGACTGGGTGCGGGCGAACCGTGACGAGTTCTTCTTCTGGTCGCGCTATGAAGACCTGCTCGCGAACCCGGCCGAGTTCCCCAAGCCGCTGTCGTTCTACAACCCGAACGTACTGGTCGACGGCGAGCAGAAAGGCGAACTGCCGCGGGCGCAGGCGGAGCGGCGCAGCATCTCGCCAGAAGCCTGGCAGAAGGCCGTCGACTGGGCGTTCCCGCGGAACACGCACGCGCTGCTGGTGATGCGCGACGGCGTGGTCGAATACGAAAAGTGGGCCGACGGCTTCCATCCCGGGCAGATGCTGCCGGTACGCTCGTTCACCAAGACGCTTTCCTCGCTGCTGATCGGCATCGCGATCGGCGAGGGCCGGATCCGCTCGATCGACGAACCGGTAGGCCGTTACCTCGGCGAGTGGCGGGACGATCCGCGCGGAGCGATCACGATCCGTCAGTTCCTCACCATGTCGAGCGGCCTCGCCGGACTGGATCGCAGCCGCGCGGGCGGGCCCGACAGCCTGATCGTGCGGCTCACGGACGGCGCCGACGTGCACAAGGCGGCCCTGGCCTTCCCGAGGGTTGCCGAACCGGACACGGTGTTCGGCCTCAACCAGGTCGACTCCCAGATCCTCGGCATGGTGGTCGAGCGCGCCACCGGCAAGCCCTTTGCCACCTATCTCTCAGAGAAGCTCTGGCGGCCCATCGGCGCCGGTCCGGCGACCCTGAACGTCGACGCGCGCGGCCAGGCCCGCACCCTCTGCTGCACCCGCAGCGCGCTCTCGGACTGGCTGCGCGTCGGCCAGCTGATCGCCCAGCAGGGCCGCTGGGACGGCGTGCAGGTGATCCCGGCCGCCTATGTCGCCGAGATGCTGAAGCCCTCGAAGCTCAACCCGTACAAGGGTCTGCACCTCTGGCTGGGCTGGAAACCCGGCACCGCCGAGGTGCGCGGTCCGGACGGTCGCACGCTGCAGATGCCGACGCAGAAGCCCTACCTCGTCGAGGACATGGCCTACCTGATGGGCGGCGGATTCATGACCACGTGGATCAGCCCCTCGCAGCGGCTGGTGATCCTGCGCTGGGGCTTCGAGCCGCCCGAGGCGCTGCCCTGGGACAACTCGGCAGTCCCGAACTTCATCCTTGCGGACCTGCTGAAACGCCCGCCCTGACGCCCGTTTAGTCGTTGACACCATGTCAACGACTTGGGCACCATGCGGCCATGAACGATCTGGCCGACCGACGTCAGGAAGAAAAGACCCAGCGCCGCGCGGACATCCTCGATGCCGCCGAACGGGTGGCCGAAGAGACCGGCATCGACGCCATGACCATGGATCTGGTCGCGCGTCGGGCGCGCCTGTCGCGCGCGCTGCTGTACGTTTATTTCGAGGACAAGCCGGACCTGCTGTTCGGCATCTGCGGCCGCGCCCTCGACGAACTGCGCCAGCGCTTCGACCACGCCGTTGCCTCACGCGCCACGGGCCTCGAGCAGGTCGAGGCCTGCGGCCGCGCCTATGTCGCCTTCGCGCGCGAAGCACCGCTGCGCTTCGACGCCCTCGCCCGTTTCGAGGCTCACACGCTGCCGGCGGGCGTTGCCTCGGGCAACGAAGGCGGTTGCGTGCTGGCAGGCGACCGCGTGCATGCCGTGCTGATCAGCGCCATCGAGCACGGCATCGCCGACGGCTCGATCCGTCCCGACCTCGGGTCACCCGCGGTGACCAGCTTCGCGCTCTGGGGCTCGCTGCATGGCGCGATCCAGCTGGGCGCCACCAAGGCCGCGGCGCTCGCGCATGCCGGCATCGACGCCGCGCAACTCGTCGAACAGTGCCTGCAGATGCTCGGGCGATCGCTCGCGCGGCAGGGTTGACCCGCCATGCAGATCCGCCGCAGCAGCCTCCTCTGTGCACTTCTGGCCGGACTCGGCCTGTCCAGCGCGCACGCCCAGACGATGGAGGCGGCCGCGCCCCTGCCGGCCGCCCGACCGCTGGCCACCGTCATCGAGGAGCACGTCCGCATCGGCCTCGGCTCGAATCTCGCGCTGCAGGCCGCGTCGCTGGAAGTCGACCGCAGCCAGGCGGCGCTCGATGCCGCGCGGGGACGTTTCTTCCCTGAAGCCGCGCTCGGCGCGCGCTACACGCGGGCCGACGGCGGCCGCGAAATCGAGCTGCCGCTCGCGCCGGTGCTCAACCCGGTCTACTCATCGCTCAACGACCTGCTGACCGCCAGTGGCCAGCCGGCCGTCTTTCCCCAGATCACCAATCCACGCTTCACCTTCCAGCGGGAACGCGAGCAGGACACCCGCGTCAGCGTGCGCCAGGCGCTGTTCGCGCCCGCGATCCCGGCGGCACTGCGCGCCCAGCGCTCGCTGCTCGAGGGCTCGGAGTTCGCGCGCCTCGCGCTGGCCGGCCGCCTGCGTCGCGACATCACCGTGGGCTATCTGGACTGGCTGCGGGCCGTGCGCGCCGCCTCGATCGTCGATTCGAGCCGGGCGCTGCTCGCGGAAAACCTGCGGGTCACCGAATCGCTGCTGCGCAATGGCCGCGTCACGCGCGACCAGGTGCTGCGCGCGCAGGCCGAACTGCTCGCCGTGGAGCAGCAGCTCGGCGAGACACGCAGCGTCCGCGACCAGCTCCGCAGCTACCTCAATTTCCTGCTCAACCGGCCGCTGGAGACCGCACTCGAGTCGGCGGAGCCCGACGATGAACTGCGCCGCGCGGTGGCGGACCTTGCGTCGCTGCGTGAACTCGCGCTGGGCAACCGTCCCGAGCTCGGCCAGCTCGACCGGGTGGTGAGCGCCGCCGGCGCCCAGGTGGACCTGGCGCGCGCTGCGCGCTTGCCGCGCCTGTCGCTCGGCGTGGATGCCGGCATCCAGGGCGAGCGCTACGAGTTCGGCAGCGGCCGCAACTTCAGCACGGTCTCGCTGCTGCTCGACTGGACCCTGTTCGATGGCGGCACGCGCCGCGCCGACGTGCGCGCAGCCCGGGCCGTGGAACGGCAGGCGCGCACCCAGCGCGATGAGCTCGCGCAGCAGGTCCAGCTCGAAGTGCAGCAGGCACTCGACCGCCTGCAGACCACCGCTGCGGCGCTGCGGACCGCGGAGGCGCGCGCCGACGCCGCACGCGCCGGCTTCCGGATCGGAAGCCGCAAGCGTGACGAGGGCGCGATCAGCCAGGTCGAATTCATGGATGCCCGCAACGCGCTCACCGGCGCCGAACTGAACCTCAACGCCACCCGGTTCGAGCTGCTCTCGCGCCAGGCCGAACTCGACTACGCCACTGCGGCGACAGGAACACGATGAACCCACGCCTCACCGCCGTCGCGCTCGCGCTCGCGACGCTGAACCTCGTCGGCTGCGGCCCGGACCCTGTGCCACCCGACACCGCCGCGCCGCCCACGCCCGTGCGCGTCGCGCAGGCCACGCGCGGACCGGCGATCCCCCCGATCACGGCGGATGGCCTGGTGGCGCACAAGGACGAGATGCGCCTCTCGTTCAAGCTCGGCGGCGTGCTGCGGAAGATCACGGTCGAAGAGGGACAGACGGTCCGCAAGGGCCAGTCGCTTGCGGAGATCGAGCTGGCCGAGGTCAACGCCCAGGTCGAACAGGCGCGCCAGCTCGCCGACAAGGCGGGCCGCGACCTGCAGCGCGGCGAACGGCTGCATGCCGACGAAGTCATCAGCCTCGAGCAGCTCGAGGGACTGCGGACGCAGGCCTCCGTGGCGCGGGCCGCGCTGGCCGCGGCACGCTTCAACCTCGGCCAGTCGAGCATCGTGGCGCCGAGCGATGGCGTCGTGCTGAGGCGCCTGGCCGAGGAGCGCGAACTGGTGGCGCCGGGTGCCCCGGTGATCGTGCTCGGGGCGCGCGACGCCGGCTATGTCGTGCGGGTCGCGCTGGGTGACCGCGAAGTCGTGCAGGTGCGTCGCGGCGATGCCGCGTCCGTCAGCGTCGACGCGCACGCCGGTCGTGAGCTGCAGGCGCGCGTCGCCGAGGTGGCGGCCGCGGCCGACCCGCGCAGCGGACTGTTCACCGTCGAGCTCGCCGTCGAGGCAGCAGGCACCCCCCTGGCGAGCGGCATGATCGCCCGCGCCCGGATCACCCCCCGCGCCGCGGGAGACGCGACCCTCACCTATGTGCCGATCGCGGCGGTGATCGAGGGCGACGGGCAGCGCGCCCTGGTGTACCTGCCCGCCGCGGGACGCGCCCGCCGCAGGGAGGTGCGCATTGCCTTCATCACCTCGGGCCAGGTGGCGCTGGCCGAGGGCGTGCAGCCCGGCGAAACCGTGATCACCGAGGGCGCCCTCTACCTGGGGGACGGCGAAGCCATCCAGGTCGCCGCGGCCGCCGGCACCTAGGCCCGGCCGCATGAACCTGCTGGAATTCCCGATCCGGCGCTACCAGTTCACCCTGGTCGCCTTCCTCTGCCTGGTGGCGATCGGCGCCTTCACCTTCACCACCATCGCGCGCGAGGAGGATCCGTCCTTCTCGATCGCCGCCTTCCAGATCGCCGGCATCCTGCCCGGGGCAGACCCCCAGGACCTGGAGCGGCGCGTGGCCAAGCCCATCGAGGACCGGCTCGCCGAACTCGACGACGTGAAGGACATCGAGACCTACATCAACGACGGTGTGTCCTTCACCGCGGTCGAGTTCGAAGCCTCGGTCGACGCGGAGCGCAAGTACGACGAGGTGGTCCGCGAGATCAACGCGCTGCGCCCGGACCTGCCGGCAGAACTGCGCGAACTGACGATCCGCAAGATCAGCCCCGGGCTCGTCAACGTCGTGCAGTTCGCGCTGGTGTCCGAGGACGCGCCGTACCGCGAACTCGAGGACCGTGCGCGTGAACTGCGCGACGCGCTGCGCGGCGTGCCCGGCGTGCGCACCGCGGAGAGCTGGGCCTTCCCGCCCCGCGAACTGCGGGTCGAGCTCAACCCGACGCGACTGTCCGAACTGCGCCTCGCACCGGCGCAGGTGATCGGCGCGATCCAGAGCGAGAACGCCGGAATCCCCGCGGGCGTCGTCGACACCGGCACCCGCAGCTTCAGCCTGAAGACCAGCGGCGACTACGAGAACCTCGACCAGGTGCGCGACACCGTGGTGAGCGCGAAACAGGGCAGCCTGGTGCGGATCCGCGACGTCGCCACGGTGTACTGGGCCGAAGGCCAGC
>CAJACZ010000004.1 GCA_903938365.1 uncultured Pseudomonadota bacterium | reverse complement strand
CTGATGGTCAAGCCTGAGGGCCAGGTGGCCCGTCCGCTGGTGCGGATCGACGGCGTGAGCTACACCGCGGCGCAGCCGCGCGCCGATGGCAGCTTCGACTGGGAGCTCGAGGAAATCGGTTTTTACGGCGACCTGCAGACCGGCAAGGTGCTGGAGCGCGCGATCAACCCGTTCACCGGCGCGGAGATGCGGCCGGTTCCCTACCGGTCGCCGCAGAAGCTGCGCTTCACCCCTGACGGCATCCTGCCGGAACAGAAAATGCCCCCCGGCGGCGAGTTCCGCGGCGACATCACCACGCTCGCCCAGGTGGGCGGCACGCTGGCCATGACCGAGGATCTCTACGTGCGCATGCCCGGACGCCCGGCGCGCGAAGGCCAGCCGGCGCGACCCGATCGCATGTTCGCCTCGCTGGCCACCTTCACCAGCAGCGTGGCGCAGCTCGAGCGTCCCGCGGGCGACTGGGTCGACTGCGTGTTCAGCTACAGCACGATGAACAGCCTGGCGGGCTGGCTCGGCATGGAGGGCGTGGCCGGGATCCAGAGCATGCGCCTGGTGGGCGAGAAGCGCCGCCAGAACGACCTGGCCGCGATGCCCCGGTGGCTGCGTGAACGCATCGCGGTCGATTACCCCGGTTACCTGAGGAACTGAGCATGGATCGACGCGAATGGATGGGTGCGGCGCTGGGCACGGCGCTGCTGGCCGGCCCCGGGTCGGCGGGAGCCCGTGCGGCGGGCGCGCCGGCCGCCGGCTCCGCCGGCGTGGATCCGGTCAAGCTGTATCGCAAGCTGCATTTCCGCAGCGATGACGGGCTGGCCTTCTGGTGGCTGCAGGGCCCCAAGATCGGCCAGGTGGGCGCGACCCTCACGCCGCTGTTCACCAACAGCGTCGGCACGATCCAGCGCGTGCGGCAGCTGCCCGACGGGGGCTTCGAGGTCACGCAGCTGGAGATGGTCTTCGCCCTCGACCTCGAGACGGGCGCGCCGCTGGCCGAATGGCGCAATCCCTACACCGGGGAATCGCTCCCGATCCGGTTCCGGCCGCTGGGGCCCACCACCATCCGCTATCGTCCCGACAACAGCCGCGTGCTGCCCACCGAGATCGGCGGCGCGCCGCTCGAGTCGCGCGCGACGACCCATCCGCCGCTCATCGTCGGCGACGATGTCTTCGTGCGCGACGAATCGATCGCCCGCGTGATGTCGCCCGGCCGCACCACGCCCTTCGAGGTGAACGACATCGCGACCTACCACGGCAGTCTCGCCAACCTTGTCGACCCTGCGGTCACGATGGGTGAGGCCACCGTGTTCTTCGCCGAGGTCACGGGCTGGCAGCGCTGGATGAACATGGGCGACCGCCCCGGTTCGCTCACGTCGCGCCTCGTCGGCCGCAAGGTCCGTCGCTACGCAGACCTGCCGGAATCGTGGCGCGCGCGACTGGCGCAGCTGGCACCCGACATCGCCGCCGACCCGGTGGCCGCGCTCGACCGTCCCGCCGCGAAGTTCGACCGATGAACGAGCCCCTCGACGCAGCCCTCGGCACGCGCCGGGCGCTGCTGCACGGCTTCGGTCTCGCGGCGCTGCTGGCGTTTCCCGGCAGGCCCGCGCAGGCCGCAGGCGGCGCTGCCCAGCCCGCCGCACCGGTGGCCGGCGGGCTCGACCTGGGCACGCCGGAAGGCAATGTGCTCGCGATGGCGAAGCTGACCGGCACGCTGGCGCCGGGCGGCGTCAAGCACGGCTGGTACAGCGGCGTGCTGATGGGCGTCGTGCCCGGCGAGGCCGTGCGCGAACTGGTGGGCGTCATCGGCATGAGCAGCCAGCGCCTCGTGACCGTCCCCGGCGAGGCCGGCTACCAGCTGCTGCAGAAGGAATGCGGCTTCTTCACCGACCTTCAGACCGGGGCGGTGCTCGACCGCTGGACCAACCCCTACCTGGGGGAGTCCGTCGCGCCCTTCCACATCGCCAACCCCGCCGTGAACCGCTGGATCCGCCCGGTGGTGCGCGACGAACGTTTCTACGACCGGGTCGAGGGCACGGTGCCGGCAGAGCGGCCGTTCGTGCTGCCCTGGAAGCGCGCCGGGGATCGTGTGTTCCTCGAGCAGCGCACGCATTTCTGGGCCACCAATCCGCTCGATCCGGCCATCTGGAAACGCGAGAGCAGCGGCGCGCGCATCCAGGTCTCCGACATGATGAGCTACAACGCCCGCTGGTCCGAACTCGCCGACCCGGCGCGGCCCAGCGTCGAGTACTGGGGGCACTGGGTGCACGTGCGCCCGTGGCAGCCGTGGATGCTCATGGGCTCGCGCCCAGGGCACTGTCTCTACAGCTGCCAGACCGGCAGTGCCGCGACGCTCGAGGACGTGCCGCCGCAGATCCTCGCCATCGCGCGCGCACGTCAGCCGGAGTTCCTGGTGGCGCCGACGGAGCCGCGCAAGAGCGAGCCGAGCATGATCCGCTACATGCGCGAGCGTAAGCCCGCAGTCTGAGTCGCGCCGGCCAGGCGGTCCCTGCGGCGTCGTACGGCCTTCTCCGCCTCGACGACCGCGAGGATGACGATGGCTGCGCCGACACAGGCGGCGAGCTCGCCCGGGCGCAGGGGCACCGTCCTGAACCATTCATTGCCCCACGGCAGGTAGACGACGGCCAGCTGCAGCGTGACCGTGATCAGCACGGCTCCGAGCAGCATCGGGTTGGACGTCACTCCCTGCGTGAACAGCGAACTGCGTTCCGAACGGATGGCCAGCACGTGGCCAAGCTGCATGAAGCACAACGCGGTGAACACGATCGTCTGCCAGTGCCCGTCGCCCGCGCCGACGAACCAGGCCTGCAGGCCCAGCGCCAGTGCCGCCATCAGCAGCCCGACCAGCAGCGCGTGCGCGCCGAGTCCGCCGGCGAACAGGCTTTCGGCTGGAGCGCGTGGCGGCCGGCGCATCACGTTGCTTTCGGCGGGCTCCGCTGCGAGCGCGAGGCCCGGCAGGCCATCGGTCACGAGGTTGATCCACAGGATCTGGATCGGCAGCAGGGGAACCGGCAGGCCGAGGAAGGGCGCCAGGAAGATGGTCCACAGCTCGCCCGAGTTCGTGGTCAGCACATAGCGGATGAAGCGCCGCAGGTTGTCGTAGATCCGCCGGCCCTCGCGCACCGCGCGCACGATGGTGGCGAAGTTGTCGTCCAGCAGCACCATGCTGCCGGCCTCGCGCGCGACGTCGGTGCCGGTCACGCCCATCGCGATGCCGATGTCTGCGCGGCGCAGCGCCGGTGCGTCGTTGACACCGTCTCCCGTCATGGCGACCACCTCGCCACGGGCCTGCAGCGCTTCGACGATGCGCAGCTTCTGCTCGGGCGCCACGCGCGCGTAGACCCGGACTTCGCCGATCCGTTGGGCGAGTTCCGGCGCGGTCAGCGCGGCCAGCTGGGCGCCCGTGAGCAGGGCGCGGGGCTGCACGTCCAGGCCCAGGCGCGAGGCGACGGCCCGTGCCGTCAGTGGATGGTCGCCCGTGATCATCACGGGCACGATGCCGGCTGCCTTGCAGTCGGCAATCGCCTCGGCGGCTTCGGCGCGTGGTGGGTCCAGCAGGCCGAGCAGGCCGATGAACTCGAGCTCGTGCTCGAGCGTCCCGGCCGTGGTGTCGGGCATGGCGGCCCAGCGCCGGATGCCCACGGCGAGCACGCGCAATCCGTCCGCCGCCATCGCGTCGGCGGCCTGCGCGAGCCGCACGCGGTCGATGGCGAGCGAGCCGTCCGCGCGCAGTTCGGTGCTCGAGTGCGCGATGATCACTTCCGCCGCGCCCTTGGTCACCGACACCCAGCCCTGCTCGGGCGTCGAATGCACAGTCGTCATGCACTTGCGGTCTGAATCGAAGGGCAGTTCGGCGACACGCGGGAACCGTCCCGCTTCCGTTGCCGGATTCCTGCCCGCCGCGCAGGCGGCAGCCAGCAGGGCGATTTCGGTCGGGTCGCCGGTCAGCGTGCCATCGCGGTTCAGGCTCGCGTCGTGGCTGATCGTCATGGCGCGCAGCAGCCAGTCCCGCGCCTCGCCCGAACCTCCGCCCGTGATGTCGCAGCCATCGCAAGCGTAGCGGTCCACCTGCATGCGGTTCGCGGTAAGCGTCCCGGTCTTGTCCGCGCAGATGACGGTCACCGAGCCGAGCGACTCGACGGCAGGCAGCCTGCGGATCAGCGCCTGGCGGAGCAGCAGTCGGCGTGCCCCGAGCGCGAGCGAAATGCTGACCACGGCGGGCAGGGCCTCTGGAATGGCGGCGACGGCCAGGCTCAGGGCCGTCAGCAGCATCGGGAGTGCGGGTTCACCGCGCAGCAGGCCCGTGGCGTAGATGATGGCGCAGATGGCCAGCACCGCGGCCGCGAGCCGCCGGCCGAACAGCCGCAGCCGCTTCTGCAGGGGCGTGTCGACGGCATGGGCCTGGGCGAGCAGTCGCGCGATGCGGCCGAATTCGGTGCGCATGCCCGTGGCCACCACGATGCCCACCCCGCGCCCGTAGGCGACCAGCGTGCCCTTGTGGGCGATGTTCCGGCGTTCGGCGACCGGGACTTCGTCGGACTCGATCCCGGCCGTCGACTTGTCCACCGGCAGGGATTCGCCGGTCAGCGCAGCCTCGTCGATGCGCAGGCTCGCCGCCTCGATCAGGCGCAGGTCCGCCGGGACGATCGCGCCGGCCTCGAGCAGCACGGCGTCGCCGGGGACGAGGTCTGCGGTCGGCAGGCGCACGGCTTCCCCGTCACGCAGCGCCATCGCCGACGGCGCCGCCATCGAGCGCAGCGCCGACAGGGCCTGCTCCGCGCGGTACTCCTGGGCGAAGCCGATCACCGCGTTGAGCAGCAGGATCGCGACGATGACGATGGTGTCCGTGAGATCGCCGATCATCCCGGAGATGAGCGCCGCGGCGATCAGGACCAGCACCATGAAATCCGCGAACTGCGCCAGGAACAGCGCCACGGCAGAGCGCGGCGGGGCTTCGGCGATGACGTTGGGGCCGTGCAGTGCCCTGCGCTGACGCGCTTCCGCGGCAGTCAGGCCCCTGGGCGAGGTCGCAAGTCCGTCCAGCGTCTCCTGGATGGATTTGCGATACGCCGCCATGGCTCAGGCGTCCAGGCGCGGCACGGGTCTGTCCTGTTCGCCCTGACCCGCGGCAGGTTCCTGCTCGAGCGCGAGGCCCATGCGGACGGCATCGGCCAGGGACCTGCAATCGAGCTTCTCCATCATCCGCGCCTTGTACACCTCCACGGTACGCGGGCTGATCTGCAGTTCGGCCGCGATCTCGCGGTTCTGCAGGCCGCGCGACAGCAGCACGAGGACTTCGCGCTCGCGCTGGGTCAGGCGCCCCGTCTTCTCGAGGGTCTCCGAGCGCTGGGTGGTGGCGCGATGGATCTGTGCGTCGCGTTCCACGGCGTGGGTGAGGACGTCCATCAGGAGCTCGTCGTTGACCGGCTTCTCCAGGAAGTCGAAGGCGCCGGACTTCAGGGCCGCGCGTGCGGTGGCGACGTCGCCGTGCGCCGTGAGCAGGATGACCGGCAGCGACACGCCGCGCTGGCGCAAGGACTGGTTGAGATCCAGCCCCGACATTCCCGGCATGCGCAGGTCGGTGAGGAGGCAACCGCGCCAGTCCGGCTGGTAGGTCTCCAGGAACGCCTCCGCGCTCGCGAACACCTGTGCGCGCATGCCCTTGAGGGACAGCAGCAGCGACAGTGCATCGCGGATCGAGGCGTCGTCGTCGACCAGGAACACAGTGGGTTTGGTCATGGGAACTCCGGAGTCATGTCGAAGGGCTGTGCGCTGGCCCGACGGGCAGCGTCGCCACGAACGAGGCTCCGCCGAGGCGCACGCTGCGGCGGTAGGAAAGATCGCCGCCCTGCGCCTTGAGCAGCGAGCGGCTGATGGCGAGGCCCAGGCCCATGCCGTCGGGCTTGCTGGTGTTGAAGGGTTCGAACAGCAGGGGAAGACCTTCCGGGGGAACGCCCGGCCCGGAATCATCGACGGCGAGTGACAGGATGCCGTCGTTGCAGGTGGCCGACAGCGCGATGTGCCGCCCGCCCGGGGGAGTATCGCTCAGCGCGTCGGTCGCGTTCGACAGCAGGTTGTACAGCACGATCTCGAGCCGGGTGGGATCCGTCTGGATCATCGGCAGCTCTTCGGGCACGGACTCGGTGACCTTGACCTGCGAGGCCCGCAGCCTGTCCCCGAGCGATTCCATCACGCCGCGCAGCAGCGTGGCGACCGAAACCTCGCTGGGCGTTCCGCCGCCGCCCTGGTAGAAGTCCCGCAGGCGGATCAGCATGTCGGCCGCGCGGTTGGCTTCGCGCGCGGCCTTGCCCAGGGTCTCGCCCAGTCGTGGCTCGCCGGAAGCCACCGGCGCCGCCAGGATCTGCGAGGCGCGAAGATAGGACACCAGCGCGGTGATGGGCTGGTTGAGCTCATGTGCCAGCGACGAGGCGAGTTCGCCGGCCACCGCGAAACGCATCGTCCGTGCCACCAGCGTTTCGCGTTCGCGCGCCTGGGTTTCGGCGAGCCGGCGGGTCGTGGCGTCGCGCACGATGGCGAGCGTTCCGGCGGGCGACGGCGCCACCAGCTGCACCCACGCGACT
>CAJACZ010000003.1 GCA_903938365.1 uncultured Pseudomonadota bacterium | reverse complement strand
GCGATGCATCAGGCGAATGTCGCTCCAGCCGGGCGTGGACCGCAGTCGGTTCTGCCACGCGGTCAGCAGGTGCGAACCGTCCGCCCTGGGTTCCTTCGGGCCGAAATAGAAGGTGGCGAAGTGCTCGCGTTCCGCCTGGGTCAGCAGCGGGAACCCGTTCAGCACCAGACGATGCACGCGTGACGGCTCGCGTGCCGCGTAGAGCGCCGCCACGACCGCCCCGGTGTGGTGGCCCACCATCGACGCCCCGTCCCAGCCCATCTCGCCCAGCGCGGCCGGGATGATGGCCGCGTAGTCTTCCAGCGTGGCGCCCTCGCCGGCCGGATCGGACATGCCGAAACCCGGCATGTCGAGCGCCAGCGCATGGAAGCCACGGGCCGCGAGGCCCGGCAGCACGGCATCGAACTGGGTCGAGGACAGCGGAGACTGGTGCAGCAGAACCAGCGGCCGGCCTCCCGGACCCGCCATGCGGAAGTGCACCTGGCCCACAGGGGCGTCGAAATAGCCGCGCTTGAAGGTATTCATCGGCCAAGTCTAGCCGCCCGCGCCGCGGCACCGTGAGCGCCGACGCGCGCGATGACCCGGCTACGGACATCGGGCCGATCCGCCTACAATCACCGCTCGCTTCCGCCAAGGACTCCTCATGACCCCGCAGCCTCCGGGCACCCTGCCCGCCCAGACCCCGATGCCCCGGGTCATCATCGCGGCATCGACCGGCACCGTGTTCGAGTACTACGACTTCCTGCTCTACGGCAGTCTGGCGACCTTCTTCGGCGCGCTCTTCTTCCCGCCCGGCAACGAGACCGCAGCCCTGCTCGGCAGTCTCGCCACTTTCGGCGCAGGGTTTGCCGTGCGGCCGCTGGGCGCCCTGCTCTTCGGCCGTCTCGGCGACCGGGTCGGACGCAAGCGGACCTTTCTCATCACTATCGTGCTGATGGGTCTCTCGACAGCCCTCGTCGGCGTCCTGCCCTCCTTCGAGACGATCGGCTGGTGGGCCCCGGCGCTGCTGGTCCTGCTGCGACTGGTGCAGGGACTGGCGCTGGGCGGGGAATTCGGGGGCGCCGCGCTCTACATCGCCGAGCACAGCGGGAGCGAGCGGCGCGGTTTCTTCACGAGCTGGATCCAGACCACGGGCACCATCGGCCTCGTGCTGTCGCTGCTGGTGATCGTCGCCTGCCGTGCGATGCTCGGCGAGGAGGATTTCCGCGCCTGGGGCTGGCGCATCCCGTTCCTGTTTTCCGTGCTGCTGCTCGGGCTCTCGGTCTACGTGCGGACCCGGCTCCAGGAATCACCCCTGTTCGAGGAGCTCAAGCGCAGCGGCGGCCTGTCCGAATCACCCATCATGGAAAGCCTGTTCGAGCGTGCAAACCTCGGCCGGATGTTCGCTGCGGTCGTGGTGACCGCCGCGATGGCGATCAGCTGGTACACGGCGCAGTTTTACTCGCTCGTCTTCATGCAGACCGCGCTGCTGCTCGACTCCGCGACATCCTCGACCATCCTGGTGATCGCCCTGCTGATCGGGGTGGCCGTGTACGTCGGCGCAGGCGCCCTGTCGGACCGTATCGGCCGGCGTCCCGTGATGCTGTTCGGCATGATCTTCACGGCGCTGTCGATCATGCCCGCCTATCGTGGCCTGCTCGACGTGGGCAACCCGCAGATGGCCCAGGCGCAGCTCGCCTCGCCGGTCACGGTGCATGCCGCACCCACGCGCTTCGACCCCCTCGCCAGCGCCGCCGATCTAGACGCGGCGACGCGGGTGCGCGACTACCTCGCGAAACGGGGCATTTCCTACGCTAATGCGGCGCCGATGCCGGGCCAGAACGTGGTTGTGCAGGTCGGCGACGAGACCCTGGAGGGCTTCACGCCCGAGCGCCTCGCGGCCGTGCTGGCCAGCGAGGGATACCCGACGACATCAGCCGTCAAGGCGATCAGCTCGCCGCGGGACCTCGACTCACGGCACCTGAGCCTCATCGGGCTGATCCTGGTGATGATCGTGGGCGCAGGCCTGACCTGCGGCCCCGGGGCAGCATGGCTGGCCGAGATTTTCCCGACGCGCATCCGCTACACCTCGCTGTCGGTGCCCTACCACCTCACCAGCGCCTGGTTCGGCGGCTTCATGCCGCTCACCGCCGCATGGCTGGTCGCACGCAGTGGCAACCTGCTCGAGGGTCTCTGGTACCCGGTGATCGTGATGAGTACGTCTTTCGTGCTGTCGCTGTTCCTGATGAAGGAATCGCGGGGCAATCAACTCTGAACCCGAGCCTGCCGCCGGTCGGGGCGGCAGTCGGGCCTGCTCAGGCGACCGCGTCGCTGCGGTAATCGACCCGCACGCTGGCCTCGAGCCGCAGTCCGCACTTGTGACCGGTCACCCGGTCGCGTGCCCTGACGCCCTCGCAGGCAAAACGGCGCGACACTGTGGCTCGACCCGCCTCGAGCGACTGCGAAACAACGGGGCCGAGTTCAAACTCGCCACTGCAGTCGGCAAACGGGCAGGGAAAGCGGAAAAACGCCTTCGCAGGCGGATTGAACTGGTGCGACTGCACCGAAGGAGGGATTGCCGTGCCGTCGGCGAACTCGAGCCGTACGTGCAGTACGTCGACGTCAGGCCATGCACTGCGCATGGCGGCGGCCTTGGCACGATCACGTTGCAGAATTTCCCAACGCTGCTGCCGGATCGCCTCGGCACTGACCGGCGTCTTGCCGGAAGGGGGTCGTGCCATCAGTGAGTGCTCCCGCCCTGCTCAGCCTCGGAAGGCACGGGATCCTGGGCGGCGCCGTCGGCGCCGGCGTCCAACGTCGGATCCACCGCAGCATCGGCGTCACCGGCGGCCAATTCATCTTCCGGCTTCGCTCCCGCACGACGCGCCTGCTTGACCTGCTGGCGCTCCTTGCGTGCGATTTCCTTCTGCCGCTTGGCCTGCCTGTAATTCGCCTTCGCCACCGCTGAATCTCCGATAGTCATGCGCTCCGGGGCGCATTGCGGCAGATACCGGAACAGTAGCTGCCTAAAAGAAGAAGGCCCGTGTTTCCACGGGCCCTCCAGTGGTCGGATAGCAGGAACCGCTTACCAGCGGCCGCCGCCACCACCACCACCGCCGCCGCCGCCGCTGCCGCCGCGATAGCCACCGCCACCGCCGCCGCCGCCGCCGCCGCTGCCGCCGCGATAGCCACCGCCACCGCCGCCGCCCGGACGACCGCCACCACCGCCGCCGCCGCCGCCGCCGGTGCGGGGACGATCCTGCGCTTCATTGACGCGCAGGGGACGGCCTTCCATGGAAAAGCCATTCAACGACTGGATCGCACGGGCAGAATCTGCCTGCGACATCTCGACGAAGCCGAAGCCGCGCGGACGACCGGTATCACGGTCAACCGGGAGCGACACGGATTCGACGGTGCCATGCTGCGAGAACAGGGCTCGCACCGAAGCTTCGTCTGCCGAGAAAGGCAGATTGCCAACGTAAATTTTCGCCATCTCTGGAAACACTCTCTAAGAACAAACACTAACCGGCCGCACGGTTGTCCCGGGACTCGGAAAGGAGCTTGAGAGCACTATGCCGAGCCTTCGGGCAGCCTGCGGCCACCTGATCGAAGACGATTCGGCGATGCAGAAGGGCGCGTGTAAGCGCTTTTCGGTGCAGACGGAAGGGCGACGATCTGTGCCGAAGATACCACAAAAGCGGGAAAAGCAAAAAACTTTTCGTGCGGGCGCCCTACGCCGCCGTGCGGCTGTCGAGCGAGCGTCTCAGGCGGCATCCACCTCCGGGTCGTTCAGGATGCGGGCAAAACGCGGCGCCAGCCAGCGCTCGACGTCATCCACCAGGGTGAACACCGCGGGCACGACCAGCAGGGTCAGCGCGGTCGAGGTAATCAGCCCGCCGATGACCGCGATACCCATCGAGGAGCGAAACCCGCTGTTGGCCAGGCTGAACGCGACCGGCAGCATGCCCGCGACCATCGCGACCGTGGTCATGATGATCGGACGGGCGCGCTTGTGGCCCGCCTCCAGCAGCGCCTCGCTGCGGCTCTTGCCCGCACGGATCTCCTCGATCGCGAAATCCACCAGCAGGATGGAGTTCTTGCCCACGATACCCATGAGCATCAGGAATCCGATCACCACGGGCAGCGAGAACGGCTTGCCCGTGAGCATCAGGGCAATGACCGCACCGCCCAACGACAACGGCAGTGCGGAGAGGATCGTGATCGGCTGGAACACGCGCGCGAACAGCAGCACCAGCACCGCGAACACCATCAGGATGCCCGCGACGAGCGCGAGCAGGAAGTTGTTGAACAGTTCCTGCATGAACTCGGCCTGGCCCACCTGGACCAGCCGCACGCCTTCAGGCAGCTTGCTCAGTTCGGGCAGCGCATAGACCTTTGCAAGCGCCGGTCCGAGTTCCACGCCGTTGAGGTCCGAGTCGATGACGACCCGTCGGCTCTGGTTGTAGCGACGGATCACCGAAGGCCCCTCGCCGAACTCGAGCTCGGCCACCGCCTTGAGCGGCACCGTGCCGCCACTGGCGGTGCGGACCGGAAGATTCTCGAGGTTGGAGAGGTCACGCCGCGCGCTCTCGAGCAGGCTGACGCGGATCGGGATCTGCCGGTCCTCGAGAGAGAACTTGGCTGCGTTCTGCGGCAGGTCGCCGAGGGTCGCGATCCGCACCGTCTGGCTGATCGCCGCCACCGACACGCCGAGTTCGGCCGCCAGGTCGAGTCGCGGCCTGACGAGCACCTCGGGGCGCTCCATGTCGCCGTTGATGCGCGGCTCGAGCAGTTCGGGCAGCTTGCGCATCGCGTCCACGGCACGCTCTGCCGCCGCCTGCAGCGCTGCGGGATCCTCGCCCGTCAGGTACAGCTGGATGGGCCGTCCGCCCCCCGCCTCCCCGCCCATGAACGTGACGCGTGCGTCGGCGATCCCGCTGAAGAGCGGCTTCATGCGGTCTTCCCAGTCCTTCTGGTCGAGGCCGCGCTGCTCACGGGGCAGCAGCGACACATAGAGCTTCGCATTGCGGACCTCGCCCTCGCCACCGATCGACTCGATGATGTCGGTGACCTCGGGCTGCTGCCGCAACAGCTGCGCCACCTGCGCGGAAGCCCGCGCGGTTTCCTCGAGGCGCACGCCAGGAGGCAGCTCCACGGTGATCTGCGCGGACGAAAAGTCCGAGGCGGGGAAGAACGACTTGGGCACCACCAGGAACAGCCCGATGGACACGATGAAGAAGACCGTGCCGCCGACCAGCGTGGCGCGCCGGTGCGCGAGCGACCAGCGCAGGGCGTCGAGGTAGCGCACCATGAGCGGACCGTCCGCCGAGCGGATCTCCTCGTGCGGCTTGAGGAAGTGGGCGGCGACCAGAGGGGTGATCAGCCGCGCCACCAGCAGCGAGAAGAACACGGCGGCCGCGACAGTCAGGCCGAACTGCTTGAAATACTGGCCCGTGATGCCGCCCATGAAACTGACCGGCAGGAAGACCGCGATGATGGTCGCGGAAGTCGCGACCACGGCGAGGCCGATCTCGTCCGCCGCATCGAGGGCCGCGCGATAACCGGACTTGCCCATGCGCATGTGCCGGACGATGTTCTCGATTTCGACGATGGCATCGTCCACCAGCACGCCGGCCACCAGCGACAGCGCGAGCAGGCTCATCTGGTTGAGGGTGAAATCCATCGCGTACATGAACGCGAAGGTCGGGATCGCCGACAAGGGGATCGCGAGGGCGGAAATCGCCGTGGCCCGCCAGTCGCGCAGGAAAACGAACACCACGAGCACGGCGAGGATCGAGCCTTCGATCATCGCGGTGAGCGCGGAGCGGTAGCTGGCGCGGGTGTTCTCGACCGTCGTGAACACGCGCTTGATCGAAATGTCCGGCGACTCCGCGAGCAGCTTGACGATCTCGGCCTCGACCGCGTCCAGCGCCGCGACATCGGACGCCCCGCGCGCCTTGAACACGCCGAAACTCGTCGAGGGCCGGCCGTTCAGCCGCGACATGCTGCGTTCCTCGGCGGTCGCATCGCGCACGTCCGCGAGTTCGCCGAGGCGCGCGACCATGCCGCCCGGGAGACGGATCTGCGTGGCCGCGAGGTCGAGCGCGCTGCGCGCCGAACCGAGCACCCGGATCGACTGCTCGCCCCCGCCCACCTGGGCCCGCCCGCCCGGGGCGTTCAGGTTCAGGGTGCGCAGCTGCTGGTTCACTTCCGCTGCCGTGATGCCGAGGGCCTGCATGCGCGCGGGATCGAGTTCGACCCGGATCTCGCGCGAGACGCCGCCGCTGCGGGTGACCTGGGCCACGCCACTGACCGCCAGCAGGCGCTTGCTCGCCGTGTTGTCGACATACCAGCTGAGCTGCTCGGGCGTGCGGCCCGTGGTGCCCACGGCGTAATAGGCGATCGCGCCGCCCTCGACGTCAATCCGGCTGACCTGCGGCTCGTCGACGCCCTCCGGCAGGTCTGCGCGGATCTTGCTGACCACATCGCGCACGTCGCTGATGGCCCGATCCAGCGGCGTGCCGATCTGGAACTCGACCGTGGTGATCGACAGGCCTTCGCTGGCCCGCGAGCTGATGTTGCGGACGTTGCTGACGCTGCGGACCGCGCCCTCGACCTTCTGGGTGACCTGCGTCTCGATCTCGGTCGGCGCCGCGCCCGGCTGGGACACCGAGACGAGGACCAGCGGGAAGCTGATGTCCGGGTTGAGGTTGATGGGCAGCCTTATGAAGCTGACGATGCCCATGAAGCACAGCACGACGAACAGAACGATCGGCAGCGTCGGATGCCGGATCGCCCATGCGGACATGTTGTTCATGAAGCAGCCGCTGCCGGAGGCGCGACGAGCACCGTCTCGCCCTCGCGCAGGTAGGGACCCGCCGTCACGATCACGCGCTCGCCACCCTCGAGTCCGGCGGCGATCACCAGACCTTCGGGCCGTGCGCCGGCCACACTCACTGCGCGCCGCAGGACCTTGCCCTGCGCGTCCACGAGAAAGACATAGCTGCCACGCGCATCGCTCATCACCGCGGTCTGCGGAATCAGCGGCCGCTTGCCCTTGGCGATCTGCACCTCGCCACGTGCGAAGGCGCCGGGCCGCAGGTCGCGATGGCCTGGCAGGTCGACCCGAACCGAGCCGAGGCGCCCCTGCGGATCGATGACCGCGCCGATCAGGCGCACCTTGCCCGTGAAGGCCTGGTCGACCCCGGTCACGCGGACGGTGGCCACCTGGCCCGGCGACAACCGCGGCAGGTCACTCTCGGCGACCTTGCCCCGCATCTCGACGGCGCCGGCACGGCCCAGCCGGAACAGCGGGGTGCCGCCAGGCCCCGCCACCTGCCCGACCTCGGCGGCGCGGGTGAGGACGATGCCATCGAAGGGGGCTGCCACGTCGGTGCGCCGCAGCCGCGCGCGCGCTTCGCTGAGCTGGGCCGCGACCACCTTGACCTTCGCGCCAGCCGCGACCGCCGCCGCTTCGCGACGTTCGATTTCCTGGACCGCCAGCGCACCGGAAGCCGCGACGGCCTGGGCGCGCCGCGCGTCGGCCTGCGCGAGGGCGGCATTGGCCTTCGACTCCTCGAGAGAGGCCTCCAGGCTGCTGACCTGCGGGGCCACCAGCGAAGTGTCGAGGCGGGCCAGCACCTGACCTGCCCTGACGCGGTCGCCGACCTCCACGAACAGCGCCGAGACACGCCCGCCCTCGCCTTCAGCGCTGATCGCCGCCTCGTCACGCGCAGCGATTTCGCCCGTGAAGCTCACCACGTCAGCCAGTTCCTCGGCACGCGCCTCGACGACGCTCACGAGGGGCGGCGTGGTCGCCGTTTCCCCTGGCGCCGAAGCGCCCTTCACGCGCCAGAGGCCGACCAGCATGAGCACGAACAGACCCGCGAGGGTCCAGAGGATGATCCGGGGAACGGAGGCCACCCGCGCGGAAAACCCGCCGCGGTTCGAATCGACGTCAGACATGCAGAAAACCCGAAAAAACGAAGGGGGAGCCGCGAACAGCGAGGTGAATTATATAGTGCTTTATATGACTACAACACCGGAAAATCCGGCGCAGCCGGCCCACTCCGGAACCGACTCCACTTTGACCCCCGCTGGCCGGATCAGTTTCGCGGCTGGCTCTCCGGAATGCTCTCGCCCGGCCTGCGGACGATTCCGCGCATCAGCGTATTGGGAAGAAAAGCATTGTCCCATTCATTGCCGTTGGCACGCGGCGGCGAATCGCCGACCCGCAGGATGACCATCTGTTCGGAGGGAATGATGTAGACGACCTGGTTGGCGTTGCCGTCGAACAGCACCAGGTCCCTGGCGAGGTAAGGCTCGGAATGCTTCACGCGCAGGGCTTCCCGATCACGGGCCGGGTTGGCAAAACCCCGCCGGGCGATGTAGTCGCCCGCCACGTAGAGGCCGAGGCCGTAATAAGGGTTCTGGGCGGTCGCGGTCTGCATCTGTCGGACATAGCCTTCGGGCAGCAGACGCTTGCCCTCCCAGACCCCGTCCTGCATCACCAGCACCCCCAGGCGGAGCCAGGCCTCGGGCGGCAGCATCAGGCAGCAACCGGAATGCGCGAGCCCGCCCGGACGGTTGACCCAGACTTCACCGCCCGGCGCGCCGAGTGGTTTGAGGATCTCGGTGGAGAGGAACTCCGCATAGCGCCTGCCGGTCGACCGTTCGATCAGCAGGGCGACCAGTTCGGAGGTCGCGTTGTTGTACTCGTAGCGCGTGCCGGGGTCGTCGACCGCCGGATAGTCGTGGAGGATCACTTCCTCATGACGCGGATGCAGGTAAGCCCGGTTGAGAATGTCCTCGGCGGTGGTCGCCACGTTCTGCGGGAGCAGGCCGGAGCGCATGTCCAGCAGGTGCCGCACCAGGATCCCTGAGCGCCGCGGATCACCGCGCCATTCAGTGAAGAAATCCGCCACCGGCTGGTCCAGCGACCGGATGCGCCCCAGGGCCAAAGCACGACCCACCGCGACCGCCGTCATCGGCTTGGCGAGCGAGCGCGAGGGAAAGGTCGTCCCGGCCGTCGCACCGCGGAAATAGCTCGCCTCTTCCACGCGACCCTTGCGCCACACAATCAGTGCGAGGGAATTATTGCGGGCCGCGTATTCGCGTGCATCCGCCAGCGCAGCCGGGGCGAGCGAGCGCTGCCCGGCTTCGGCGGTGGGCAGCAGCCTGGCCCCGGGCGCGCCAGGCACAGGTTCCAGTGGTTCATAGCTCTCGAGGCCGAGCCCCAGGCGGAACGCCTCCTGCAGCTTGCCGAAACGCTGCATGTAGACGGCTTCGTCTGCGGCCGAATACCGCGGTGCCGGGGGGGCCTGCTCTGCGATGGCCAAAGAGGCCGCCAGCGAAGCAACGAGGATCGTCAGGGTGCACAGTGCTGTCTTCATGGTGCCGCAGACTAATGCGCGCGCACGACGCCTGCAACGCATGCCGCACTGGTGGATTGCCCGGCTTCGCCTCCACAATGCGCGACCCTGATCGCCTCCGGAGACCCTGAATTGCGCATCGCGAAGCCGATACTTCTGGTCTCGACGCCCGTCGGGGTGCTGTTCGGTCTGATCGAAGCGTGGCGGGTGCGCTGGTGGCTGGGCCTGCTCATGGCCGCGATGGTGTCAGTGGTGGGTACGTTCACGTGGCTGACGGTGCGCCGCGTCCGCAGCGAGCGCGGCCCGCCTCGCTGAAGTCGTTCACGCCCAGGGCGCCTCGGTCGTCGGCGACCGGGGGAAGCAGCAGGAAGTCGCAATCCAGTTCCGCGATCAGCCATTCGGCGAGCCTGCCGTTCGGGTCAGTCGCAGCGGGACCCTGCGTGACCACAACGTCTATTGCATGGTCAACCACGCGCCGCGCCAGGCCGACCTGCGGCGAACCCTCGAGGATGTCGACCGGCCCGCCTCGACCCGACGCGCGCCCTGCGAGGCGGCGCAGGACGCCTTGCGCGTCGGCGTGTTCGCCTGGCGTACCGACGACGACGATGTCCAGTTCGCCCTCGCAGCCCTCCGCAAGATGACTCGCCGCATCGAGCACGGCCAGGGCGGCCGGGACCAGCGCCCCGCACGAGAGATCAATGGCCGCGAGCAGCCGGGGCTGCGGCGCCCAGGAACGCCGGCGCGTCAGGAGCAGCGGCGCCGCACAGACCCTGATGAGGTGCCATTCCGCGGCACTGAGCCGCGACTCGCGCTCCTCGGAACTTGTGGTGACGCACCAGACCACGAGGTCCGGGCGCGACTCGGCGATCTTGCGCTCCACACCCTCATGCAGCGTGTGCTCGCAGTCGTAGCTTGTCTTGATCACGATGTCTTCGGCAGCAATGGAGCCGCGCAGTGCCTCAAGCAGGCGCCTGCTGTCCACGCGACACGACGCCCGCGCCAACTCACCTGCATGGCTTCCGTTCAGCGCACGCATGCCCCAGTTCCGCTCCGCATCGCAATTGAAAAGCTCGATCATCGCCCCGAAATGGCGGGCCACGACCGATGCCTTCTGCAACGCCACCTGCGCTTCCGAGATCCGCTCCGCGATGACGAGCATTGAATGCAGTGCGTTCACGACACGGCAGACCTCGCCTCGCGCTCCTGCACACGTGCACAGTCCGAACACAGGTCGGTGTAGGGAATGGCCTCGAGCCGCTGGGTTTCGATCGCCGATCCGCAGCGGGTACAGGAGAAATACGAACCGGAAACGACCCTCGATAAAGCCTGCTTTACCTGAAGGATTTCACGTTTTGCCGCATCGTTGAGTCCTTGCAGCACCTCGTCGTTCTCGAGTTGAACCGCCTGCTCGTCCAGATCCGGCGAGAGCGGCTCGCCCTCGCGCCTCAGGTCAGCGCCCGTCTGGGCGGCACGCCGGACCAGTTCCTCCATCCTCGCCACCAGACGCTGGCGGAACGCTTCAGTTTTCAAGTCAGACACCACCCTCGATCAGGAAAAATGCACCGCCGAACCGCACGGTGTGGATCCAAGTTCGCACACCGATGGCCGCGCCAACATCGCGGTTACTACCTAACGCGTGCTACGATGAGAGGCGCTGCACAGGAATCCGCTGCGATGACCCAGCCGCCCCGCGATGTCCTGCAGAGCCAACTCGGCGAACTGCAGGCACTCCTCGATGCGACCGTCGATGCAGTAGTACTGATCGACCACCGGGGGCTCATAGAGAGCTTCAACCGTTCCGGCGAACGCCTGTTCGGTTACCGCGCCGACGAACTGATCGGCCGCAATGTCAGCGTCCTCATGACCGCGCGGGACTCCGGCTCGCACGACGGCTACATGGGGCGCTACATGAAGACCGGCGTAGCCCACATCATCGGCGTGGGCCGCGAAGTGGATGCGCGCCGAAAGGACGGCTCGGTGTTTCCCGCAGTGCTCTCGGTGGGTCAGGTCCGCGATTCCGACCCGCCGCGCTTCGTCGGCCTGCTGCATGACATCACGCTGCGTCGGGAAGCCATGGCGGCGCTGCGACGCGAGCGGGATCGCGCGAACCTCTACCTCGAGGTCGCGCAGGTCATCCTCGTCGGCCTCTCGGGTGACGGCCGGGTACAACTCATCAACCGCAAGGGCTGCGAGACTCTGGGCCGACGGGAAATCGACCTGCTCGGGCACGACTGGGTCGACGCAGCCGTGCCGCCCGAGCAGCGCGCGGAAGCCCACGCGCGCCTGACGGCGCTGGCCCGTCGCGAGATCTCCAGCGATCTCTACGTGGAATACGACGTCATGACCGCGGCCGGGCCGCGCAGACTCATCGCCTGGCGTTGCGTTGCACTGCGCGATGCGCAGGATGCACTGCTGGGTTTCCTCTGCTCGGGCGAAGACATCACCGACCGCCGCTCCATCGAACAATCGATGGCACGCACGCAGGCGCTCCTCAACGAAGCCCAGGAAATCGCGAATTTCGGCAACTTCGAGGTTTATCACCCGCCCACAGGCGATGCCTTCTGGTCGCCCCAGCTGTTCCGGATCTTCGGTCTCGATCCCGCCATCGACGTCCCGAACGCCGAGCGGCTTGCCGCGGAACTCATCCATGCCGACGACCTCGCACGCTTCGCAGCGGAGTGGGATGCTGCACGCTCGGCACCCGGCAACCGCAGCGGAGCCTACCGCATCATCACGCCCGCGGGCGAAGTGCGACACGTGCAGATCACCTCCAGCACCACTCCCTGGCAGGGTGAGCGGATGCGCATTGCCGGAACGGTACTCGACGTCACCGAGGCCACGCGCGCCGCGGAACAGGCCAGGGAGTCGCAGCAGCGGATGACCCATGTGTCGCGCCTCGCCACGATGGGCGAGATGGCTGCAGGCATCGCCCACGAACTCAACCAGCCCCTGGCCGCGATCGCCAACTACGCCAGCGCTGCCTCCCGGCTCACGGCGGCACCCGACGACTCGATCGAAGACATCAAGCTGTCGCTCGAACAGATCGCGGCGCAGGCGCTGCGGGCGGGCGAGATCATCAGGCGCCTGCGCAGCCTCGTGCAGAACCGCGAGACCCGGCGCGAGCCCGCCGAGGTCAACGATCTCGTCGCCGAGGTGGTCAGCTTCTCGCAGAGCGACGCGCGGCTGCATGACGTGCAGATCCGCCTCGAGCCCGGGGATGACCTGCCGGTTCTCTGGATCGACCGCATCCAGATCCAGCAGATCCTGCTCAACCTGGTGCGCAACGCGATCGAGGCGATGGAGGGAGTCCCGCCGCAGTCACGCCTGATCGCGGTGTCGACGGAATGCGATGGCGACACCGCTGTCATCATCAAGGTGACCGACTCGGGCCCTGGAGTCCCTGCAGCACTCGTGGCGAAGATCTTCGACCCGTTCTGCACCACGAAGGAGTCGGGCACGGGCCTCGGCCTCGCGATCAGCCGGACCATTGCCGAGGCCCACCAGGGAAAACTCACTTACCAGCGTGCCCCGGGCGGGGGCGCCCGTTTCATTCTGCGACTGCCCTCACCACAACAGAGGAACGAACGATGATTCGAAACCCTTCCGTATATGTCGTGGACGACGACGATGCGGTGCGCAATTCTCTGCGCATGCTGCTCAAATCAGTAGGCATTCCCGCGGTCGCCTATGGCTCCGCGCGCGACTTCCTGAGCGCCTACCACGCCGAACTGCCCGGCTGCCTGGTGCTCGACGTGCGCATGCCAGGCATGAGCGGACTCGAGCTCCAGGAGGAACTCAACCGCCTCGGTGCGGTCATCCCGGTCATCTTCATCACGGGCCACGGCGACATCCCGATGGCCGTCGAGGCCATGCAGCATGGTGCCTTCGACTTCCTGCAGAAGCCCTTCCGCGACCAGGACCTGATCGATCGAGTGCAGCGCGCCCTCGTGACCGATGGACAGAACAGGTCCGCTCTTGCCGAGGAGCACCAGATTGCGGAACGCTATGAATCGCTCACGCCGCGCGAACGCGAAGTGCTCGCGCTCGTTACACAGGGCAAGGCAAACAAGGTGATGGCTGGCGACCTGGGCGTGAGCCAGCGCACCGTGGAAATCCATCGCGCCCGGGTGATGGAAAAAATGCGCGCCAGCTCGCTGGCCCAGCTGGTGCGCATGGTGATGAACCTCGAGACGCGGAAGGCCTGAACCTGGAGTCCTGCGCGCTGCCTGCGCGCGGGCGCCCTAGCCTCCCGGCGCGGTGCGCGGCGGGAGTCGGGAAAGATGATCCGCCAGCGCTCGGGCGTCCTCGGGCCCGAGCCTCGAGAACGCCCGCCGGTGCTTCGCATCCAGCTCCGGTCGCTTGCCCTGCAGGGCCTCGGCCAGTTGCCTCTCGGTGAACGGCGCATGCTGCCCGGCCAGCGCCGGCAGGCCCGTCCTGGCGTCGGCGTGCCCGCCGACGCCGTGGCAGTGTTCGCAGCGCGCCCGATAGAGGTCGCCGCCCGCCACCAGACGCGTGCCGTCACCGACCGTCGCCGGCAGACGCGGCTCCAGCAAGGCCACATGGCTCGCGACATCGGCCAGTTCCTGTGCGCGCTCCAGGTGCCTGCGGTCGGTAAAATGCTGCATGCGGATGTCGCGCCGCTCGGCGGCGCGGAAAGCCACCAGCTGCCCGATCAGCACGCGGGCAGGCTGGCCCGCAATGCGGGGCACGCTTCCATCCGGCACTCCACCGCCATCCTCACCGTGGCAGGCCGCGCAGGTGGAGTACAGGGACGCGCCACGCGCAGTGTCCGGGGTCGCCTCGAGTGCCGCGTGAAGCTCGGCGGGCGCGGACGTCGGAGCGGGACCCGAGGCACAGGCCGCAGACACCAGCAGGCCGACTACGAACGCAAGGGCAAGAGCTTTCATCGCAAACGGCTCTCCATCCTGAACCTGTCCAGACTCTAGGCAGTTCCACCGGCAACAGCCCCGTGACTTGTACCTAGGGACGCGCACGCCCCTCGTGATCTACTTATTCCTGCCTGCCGGGAATCATTCGACCATTCGCACCGCATTCACTGCGCCGTGCATCCGTCCCCAGGAACCCCTACCGCAATGACCGCCCATCCACTTGGCCTGTCCGCCACTGCGGCTGCCGGCCCCCTGACACAGCCCCTGGAACCCTTCGGGGGCACGGCCCCGCGCACCGCCGCGGGAGCCGCTGTACGCGTCGAATACAACGATCGCGTGGTGCGACAGTTCGCATTGATGACCGTCGTATGGGGCATCGTCGGCATGCTCGTCGGCGTGATCATCGCCGCCCAGCTGCTGTTCCCCGCACTGAATTTCGACATCCCGTGGCTCACCTACAGCCGCCTGCGGCCGCTGCACACCAACGCGGTCATTTTTGCGTTCGGCGGCTCGGCGATCTTTGCCACCTCTTACTACATCGTGCAGCGCACCTGTCATGCACGCCTGTTCGGCGGCGCGCTGGCGGAGTTCACCTTCTGGGGCTGGCAACTGGTCATCCTGCTGGCGGCCGTCTCGCTGCCCCTCGGCTACACGGCCGGCAAGGAATACGCGGAACTCGAGTGGCCGATCGACATCCTCATCGCTGTCGTCTGGGTGGCCTACGGCGTCGTCTTCATGGGCACGCTGGCCAAGCGCCAGGTCGAGCATATCTACGTCGCCAACTGGTTCTTCGCCGCCTTCATCATCACCGTGGCGGTCCTGCACATCGTGAACAGCGCCGCGCTGCCCGTGACGCTGACCAAGAGCTACTCGGCCTATTCGGGTGTCGTCGATGCGATGGTGCAATGGTGGTACGGCCACAACGCAGTGGGCTTCTTCCTCACCGCGGCCTTCCTCGGGATGATGTACTACTTCGTGCCGAAGCAGGCCGGCAGGCCGATCTACTCGTACCGCCTCTCCATCGTGCACTTCTGGTCGCTGATATCGATCTACATGTGGGCGGGCCCGCACCACCTGCACTACACCACCCTTCCGGACTGGGTGCAGTCGATCGGCATGGCCTTCTCGCTGATGCTGCTCGCACCCTCCTGGGGCGGCATGATCAACGGCATCATGACCCTGTCGGGCGCGTGGCATAAGCTGCGCACGGATCCGATTCTCAAGTTCCTGATCGTCTCGCTGTCGTTCTACGGCATGTCGACCTTCGAAGGTCCCATGATGTCGATCAAGACAGTGAACGCCCTCTCCCACTACACGGACTGGACGATCGGCCATGTCCATTCCGGCGCACTCGGCTGGGTGGCCATGGTGTCGGTCGGATCCCTGTACATCCTGGTGCCGCGGCTCTACGGCCAGACACAGATGTGGAGCACGCGGCTCATCGACTGGCATTTCTGGACGACGACCATCGGCATCGTTCTCTATGTAGCGTCCATGTGGATCGCCGGAGTCATGCAGGGCCTGATGTGGCGCGCCACCAATGCCGACGGCACCCTCACGTACACCTTCATCGAGGCGCTCAACGCCACCTACCCTTACTACGCGGTACGCCTGGTGGGCGGCACGCTGGTGCTCGGGGGGATGTTCCTGATGGCCTACAACGTCGCTAAGACCCTGGGCCAGGGCCGGGCAACGCCGGCTTTCGCCCCTGCGGCGGCGACGCACTGACCCTCCGGAGGCCATGGAAAATGAAACATGAAATCATCGAGAAGAACGCCGGCCTGCTGGGCGTGCTCGTCGCGATAGTCATCAGCGTCGGCGGTCTGGTGGAAATCGTGCCGCTGGCCTTTACCGCAGAAGTCACACAGCCCGCGCCGGGCATCGAACCCTACACGGCGCTCCAGCTCGAAGGCCGGGACATCTATATCCGCGAGGGCTGCTACAACTGCCATTCACAGATGGTGCGACCCCTGCGCGGCGAGACCGAGCGCTATGGTCACTACTCGCTGGCCGGCGAATCGGTCTATGACCGTCCGTTCCAGTTTGGTTCGAAGCGTACGGGCCCGGACCTGGCCCGTGTGGGCGGACGCTACAGCGACCAGTGGCACCGGCTCCACCTCATCAATCCGCGCGAACTCGTGCCCGAATCCAACATGCCGGGCTACCCGTGGCTCGAAGGAGCAGCCCTCGATCCGGCGGGCACGCCGGCGAAGCTGCGGGTACTGCGGACCCTGGGCACACCCTATACCGATGCGCAGATCGCGACGGCCAGCGCGGATGTCGCAGGACGGACCGAGATGGACGCCCTGATTGCGTACCTGCAGATGCTGGGCATGGCCTCCCGGCAGTGGAAGTGAGCACATGAGCGAAGCAAGTCTTGGACTGCTGCGTGGCCTGACGACCGTACTGGCCATGCTGGCCTTCATCGCCGTGGTCGTCTGGGCCTGGAGCCGCAGGCAACGGGGCAGGTTTGATGCGGCCGCGCAGTTGCCGCTCGAGGAAGACAACCTCGCCGGGCCGTCCGTGCCGCACAGTCGGGGGTCGGACCGGCTGCCGCCGAGGCCTGAATCATGATGAGCAGTGGCTGGAGCCTTTTCGTCATCCTGGGTGCAGTACTCAATACGGCCGCGGCTGTCTGGCTGCTGTTCTGGATGCGCAAGCGCCGTGGCGAGGCCGCGCAGACCAGCGACACGACCGGTCACGTGTGGGACGGTGACCTGCGTGAGTACAACAACCCCCTGCCCCGCTGGTGGCTGTGGATGTTCATCCTGTCGGTGGTCTTCGCCATCGGCTACGTGTTCCTCTACCCGGCCCTCGGCAACAGCAAGGGTGTGCTGGGCTGGAGCCAGGTCCGGCAGTTCGAAGAGATGCAGCAGGAACAGGAGCGACGCAGTCAGGCGATGCTGGCTCGATTCTCCGGCCGCTCGAGCCTGGAACTGGTGCAGGATCCGGCGGCACTGGCCGTAGGCCGCAACCTGTTCGCCAATAACTGCGCCGCATGCCACGGGTCGGACGGCGGCGGCGCCTCCGGCTTCCCCAGTCTCACGGACGCCAGCTGGCAGTGGGGAGGCACTCCGGAGGCAATCGAAACCTCCATCAGCCAGGGTCGCATGGGCGTCATGACCCCGTGGGCGGAGTTCCTCGGCGACAAGGGCGTCGAGGACACCGTCGCCTACGTCATGTCCTTGTCGGGTCGACGATCCGCTGCCGGCGACGCAGCCGCCGGCAAAGCGCATTTCGACATGGTCTGCGTGGCCTGTCATGGCGCCGACGCGAAGGGCAACGTCGACGTCGGCGCTCCCGACCTCAGCGACCGGATCTGGCTCTACGGTGGATCAGCCTCCGCGATCCGCGAGACGATCGCGAAAGGCCGGCAGGGCAACATGCCCGCACACGGCGATCGCTTCGGTGACACGCGCGTGAAGCTGCTTGCGGCCTACGTCATGAGCATGGGTGCCTCGCGTGCCGCAAAGCCTGGAACCTGAACGGCGTGCCGGCGATGCCGGCGCGCCGGCGCAGGCCGGGCCCCGGATTCGTCTCGTGATGACTGTCGCCTGGAGCTCGTTCCTGGTGGCCAGCGCGGGCACCATGGTGTTGTTCGCGTTCGTCGATCCCAGCCCGGTCGCGGCACTGCTCACGACGCTTGAGGTCACGCCCAGCCGCACCGCCCTCTACAGCCTCGGTTTCCTTTTCCTGTGGCTCCTGTGTGCCTGCGCCGCCGCGCTTTCGGCGTGGCTGCTGAGCACGCCGCCGGCGGGCGAGACCCGATGACCCCCGAGGTTCCGGCCGCAGCCTCCGCAGCCGAAGAGTCTTATTACGAAGCTCACAGAAAAGTCTACCCGCGGGAGATCAGCGGCCGCTTTTCGAACCTGCGCCGGCTTGCGGCATGGATACTGCTCGGGGTCTTCTATGCGACCCCCTGGCTGCGCTGGGATGACCGACAGGCCATCCTCTTCGACCTTCCGGCGCGCAAGTTTCACCTGCTCGGCCTCACGCTCTGGCCCCAGGACTTCATTTACCTGACCTGGCTGCTGGTCATCGCCGCCCTGAGCCTGTTCTTCTTCACGGCCATCGGCGGCCGCCTGTGGTGCGGCTACGCCTGTCCGCAGACCGTGTGGACCGAGGCATTCCTCTGGCTCGAAAAAATCACCGAAGGCGATCGCGCAAAGCGGATGAAGCTGGACGCCTCCCCGTGGAGCATGGACAAGCTGCGCCGGAAATCCGCCAAGCAGTTTCTGTGGATCACCTTCGCAGCATGGACTGGCTTCACCTTCGTGGGTTTCTTCACGCCCATACACAGCCTCGCGGAAGCTGCGCTGCGGCTCACGCTCGGGCCCTGGGAGACCTTCTGGGTGCTGTTCTACGGGTTCGCGACCTACGGCAACGCGGGCTACCTGCGCGAACAGGTCTGCAAGTACATGTGCCCCTATGCCCGCTTCCAGAGCGCGATGTTCGACAAGGACACCCTCGTCATCACCTACGACGCGGCGCGTGGCGAGCCGCGCGGCGGTCGGCAGCGCGGCGTGGATCCGCGATCGCGCGGCCTGGGTGACTGCACGGACTGCACCCTGTGCGTGCAGGTGTGCCCGACCGGCATCGATATCCGCAAGGGCCTGCAACACGAATGCATCGCCTGCGCGGAATGCGTGGACGCGTGCGACTCGGTCATGGACCGGATGGGCTATCCGCGCGGCCTGGTCCGCTACGCCACCGAGCACTCGCTCGGGAACCAGCCGTCGAAGCTGCTCCGGCCCCGGGTACTGGTCTACGCCGCGCTGCTGCTGCTCCTGTGCGTGGGCCTGGTGGTGTCACTCGCGACGCGCAGGCCCGTCGGGCTGGACGCGATCCATGACCGCAACACGCTGTACCGGAGCCTGGAGACGGGCGAGATCGAGAACGTCTACCTGCTCAAGATCATGAACAAGGATGCCCGCCCGCACCGTTTTCTGGTCTCGGTGGCCGACTCTACGGATCCGGACGACAGCGAACATTACCGGCTCGCCGAGAGCTCGCGCCAGTTCGAGGTTCCCTCGGGCGAGGTCTACAACGCGGCCGTCGCAGTGCGCCGCGATGCATGGGAAGACCCGGACCTGGAAGATGAGACCGAACCGGCGCCCACCGCAGCCGGCGGATCCGCGAAGATCCGCTTGACGATCACCGCGGCAGAGGATCCGGGGCTCCACGCCACGGCCGAAGCGCGCATTTTCATGCCAGCCGAGGACGACTAGAACATGGACGCCGCGACAGAGAAATCCGGGCCGAATCCCGTCCTGTGGGTGGTGTTCGGCATCCTCACGTTCACGGTTGTCGCAAGCG
>CAJACZ010000002.1 GCA_903938365.1 uncultured Pseudomonadota bacterium | reverse complement strand
GCCGAGGCGCATCGCCAGTCGGCAGCGGTGGCCGCGACCCGCCATGCGCGGTCTGACCAGGCGTTCATCGACGCGATATCCGATGCATCCGAGCCATGAGGCGAGGCGAAATCTGGACGGCTGCGGGCGGCAAGGACTACGCCGGCAAACCGCGCCCGGTCGTGATCGTGCAGGATGATCGCTTCGACGCCACTCACTCACTGACCGTCTGCGCGTTCACGACCGACGCCACCCACGCCCCGCTTTTCAGGCTGGCGGTGCAGCCCAGCGACAGCAATGGCCTTCGTGAAGCCTGCTGCCTCATGGCGGACAAGATCACCACCGTGCCAAAGACCAGGCTCGGGCGTTACGTCGGTCGCCTGAGCGACGAAGACCTGTTCCGACTCAACCAGGCGATGCTGGTGTTCCTCGGCCTTGCGGTCTCGCCGCGCTCAGCCCGATCCGTTAGGCCGGTATGAGCCTCATTTCCGCGCCGCCAAACCACCGCGCAGCGAATACACCTCGCCGAGTCCCCGCTCGCGCAGCGCTCGTGCGGCGGAGAGGCTGCGCGCGCCGCGGGCGCAGACCAGCAGGTAGCGCGCGTCGGCGGGCAGGTTGTGGCCGGCGAGCAGTTCGGCGAGCGGCACGTGGCGCGCGGTGCGCGCGGGCGTCGGCTGGTCGCGCAGCTCGGCCGGCTCGCGGATGTCGATGATCACGTAGCCGAGCGCGGCGGCCTGGTCGAGGTCGTCGAACTCGAGTTCGAGCGCGGCGGCGGGCAGCGCGGCCTCGGCGGCGAGTGCGGCTGAGGCGGCCTCGAGGTCGCGGGCGGTGCGCGTGCAGGCACCGGGCGGGCACGCTGCGCTGCGGCGCATGCGCACGCGTGAGGTCGACAGCGTGGTGAGGTCGAACACCAGCAGTTCGTCGCCGAGCTGGCCGGGCAGGTCGAGCAGGATCTTCAGCGCTTCGAGCGCCTGCAGCGCGCCGAACACGCCGGGCACGGGGCCGAGCACGCCGGCTTCGGCGCAGTTGCCGACCAGACCGTCGCGCGTGGCCTCGGGCCACACGCAGCGCAGGCAGGCGCCGTCGCGATCGGGGCGCAGGATCTGCAGCTGGCCTTCGTACTGGTAGACGCTGGCGAGCACCGCGGGCACGCGCAGCTGCTGCGCGAGGTCGTTGAGCAGGAACTTGGTCGAGAAGTTGTCGGTGCAGTCGATGACGAGATCGGCGCCCTCGAGCAGCGCGCGGCCGTTGCCGGCGTCGAGCCGCTGCGCATGCGCAATCGCCTCCACCGCCGGGTTCAGCGCGCGCACGCGCGCGGCAGCGAGCGTGGCCTTGGGCTGTCCGCAGTCGGCGAGCGCATAGAGCGTCTGGCGGTGCAGGTTGGAGGGCTCGAGGCGGTCGCCGTCGATGATCACGAGCCGGCCGACGCCCGCGCCGGCGAGGTACTGCAGCACCGGCACCCCGAGGCCGCCCGCGCCGATCACCGCGACGGTGGCGGCACGCAGCCTCGCCTGGCCTGCCGCGCCCACCTCGCGCAGCGCCATCTGCCGCGAGTAGTCGGGCTGCGGCGGCCTCGCCGGTGCGTGCGCGTGCGCATGGCCGTGATGGAGGTCGTGGTGCGCATGACCGTGGTGCGCGTGGTCGTGCGCCGCCGCCGCCTCCGCGGCCGCGGCCTCGGCCTGCGCGCTGGGCGCGGTGGCGCAGCGCTCGCAGTTGACCCAGCCCGAGTCGCCGTTGACGTAGTGTTCCTTTTTCCAGATCGGGACGCGGTGCTTGACCTCGTCGATGATGTAGCGACAGGCGCGGAAGGCCTCGTCGCGGTGGCGCGCGCTGACGCCGACCCAGACCGCCAGGTCGCCGATGGCCAGGTCGCCGACGCGGTGCACGCAGGCGGCGTCTTCCACGCCGAACTTCGCACGGGCCTCGTCGATGATGCGCTCGCCCTCGCGCACGGCGAGTTCGACAAAGGCTTCGTATTCGAGCCGGGTGACCGGCAGGCCCTCGTTGTGGTTGCGCACCCAGCCCTCGAAGGACGCGTAGCCGCCGCAGGTGGCGTCGGCGAGCCCCTGCTGCAGGGCCGCGACCTCGAAAGGCCGTTCGCTGAAGCTGAATCGAGCCACCGTGCCGCCCTCAGCCCCCCGCCACCGGCGGGATGAACACGACCGAGTCGCCGCTCGCGATCGGCTGGGACCAGTCGCCGAACTCCGCGTTCACGGCGACGCGCAGCGATTCGGGGCCGAGCGTGAACGGGTGGCGCTGGCGCAGCTCTTCGTAGAGCTCGCGCGGCGAGCGCGCGGTGGTCTCGATCGTCTCTTCGCTGCGGCCGGCCTGCTCGCGCAGCAGCGCGAAGTACTGGACGCGGATGCGGCGCGGCGCGAGGGCATGATCCGGGGCGAGGTCTTGCATGGCAGTCCAGTATTCGTCGGAGGAATTGATGTTGTCGAGCGCGCGGGCCGAGCGCGGCTCGACCAGGGTCGCATTCGACTGGATCAGGAACTTGCGCGGGCAGTTGCGGCCGGTGGCGGCAAAACTCAGCAGCGCTTCGCGGCTCGCCGGCTCGTACACGGCGCACAGCGGCTCGGGCAGGCCGTCGTGCGCGGAGCGATAGGCGGTCGCGACGCCGCCCGCGCTGCGCGCGGCGAGCAGGTGGCGCAGGGTCGCCTCGTCCAGCCAGGGCAGGTCGCAGGCGACGACCAGCCAGGCGGCGTCCGGTTCGCGGGCTTGTGCGGACAGGATGCCTGCGAGGGGTCCCTCGACCGCGACCGAATCGACGATGCGCGGAAAGGGCTTGCGCGTCTCGTCCTCCGCCTGCTCGGCACGCACCGAGACGAAGGCGCGGTCGACCACGCGCGAGAGCGTGTCGTAGGCGTGGGCGAGCTGGCTGCGGCCGTGGTATTCGAGCGCTGCCTTGTCGCGCCGCATGCGCGTGCTGCGCCCGCCGGCGAGCACCAGGCCGTACAGCGCCGTGTTCATCGGGCGCGCGGCGCGGTCTTGCCGCGCGGGCGGGGCGTGGCGCGCCTGCGGCTGAAGTCCCGCTTGCCGCCGCGCTTTTCGAGCAGGCGGATCTCCTGGATCACGATGTCGTGCGAGAGCGCCTTGCACATGTCGTAGACCGTGAGCGCCGCGGCGGTGGCGCCCGTCAGGGCTTCCATCTCGACCCCGGTGCGGTGGTGCACGCTCACCGTGCAGCGGATCACCACGAGGCCGCTGCGCCGTGAGTCGATGTCGATCGCGCAGTGATCGATGTGCAGCGGATGGCAGAAGGGGATCAGTTCATGGGTGCGCTTGACGGCCTGCACGCCCGCGATCACCGCGGTGTCGAACACCGGGCCTTTCTTCGTGCGATGTCCGGTCGCCTCGAGGGCGCGGGCCACGCTCGGGGGCAGCTTGATGCGCGCTTCGGCCACGGCCTCGCGGTGGGTGACTGCCTTGTCGCCCACGTCGACCATCACCGGGCGGCTGGCGGCATCGAGGTGGGTGAGGGTGGCCGGTCGTCGTCTGCTCGCCATGGTTCATCCCCCGATGAAAAACATCTCGACCTTGGACCCGCCGCGACGGCGCAGTTCGGCGCGCAGTTCGCTGTAGCGGTCCATGCGCTTCGACCAGATGGCGCGCAGGAGTTCCCCGAGTTCCTCGTCCGTGGCGCCGGCGCGCAGCGGGCCGCGGAGGTCTGCGCCCTGGGTGGCGAACAGGCAGGTGAAGATCGAACCGTCCGAGGACAGGCGCGCGCGCGAGCAGTCGCCGCAGAAGGGCTGGCTGACCGAGGAGATGAAGCCGACTTCGCCGGCGCCGTCCTCGAAGACGTGGCGTTCGGCCACCTCGCCGCGATAGTTGGGGTCCGCCGGGCGCAGCGGCCAGCGCGCGCTGATGGCGGCCGCCAGTTCAGCGGAGGGCAGGACGCGGCCCGGCTCCCAGTCGTTGCGGTTGCCGACGTCCATGTATTCGATGAAGCGCACGATGACCCCGGTGCCGCGGAAGCGCTCCACCAGGTCCAGTGCCGTGTGGTCGTTGACGCCCCGCTGCACGACTGCGTTGACTTTGATCGGGGCGAGGCCCGCGCGGCGGGCCTGCTCGATGCCGTCCAGGACTTCGTCGACGCCGCCGAAGCCGCCGCTCATCTGCGCGAACACCTGCGGGTCCAGGCTGTCGAGGCTCACCGTCACGCGGGAGAGCCCTGCGGCGCGCAGTTCCGTGGCGTACTTGCCGAGCAGCACGCCGTTGGTCGTGAGCGCCACGTCCTCGATGCCCGGGATGGTCGTGAGGTCGCCGATCAGGTCCGAGAGGTTGGGGCGCAGCAGCGGTTCGCCGCCCGTGATGCGCAGCTTGCGCACGCCGAGCGGCACTGCGACGCGCACCAGCCGCACGATTTCCTCGAAGGAGAGCCGCTCGGTGGACTTCAGGAAGCGGTAGCCCTCGTGGAAGGTGTCCTTCGGCATGCAGTAGGGGCAGCGGAAGTTGCAGCGGTCCATGACCGAGATGCGCAGGTCGCGCATCGGCCGGCCAAGTCCATCCACCGGGGCGCGGCGGCGCGGCATGAAGGCGAGGGGTCGGTCGTCGGGGCGGTTCACGGTGCGTGGCTCACCAGCGGTACATGCGGGTCACGAAACCCTTGGCGTAGGTGTTCGGCCCGGGCGGCAGTTCGACGAACCCGTCGGTGCCGCCGAGCGAGGTGAAATCGCCGGAGCCGTTGGTGGCACAGGGATGCGCCCAGGGCCGGCCCCACTCGTCACAGCTCAGCCGCACGGGCATGAAGCCGGTGAGGGCGGTCTTGACCTCGACCGGCGCCGCCAGCGCGATCCGCGGCGCGGAGGTATCGGTCTGGCCCATCGCCGCCTGGATCGCCGGGACCACGTAGCGTGCCAGGCACACCATCGTCGAGACCGGGTTGCCGGGCAGCGCGAAGACCGCGGTGCCGTTCGCGCCGATGCCGAACCACATGGGTTTGCCGGGCCGCTGGGCGATGCGGTGGAAGATCTCGCGCACTCCCAGTGCCTGCAGGGCCTGGGGCACCAGGTCGAGGCGACCCATGGAAACTCCGCCCGAGAGAATCACGACGTCATGCGTGTCGAGATGGACGCGCAGCCGCCGCGTCAGCGAGTCGAGGGAGTCCGGAAGGTGGTCATCCGCGATGCGCAGGAACCCGCGCTGGCGCAGCGCCGCGACGATGCCGTAGGCGTTGGAGCGGCGGATCTGGTGGGGCAGCAGCGGCTCGCCGGGTTCGACCAGTTCGTTGCCGGTGGACACCACGATCACCGTGGGCTGCGCGCTGACCCGGATGCGCGGCATGCCCGCGCCGGCGGCCAGCGCGATCTCGGGCGCACTGAGGCGGGAGCCGCTGCTCAGCAGCAGGGCGCCCTGGCGCGAGTCGGTGCCGCGGCGATGCACGTTCTGCCAGCTTTCGACCCGCAGGTCGGCGGGCAGCTGCGCGAAGCCCTCGGTGAGACGGATCTGCTCGACCGGGATCACCGCGTCGCAGCCGGTCGGGAGCATGGCGCCCGTCATGATCTCGATGCAGTGCTGACCGTTGGCCAGCGTGAGCGGCGGATCGCCTGCGGCCTGCATGGCCTGCACCCGCAGCCGCGCAAGCCCGCCGCGGACGGCGGCGCTGTCGATGGCGATCCCGTCCATCGCGACGCGGTCGAAGGGCGGCTGGTCCCGTTCGCCGTAGATGTTTTCGCGCAGTACGGCGCCGGCGCACTGGACGAGCGGGAGGGATTCGATGGGCAGGCACGCGAGGTGCCGGCCTATGAGCGCGTCTGCTTCGGCGGGGGAGATCATGCCGGGAAGTGTATCCCGGCATGATCCGAAGAAAGCCCGCCCTGTGGCGGCTACTTCTTGTTCTTTTCCTTGTACACCCGGATCTGGGCGTTGAGCTTGTCGGCGGCGGCCTGGGCGTCGTCGGCCGCGGCGTTATGCTTCTGCGCGACGATCTTAGCGCGTTCGGCCTTCTGTTCTTCGGTCAGCGTGGCGTCGGCGGCGAGGGCGGCCTTGTGCTCGGCCTCCAGGCAGCCCTGGTAGCTGGTGACTTCGGCATCGAACTGCTTGACGGCCTTCTGGCTGTCGAGCATGTCCTGCAGCGTCGCCGTGTTGCCATCCGGGACCTTGTCCGGGGCCTTCGGGTAGGTGCAGGCGGCATAGGCGGGGCCGGCGGAGAGCGCGGCGAGCAGGGCGAGCGAGAGCAACGATTTCATGATGACTGAACCCCCAGGCAGATCTATGTGGAACCAGAGCCCCACTATATTAGTCCGGCGACTCCGGGGCTACCTTGCCGCGACAGGGGGGGTACCGATGCTAGACTGCCGAATACGCGCCCGTAGCTCAGTTGGATAGAGCATCAGGCTTCGAACCTGAGGGTCGGGAGTTCGAATCTCTCCGGGCGCGCCACTCCAGGATGGCCTCGCCGATGCGCCGTTGCCTCTCTTTTGTCGTCTGGATCGCCGCGGCCCTCGTGGCCGGCCCCGCAGCCATGGGCGCCGAGCGGGTGTTCCATCGCACCGGCACTGACGACCCCGCGACGGTCGATCCGCACAAGGTGGCTTTTCCCGGCGAGCAGCTCGTGCTGTTGGACCTGTTCATGGGTTTGACCACCCCCGGCATGAGCGGGCGCCCCATCCCCGGCAGCGCCGAGTCCTGGACGGTGAGCCCCGACGGGCGGACCTATGTGTTCCTGCTGCGTCCGGGCCTGGTCTGGTCCGATGGCAAAGCCCTCACGGCCGAGGATTTCGTCTGGTCGTTCCGGCGCGCGCTCGATCCGGCCACGGCGTTTCCCGTGGCCTCGCGCCTGTACCTGATCCGCAACGCCCGTGCGGTGGCGTCCGGCAAGCTGCCCCCGTCCGGCCTCGGGGTCAGCGCGCCCGATCCGCGCCGGGTCCGCATCGATCTCGAGGGCCCGGCGCCGTACCTGCTCGACGTGCTGGGCACGACCGGCCTGCCGGCGCCGCGGCACGTGATCGAGAAGCACGGCCGCGCCTGGATCCGGCCCGAAAACTTCGTCGGCAACGGACCCTTCGTGCTCGAGCGCTGGGTGCCCAACGGCTACGTCCGCCTGCGGCGCAATCCGCGCTTCTGGTCCGCGGCGACCGTGCAGCTGGATGCGGTCCAGCATTACTCGGTCGACAACCCGGTGACGATGGTGCGGCGCTTCCAGTCCGGCGGGCTCGACCTGGTTATCGTCGTGCCGCCCGAACGTGTCGACTGGGCGCGGCGCGAATTCGGCGACGCGATGAAGGTCGGGCGGGGCGTCTCGACCGAGGTGCTGGTCTTCAACACTCGACGGGGGCCCACCGCCGATCGCCGCGTGCGCCGGGCGCTGTCGATGGCGATGGACCGTGAGCAGATCGCCACGCGCGTCATCGGCTTTCCCGGCGTCGGTGCCTACGGTTATGTGCCGCCCGGCACCCTGAACTATCCGGGCGCGGGCGCGACGGCGGACTTCGCGGCCTGGACCCCGGCGCAGCGCGAGGCCGAGGCGCGGCGCCTGCTGGCCGAGGCGGGCTACGGGCCGGCGCGGCCGCTGCGCATGCGGCTGGCCTTCCCGAACACCGAGCTCAACCGCAAGGTGGCGGTCGCCATCGCCCTGATGTGGCGGCGGGTGGGCGTCGAGGCGGATCTCGCCCAGAAGGAAACCAAATCCGTGGTGTCCGACGTCGCGCGCGGGGACTTCGACGCCGCGCGCTTCGTCTGGCTCTCGAGCTTCAGCGACCCGTACTCGTTCCTCGAGCGCATGCTGTCGGCCGGCTCGGCGGTGGGCGTGAACGCCTCGGGCTACGTCAATCCGGCTTACGACTCGCTGCTCTTGCGTGCGGCGGCCGAGGTGGATCTCGTCCGCCGTGCGGCGCTGCTGCGCGAAGCCGAGGCCATGGCGCTTGCCGACCAGCCCGTCGCACCGATCCATTACCTGGTCGGGCGTCGGCTCGTTTCCCCGCGAGTCTCGGGCTTCGCCGATAATCCGCGCGGGCTCTATCCCACCTGGCTCATGACGGTGACTCCACGATGACGACACAAACGGTCTACCTGCCTTCGCGCGAGGAGAAATCCCGCCAGGATTTCGTGCTCGGGCTGAAACTCCTCGCCAACGGCGCCGCGCAGCAGCGCGTCCGCGAAGAGTACCGGCGTGCAGTGCTGCCCGAGGTATCGCGGCGGCTGGGCAGCGCGCCCGCCACGCGCGAGCAGGTGCAGGGCGAGCTTGCGCGCAGCGCGGCGTTCCGCCAGTGGGCGGTGCTGACCCACAAGTCGCAGTCGATGATGTGGGATGCGATCGAGGCGACGACGCACCGCGTCGCGCCCGAGTCCGCCCGGCGGATGGCGCGCCTGCGCGGCGCCGCGACCCGTCGTGGCTCGCTGGAGCTCGATCCGTCCCTGCAGGTGCCGGCGCCGATCGGCAACACCGAGATCCACCGCCAGCCCGGCGGCTACGTCGGCTCGCCCGATCCGGACGACGTGACCAGCGGCCTGCGTTACATCGGCGCCTCGATGATCTACTCCGTGGGCAAGGGGCAGAAGGAAGCGGCGGGGGATGGTCGGGCGCACGTCGTCGCGTCGCAGCTGCAGGCGCGCTTTCCCGACCTGCCGGCGCCGCGGCGCATCCTGGACCTGGGCTGCGGCATCGGCGTGCACTCGCAGGCCATCGCGCAGGCCTTCCCGGACGCCGAGTACCACGCGGTCGACGTCGCCGCGGGCCTGCTGAAGTTCGGGCACCTGATCGCCGAGGAGCGCGGCGTGCCGATCCATTTCCACCAGCGCGATGCGGCGGCCACCGGCTTCGAGGCCGGCAGCTTCGATCTCGTGATCTCCAACATCCTGTTCCACGAGACCAATGCGGCCAACCTGCCGCAGATCCTGCGTGAGTGCCGACGCGTGCTGCGTCCGGGCGGGGCGATGCTGCACGTCGACGTCGCGACCCAGGTGACTCGCCTGCCGCTCGCGGACCAGGTGATGAACCACTGGCAGGTCGACTGGAACGGCGAGCCGTTCTGGACCGGCTTCTCGGAACAGGACATGCGTGCGCAGATCGTGGCCGCGGGCTTCGATCCCGCCCTGAGCTTCGCTGACCATCTGGCGAAGGCGACGGGTGCCTGGTACGTATTCGGTTCCCGTGCCAATTGACGCTAACATCCGGGCATCGCAGCGATCATCTCTGGAGCAACATCGTCATGAGTGTCGAATCAGTGCAGCCGGTCATCCTTCCCCGGACCACCAAGGGCAAGCGGCCGAGCTTTTTCGACGATCCGGCGATCGACCAGGTGATGACCTTCATCCTCGAGCTGACCACTGAGGTCGCGGTGATGCGTGAGCGGCTCGACACGGTCGAGCGCCTGCTCGACCAGCACGGCAGCGTGACGCGCGCCGCCCTCGAAGCTTACTCGCCGGGGCCCGAGGTCGAAGCCGAGCGCACCGCATGGCGCGAGGGTTACCTCAAGCGCATCTACCGGATGCATTCGCCCGAAAAATAGTGTCCACCGCATACCCCCACCTGTTCTCGCCGCTGCAGATCGGCGGCGTCCGGCTGCGCAACCGGGTGGTGCACGCGTCGATGTCGACGCGCTACGTCAGCGGCGGGCAGGTCACCGACCGCTTGATCACCTATCACGCGAACCGCGCACGGGGCGGCGCGTCGATGCTGGTCACCGAACCGCTCAACCTGCTGCCGCGGCAGACCAACCCGCAGAAGGTGAGGGTGCTCGACCCGGCGAATCGCGGCGGGCTGGAGCGCTGGGCTGCGGCGGTGCGGTCCTTCGATTCGCACCTGATCGCACAGATCCAGGATCCGGGTCGGGGCCGGCACCAGCCCGGTCGCGTGCACGACGCGGTGGGGCCTTCGCCCTTGCCCGACGACCTGAGCTGGACGGTGCCGCACGCGCTCGACACCGGTGAAGTCGAGCAGATGATCGTGGACTTCGCGAAGGCTGCGCGCCTGCTGCGCGATTGCGGATTCTCGGGTGTCGAGATCTCCGCCGGCCACGGCCACCTGTTCCACCAGTTCCTGGCGGCACGCTCCAACCTGCGCACCGACCGTTTTGGCGGCGAGCTCGAGGGCCGTGCGCGCTTCGTCACGGAGCTGTGCAGCGCGCTGCGTGCCGAGTGCGGACCGGACTTCCTGGTCGGCGTGAAGCTGCCGGGTGAAGACGGCATGCCCGGTGGCATCGGTCTCGAGGAGTCGGCCGCGGTCACCCGGCTGGTGCACGCGACCGGTGCCGCGAGCTATCTGACCTGGTGCTGGGGCTCCCATTCGGACACCCTCGACTGGCACCTGCCCGACATGCACGGCCCGCGCGCGCCCTACGTGGATCGCATCGCCGCGCTGGCGCGCAACGCGCCGGGCACGGTGGTCGGTGCGCTCGGCCTGATCACCGATCCGAACGAGGGCGAGCGCTTCGTCCGCGACGGGCTGGCGGACCTCGTGATGCTGGGTCGCCCCCTGGTGACCGATCCCGCCTGGGGCATCAAGGCCGAGCAGGGCCGCGAGGCGCAGATCCGTTACTGCGTCTCCTGCAACACCTGCTGGGGCGCGATCGTCGGCGGCAGCACACTGTCCTGCGACAACAACCCCCGGGTCGGGCTCGTGGACGAGGTGGACTGGAAGCCGGCCGCGGCGCCGCGCCGCAAGCGGGTCGTGGTGGTCGGCGCGGGCGTGGCGGGCATGGAGGCCGCCTGGGTGGCAGCGGCCCGTGGTCACGAGGTCACGGTGTTCAGCGCCTCGGGCGAGGTGGGCGGCAAGACGCGCCTGCAGGCCCTGCTGCCGGGCGGCGAGAGTCTCAGCAGCATCTACGACTACCAGCGTCTGTGCGCGGATCGCGCCGGGGCGCGTTTCGAGTTCGGCGTGCGTGCCACGGCGGCCGACGTGCTGGCGCTGCAGCCCGATGCGGTGGTGCTCGCCTGCGGCGCCACGCCCGCCTGGCCCGGCTTTCTGCCTGCCGAATACCGGGGGGAGGGCGTGTTCAACGACGTGCGCGACACGGCGGCGGCGCTGGTGGCGCGGCGGTCGCGCGAATCGGGGACGGCGCTGCTCTACGACCGGGATCACACGGCCTTCACCTATGCAACGGCCGAACTGCTGCTGCAGCGCTTCGAGCGCGTGGCGCTCGTGACGCCCCGCGGGGGGCTCGCCGCCGAGGAGCCGCTGGTGAACCGGCAGGGCATCTATCGGCGGCTTTATGGCAAGGGGGTCGAGGTCTACACCCTGTTCGAGCCCGAATTCGGCGATGAGTTCGCCGACGGCATCGTCCGGCTCAGGCACGTGCTCGGCGGGCGCGACGCCGAGGTCGACGGAGTGGCGCTGCTCACCTACGCTACAGCGCGGATCCCCGACGATTCGCTCGCTGCGCCGCTGCGGGCGGCCGGCGTCGACGTCCACGTCATAGGCGATTGTTTTGCACCCCGTTCCCTGCTCGTCGCATCCGGCGAGGGGTACGCGGCGGGCATGAGGCTCTAGATGTCACAGACCCCCGCTCCTGCTGCGGCAGCGGCCCCCGACGCGCCCTGGCCGCGTCCCGCGTACGCCTGGTACGTGGTGGCGCTGCTGGTCGTGTCCTACGCGCTGGGCGTGGTGGACCGGATCGTCATCGGCCTGCTGGTCGAACCGATCAAGGCCGACCTCGGACTCTCGGATACCGAGATCGGCATCATCCAGGGCCTGGCCTTCGCGCTCTTCTACACGGTGTTCACGCTGCCGGTGGGCCTGCTCATCGACCGCTGGAAGCGCGTGCCGATCATCTGGATCGGCCTGGCAATCTGGAGCGCCGCGACCGTCGCCAGCGGTTTCGCCAAGTCGTTCTGGAGCCTGTTCGCGGCGCGGGTCGTGATGGGGGCCGGCGAATCGACGACCACGCCGGGTTCCTCGTCGCTCATCGCTGACTATTTCCCGCCCCATCTCCGGCCGCGCGCCTACGGCATCTTCGCGATGGGCGGCTCGCTGGGCATCGGCATCGCCTACCTGCTCGGCGGCGCGGCCATCCAGATCGCCGAATCGGTGCAGGCCATGGCCCCGGCGCTGCTGGGGGGCTTCCGCAACTGGCAGCTGGTGTTCTTCATCGTCGGCGTACCGGGCGTGCTGCTCGCCGGGCTGATGATCCTGACCCTGAAGGAACCGGTGCGCCGCGGCGCGCTGGCGCCGCCGACCCGGATCTCGCTGGTGCCGCTGTGGCGCGAACTGCGCACCAACCGCATCGCGCTGGTCACGGTGATGTTCGGCACCATCATGAACGTGATGATCGTCAACGCGCAGCTGGCCTGGTTCCCGACCCTGTTCGTGCGCGTGCACGAATGGCAGCCGAAGCAGATCGCGACCTCCCTGGCGCTGGTCGGCGTGCCCTTCGGCCTCCTCAGCGCGATCACCGCCGGCTGGGTGCTCAGCGTGCTGGCAAAGCGCGGTCGCCAGGATGGTCCCATCCTCGTGATGATGCTGCAGTGCGCGGCGTGGGCCGTGTTCGGCACCGCCAAGTGCCTCGCCCCCACGCCCGAGCTGGCGCTGGTCGGCCATGTCTGCACCTCGCTGTTCGCGACCTGGGCGGTCACCTCCGCGCTCACGGCGCTCAATCAGGTCACCCCGAACCAGCTCCGCGGCCAGGTGGTCGCGGTGTACACGCTGTTCACCGGGCTGGTCGGCGTCGCCGTCGGCTCGGGCGCCGTTGGCCTGCTCTCTGATTTCGTCTTCACCAGTCCGAAGGGCATCGCGCCCAGCCTGGCCGTGGTCTGCTTCGTCGGTGGCGTGGCAGGCATCGCCGTGCTTACCTACGGGCGACGCGGCTACCAGCTGGCTGTGCAGCGCGCGGCCGCCTGGGGCGAGGGAAACTGATCGTGCGCAACAAACCCTGCATGACCGCCGCGGATGTCCGCGTGATCGCCGAGGCCTGCCGCGCCGAAGCCGCCCGGCTCGGCCTGGCCGTGTCCATCTGCATCGTCGACGACGCCGCCCAGCTGCTGCACTTCGAACGTCTGGACGCCCGTCCCAGCACCATCCAAGTGGCGCTCGCCAAGGCCCGCACGGCTGCCCTGATGCGGCTGGCTACCGGCAGCCTCGAGGGCCGGGTGCGCGAAAACCCGCTGCTGATGGCCCTGGACGCGATGCCCCTTCAAGGCGGGCTGCCGCTGTTCTACGCTGACGAACCCGTCGGCGCGATCGGAGTGTCGGGCGCCGTGCCCGCGCAGGACGATCTCGTCGCACAGGCGGGCTGCGACGCACTCGCCCGGCTTTCGATCTTGAACCCAGAGCCCCGTTTCTAGAGACCCACCGGAGGTTACTGCCATGGCTGCCCGACCCGAAGCTGTCGAAGTTCCCGATATCGACCGGCTGTTCAAGCCCACCCACGATGAGCGCGCCCGCCAGTCCATGGTCAGCATGCTGCGCAAGATGGCGATCATCGACCTGCGCCAGGCCGTCAAGAAAGACTACGACGAGCGCGTGGCGCCGGCGCTCGCGGCGCGGGGCCAGGAGCCCTCGGACTGGCGCGGCATCGAGAAGGCGATGGAGCCCGAGCTGTCGCACCGTTTCTACAGCAGCATCCGCCTGCACGCCCAGGAGATGTGCTTCCTGTCGGTGCAGCCGACGGTCGAGCGTGCGCTGCCGCAGATGATCGAGCTCGCGAAGGACCTGGCCGTGCGCAACCCGGCGGGCGGTTCCCTGCGACTCGACCCAGGCCTGGAGATGCCGCGCTACCTGACGGCGCTCGACGTCCACATGGCCCCGGGCTGGGTCCATGCCGAATTCACGAAGGACGACGTGGCGCAGGGCGCCGTGGTGTCCTTCGGCGGGAAGGTGTTCTCGGGCCAGCATCCCTACCGCAAGCGGCCCGGCATCGTCGCCGAGTCCATCGCGCACTGGATCAAGGCGACCCGTCCGGGTTTCGCGCCCCGGCGCATCCTCGACATGGCCACCGGAGCCGGCAAGAACCTGCTGCCCTACAAGACGGCCTTCCCGGCAGCGGAAGCCTACGGCATCGAACTCGGCGCCCCGATGCTGCGGTACGCGCATGCCCTCGCGGAACACGAAGGCATCCCCGTGCACTTCAGCCAGCAGAATGCGGAACAGACCGATTTCCAGGACGGCCAGTTCGACCTGATCGTCTCCAGCTTCTTCCTGCATGAAGTCCCGGTGAAGGTCACGCGCAAGGTGCTGCGCGAATGCTACCGGCTGCTTGCGCCGGGCGGCCTCATGGTGCACATGGAACTGCCCGACGAAGCCTCCGTCAGCGCCTACGAAAACTTCTTCTGGAACTGGGACACGGTCTACAACCACGAGCCCTTCTATACGAGCTTCCGCGAGCAGGACCCGGTCGCGCTGTCCGTCGAGGCAGGCTTCGAGCGCGCCCAGTGCTTCAAGCAGACGATCCCGGACGTCGGGACCTTCGGCGAGGAGCGCTACGCGAAGTTCCTGCGCGGCGAAATCCCCGCCCCACCGCACGGCAGTGGCGGCTGGTTCGTGTTCGGCGCCCGCAAATGAAGCGACGGAGCTTCGTTGCCGCGACCGCCGCGGCGGCCTCGCTGGCGGCCCTGCCGGTGCTGGGGCGCGCCGCGCCCCGGCCTGCCTCGGGCAAGCGCTACGACCTCATCATCATCGGCGCGGGCACGGCGGGCATTCCCGCGGCGATCTACGCGTCCCGGCGCGGGGCCCGCGTGCTGATGCTGGACGCGGCCGGTGACATCGGTGGCACGCTGCACCTGTCGACCGGGCAGATGAGCGCGGCGGGCACGCGCCTGCAGGCGGCCAAGGGCATCAGCGACTCCGCGCAGGCGCACTACGACGATGTGATGCGGATCAGCCGCAACACCGCCGACCCTGATCTGACGCGGCTCGGGGTCGACGAGGCGGCCCGCACCTTCGACTGGCTGATGGATATCGGCCTGCAGCCGCTGCCCGAGCATCCCGTGCTGGGGCTCGGCCACGAGCCGTATTCGCAGAAGCGCTATTGCTGGGCAAAGAACGGCGGCCGCGACATCCTCGCGGTGCTGCGGCCCGAACTGCAGAAGGAAATCGACTCGGGCCGCGTGGACCTGCGCCTGATGACGCCCGTCACCGCGCTGCTGACCGACGAGTCCGGCGCCGTGCAGGGTGTGCGCGTGAAGTCGCAGGACCGCGAGCAGGCCTTCACCGGCCGCCATGTGCTGCTCACCTGCGGCGGCTACGCCTCGAATGCCGAGTTGTTCGAGTCGCTCTCCGGTTATCGCGACTACGCCGACACGGCCTATCCGTATTGCAGGGGCGATGGCATCGGCCTGGGCGTGGCGGTGGGCGGCTACGTCCGGGGGCGCGAGAACTACCTCTGCAATTTCGGCTCCATCCTCACGGACGATGGCTTCCCCGGGCGGTTCCTCGCGCGGTTCGTGGTCACGCCGCAGCAGCGGCAGCCGTGGGAGGTGTTCGTCAACCTGCGCGGCGAGCGCTTCATCCGCGAGGATGAACCCAGCTTCGACAAGCGCGAGAACTCGCTGCTCGGGCAGCCTGACCTGCGCTACTGGATCGTGTTCGACGAGGCCATCCTCGCTGAGGCGCCGCCGGGCGTCGCGGGTTCGGGTGGCGTCGACCCCTGGACCCGCGAGCAGATGCGCGAGGCCTTCGGCGTGCACGCCTGGTTCACGCGGGCCGACAGCCTGGCCGCACTGGCCACGGCGACCGGCATCGATCCCGCAGGGCTCGAGCGGACCATCGCCGAGTACAACCGGTCGGTCGACCGGCGCACGGATCCCCTGGGCCGGCAGCACCTGCCGCGGCGCATCGAGAAGGGGCCGTTCTACGCCATCCGTCACCAGGGCCACTCGACCACCGCGACGGTGGGGCTGGCGGTGGACGGCCAGCTGCGCGTGATCCGCCGCGGCGGCGAACCGATCCCCAACCTCTACGCCGCCGGTGAACTGCTCGGCGCCGGGCAGACCCAGGGCAAGTCCTTCGTGGGCGGCATGATGGTCACTCCCGCGCTGAGTTTCGGGCGCGTGCTCGGCCAGCGCCTGCCGCTGGGTGAGGCGTGAGGCGCGGCGTGCTGGGTGGCGTGCTGCTGGCCGTGCTGGGTGCGCTGGGCGTCTCGGGCGTCGCGCGAGCGGCGGGCAGCGCCCCGACGCTGACGATCGGTGCCGTCCCGGGTGAAGGCCTGGTCGCGGAGCGGGGCTATGCCCGCTCGGCCCTCGGGCAGGTGCACTACCAGGATGTCCGTCCCGCCGCGGGTGCTGCGGCGGGCGCGCAGGTCTATGTGCTGCTGCACCAGGTGCCGTGGTCGCACGTGTATTTCACTCGCGTGCAGTCCGAGCTCGCCGCGCGCGGCATCCGGTCGGTCGCGATCGACACGCCGGGCTACGGGATGTCGGCGCGTCCGGGCAGTCCGCCTGCGATCGCGGATTACGCAGCGGCGATCGCGGCGGTCATCGAACAGCTCGGGCTCGGCCGCGTCGTCGTCGCCGGTCACCATACCGGCGTGACGATCGGCAGCGAGCTGGCGCGCGTCCATCCGGAGCGCGTGAGCTGCCTCGTGATGAACGGCGTGCCGATCTACACGCCCGAGGAAGCGAAGGCGCGGCTGGCTGCGCCGCACTGGGACCAGACCATCAAGGCGGATGGCTCGCATCTCGCGGATCGCTGGCTGTTCCTGACCGGGCGCATCGCGGGCACGCCCGAGAGCGTGCACTGGTCCGTGTTCTCGCTGTTCCTGTCCGGGCCCGACGAGTGGTACGGTCATCATGCCGTGTTCCGCTACGACATGGCTGGCACACTGCGCGCACTCAAGGTGCCGGTGGTGGTGCTGGCCAACCAGGACGACCTGCTCGATTTCACCACCGAACGCGTGCGCGCCCTGCGCCCCGACTTCACGTATCGGCGCGTCGAATCGGCGAGCTCCAACATGGCCTTCGACGAGCCCCGGCCCTGGGTCGACGCCGTGGTCGAATCGGTCAAGGGCTGCACGGCGGGGCGCTGAGCCGCGCCTGGACCCAGCCCGTACCCAGCCGTACGCACCGGAGGCCCCATGGCAGCACAACCCGAGTCGATCGCGATCCCCGACATCGAATCCCTGGTGCGGCCGACCCACGACGAGCGCGCGCGTCAGTCCATGGTGAGCGTGATCCGCAAGCTCGCCCTCGGCGAGATGCGCACCGCGCTCAAGCGCGATTACGACGAGCGCGTCGCGCCGGCGCTCGTGGCGGCGGGACGCGAGCCGCGGGACTGGCGCGACATTGAACGTGCCATGGAACCGGAACTCTCCTACCGGTTCTACAGCACCCTCCGCTACCACTCGCAGGAGATGGGCTACCTGTCCGTGCAGTCCGCGGTCGAGCGCGCGCTGCCGGGGATGATCGCGCTGGCCCGCGACCTCGCCGAGCGCTGCCCGCGCGGCGGGTCACTGCGGCTGGATCCGGCGCTCGAACTGCCGCGCTACCTGAGCGCGCTGGACGTGCATCTGGCGCCGGGCTGTTTCCAGACCGAGTACACCGCGGACGACGTGGCGCAGGGCGCGGTTGTCTCCTGCGGTGCGGGCGTCTTCCTCGCGCACAATGCGTTCCGCCGGCGCTCCGGCGCGGTCGGGGACTCGATCTCGCACTGGATCCGTCGCACGCGGCCGGACTTCGCGCCGCGGCGGGTGCTGGACATGGCCACCACCTCGGGCAAGAACCTGCTGCCCTATCAGCAGGCTTTCCCGGATGCCGAGCTGCACGGCATCGACCTCGGGGCGCCGGTGCTGCGCTATGGCCACGCGCTGGCGCAGCATGCCGGGGTGCCGGTGCATTTCAGCCAGCAGGATGCCTCGGCGACCGATTTTCCCGACGGTCACTTCGACCTCATCGTCTCCACGTTTTTCCTGCACGAGATCCCGCTCAAGCTCACCCGCAAGGTGCTGCGCGAGTGCCGCCGCCTGCTGGCGCCGGGCGGCCTGATGGTGCACATGGAGCTGCCCAACGAAGCGGCCGTCGGCGCCTACGAGAACTTCTTCTTCAACTGGGATACGGCCAACAACAACGAGCCGTTCTACACCGGTTACCGCGAGCAGGATCCGCGCGCGCTGTGCGCAGAGGCGGGTTTCGATCCCGGCTGCATCTTCACGGCGATGGTGCCCGAACGGGTCAGCTTCGGCGAGGAACGCTACGCCCGCTACCTGCGCGGCGAGATCGCCGCGCCGCCGCACGGCACCGGGGCGTGGTTCGTGTTCGGCGCAAGCCGATGACTCCCGTCGACGCACAGACACCTTGAGTCCGCGCGAATCCGCCCACATCGGGGTCGAGCTCTCCAGGCTCGACCTGCATCGAGAGGACCGCCCCGTCCTGCGCGGTCTCAGCTGGCGCATCCGGCCCGGCGAGCGCTGGGTCGTGCTCGGCGGCAACGGCGCAGGCAAGACTCAGCTGCTGAAGATCCTCTCCGGCGACGTCTGGCCCGATCCCGCCACGCATGCTGCGCGCCGCTATCGATTCGCGGGCGAACTGCATCGCGAACCCCAGGCCGTCCGCGAAGAGATCGCTTACCTCGGACCCGAGCGGCAGGACCGCTACGAGCGCTATGGCTGGAACCCCAGCGCGCTCGAAGTAGTCGGCACCGGCATCACCCGCAGCGATATCCCGCAGGGGCCGCTGACACCTGCGCAGTCGCGGCGCGCCCTGGGCGGCCTGCAGCGACTGGGCCTCGACAAGCTAGCCGCGCGTCCGTTCCAGTCGATGTCCTACGGCGAGCGCCGACTGACGCTGCTGGCCCGCGCCCTGGCCGCGCGGCCGCGCCTGCTGCTGCTGGACGAACTGCTCTCCGGACTCGATGCCGTGAACCGGGAGCGCGCCCTCGCGTGGCTGGACGGGACGCGTCGCAGCGCGATGCCGTGGGTGCTGACCACGCATCGCGAGGAGGAAATCCCCCGCTCGGCGACCCACCTGCTGGTGCTCGAGGGCGGACGGATTCTCTCGAGCGGTCCGCTGCGCCGCGCCGCTGCCGCAGCAGCAGCGCCGCCGGTGCCGCCTGCGGCACCGGCGGCCACCGCGAAGCCGCGCCGCCCGCGTCGCCCGCCCGGAGCCGAGCGGGTC
>CAJACZ010000001.1 GCA_903938365.1 uncultured Pseudomonadota bacterium | reverse complement strand
GGTGCGTGCCAGCGGCAGGCCATCGCGATGGATCGCGTACCCTGCCAGTCCGACGCCTGAATCGCTGGAACCGCTACAGCGCAGCGCGATGCGGCTGCTGGAGCTGGTTTCTGCAACCAGATCCGCGGGCACGGAGGGCGGTGTCTCATCCAGCGGCGGCGGAGCGAGCTGCTGGGCGACAAGAGCCGGACGAACCACGGCCGAGAACGCGGCATAGCCTGTGGCATTCAGGTGGATTGCATCTTCCCGGAAATAGGCCGGTATCGGCTGTCCGTCGGGGCCAAGCAGCGCCGTGGCCGTGTCGATAAAAGTGTAGCGAGCGTCGAGCGAGCAGAGCTCCGCCAGGCGACGGTTGGCCTCGGCGGCGAGGGGCCACACCGACCAGCGCGCCGGGCTGGGCTTGATCGAGATGATGTAGACCCGTGCTTCCGGCAGTCGGGCGCTGATCCTGGAAAGGATGGTCGACATTCCATCTGCAACGTACTCGGGTGTCCGTCCGAGGGCGATGTCGTTGTCACCTTCGTAGATTACGACGGCGCGAGGGTTGTATTTCAGGACGATGCGGTCGAGGTAGTAGTCCAGATCGTCGAGGGTGCTGCCGCCGACGCCGCGTGGAATGATCTCGAGGGGCGCGAGGTCGCTGGAGATCGTGTCCCACAGGACGATCGTCGAACTTCCGGCCACCACGATCGCTCCCGAGGGGGGCGGCGACACGATGTCCGCCGCCTCGAAGGCCAGGATCTGGCTGTCCCAGGGGCGCGCCGCGACGAACTGGATCGAGAGCAGGATGCTGCCGATGGCCGCGAGGCATCCGACGAGGAAAGAGCCTGGTTTCATGCGAACTGCCACGGTGACCTGCGGCGCGGGTTCCCGACCCCGGGAGCCCTTCTGACATAATAAGGGCTGTGACGATGGTCTCGTTTCGGCTTGTACATAATGCAGAGCTCGCGGGCGCGGCAACGAAAACTGATCGGCGTTAAACCCAGTCATTCCGTTTGTCCGTGAGTCCATCAGGTACCCGAAGGCCGGGGGCCGGCCCGGAATTCCGTGACTCCGGATGACTGCGCGAGCATCGTCGACTCCTGCCTTCTGCGCTTCAGGTAAATGCCGAAAATGACAGCTCACTCCTCACAGGACTCCTCTTTCCGGCGCTGGAGAAACGCCACCCTCGAACCCTTTTCGAACCGGGTGTTCGCGTTGTTCTGGTGGGCGTCGCTGTTCTCGTCATTCGGCAGCCTCATCCAGACGGTCGGCGCGTCCTGGCTGATGGCGACGATTTCACCCTCGGCGGACCAGGTCGCCCTCGTGCAGACGGCGGGCACGCTGCCGTTCTTCTTTTTCTCGCTCGTGGCGGGTGCCCTTGCCGACAATTACGATCGGCGGGTGATCATGCTGGCATCCCAGCTGCTCATGCTGCTGGCATCGTTGGGCCTCGCCGTGATCGCGCTCACGGGAGTCATCAACCCCGCGCTGCTGCTGGGCTTCACCTTCTTGATCGGCAGCGGCGTTGCGGCGTTCTCGCCGGCCTGGCAGGCCTCGATCGGCGATCAGGTTCCCCGCGCGCAGATACCCTCTGCGGTGATGGCCAACGCCGTCGGATTCAATCTCGCCCGCAGCGTCGGCCCCGCGATAGGCGGTCTGATCGTGGCTGCGGCCGGAGCTTCCGTCGCCTTCATCATCAATGCGTTCTCCTATTTCGGCATGCTGGCCGTGCTGCTGTGGTGGCGTCCGGTGCGGGCGCGCAATCCGCTGCCACCGGAGCCGCTTGCCGATGCGATGGCGGCAGGTATCCGCTACGTCCGACTCTCGCCGCACCTGCTGGCGATCCTCGCCCGCTGCATCCTGTTCACCGTGCCGATGGCCACCGTCCCTGCGTTGATGCCTGTGGTCGCGCGCGATCTGCTCGGCGGTGGTGCCGCGACATACGGTCTGCTGCTGGGCGGCTTCGGCGTTGGCGCGATGCTCGGTGCGCTGTCCAGCGCCACCCTCAGGGCACGGCTGTCGAGCGACGTGCTGCTGCGTGCCCTCTGTGTGCTCGCCGCCGTGGCGCTCGTGGCCATCGGCCAGAGTCGTTCATCCGTCCTGACCCTGCTCGCTCACGTGCTGGCGGGTTCCGTCTGGACGCTTGGGCTCGCTAATTTCAACATCGCTGTGCAGATGTCGTCCCCCCGCTGGGTGATGGGACGGGTGCTGGCCACCTACCAGACCGTCGCGTTCGCCGGCATGGCGCTGGGCAGCTGGGTCTGGGGTCAGCTCGGTCACGGCCTGGGTATCCGCGAGGCGCTGACGATCGCGGGAGTCCTGATGCTGGTCACGCTGGTGGTGGCCCGCTGGATTCCCGTTGCCGTCGCCCATGCCGGGTCACTCGATCCTCACGCATTTCCGGTCGCTGGCCCTCCGGCGGTGGAGCTGCACCCGGCCTCCGGGCCGATCGTGGTCACGCTCGAGTACCGCGTGCCCCCGCAGAACGCCGAGGCCTTCGTGCCGGCCATCAACGAACTGGGCCGCATCCGTCGACGTGACGGCGCCAGGCGCTGGTCCGTGTGCCAGGACCTCGACGATCCGGAGCTCTGGGTCGAGCGCTTCGAAAGCCCGACCTGGACCGATTACCTGCGACGCCAGACCCGACCCACCCAGGGCGACCAGGCTGCCCGCGAGCGTATCGGTGCGCTGATCCTGGGTGAGCGGGGCAGCGTGCGGCGTTTCATCGAGCGACCCGCGGGAGCGGAGCCCCTCGGTGGGTCGGGGGCACGTCCCGAGCCGGTGGACGTTTCTTCCACGCACACCTGACAATGCGGCTCTGCAGACGGATTTCGAGGTGTCGATCATGAGCATGTCCCTGCGTGAGCAGTTGCTGGCCGCCGGCCTGGGCAGCAAGCAGCAGGCCAAGAACGCGCGCGACCACCAGCATCAGCAGCAGCGCCAGCCGCGTCCCAAGGGTGCTCCGACGCCCTCGGCTACGCCTGCGGCGGATCTTGCGCATGCCGAGAAACTGGCGCGTGACCGCGAGCTCAATCGCCGGCAGCAGGCCAAGGCCGAGGCGCGGGCGCTGCTGGGGCAGATCCGGCAGTGGGCGGACCAGGACAAGTTGCCCCCGCTCCAGAGCGACGAGGCCTTCAGCTTCGTCGATGAGGGCAAGGTACGGCGGGTCCGCGTCGATGCCGAGCGACGGGGCCAGATCCAGCGCGGTGAAGTGGTGATCATCCGGGTGGGTGATCGCTACGAGCAGTTGCGGGCCACTGCAGCGGAGCGCATCCGGCAGCGCGATGCCAGCGTGGTGATCGACCTCGGCCCGACCCGCGCCGCGCCGGCCGAGGCTGGGCCGCAGGGTGAAGACCCCTACAAGGATTTCGTGGTTCCGGACGACCTCGTCTGGTGACCGTCCGGTGCCCGCCGCGGGTGCAAGGTCAGGGTCGTCCGGCTTGAACCTGCCGTTCTACCGCCTCTGGAATTCCGCAGGTGGACACGCCCGGCCAAGGCGTGTCTTCCTCTTCGTGCTGGTGCTCGCGCTGGCCGCACTGGTGGCGAGTTCCAGCGTGGTCCACGAACAGTTCATCGCCGGTCTGGACTTCACCGGGCGTCTGATGGTCGAACATCCGGTGCCGGGCGCCGTGGTGTTCGTCCTGATGTCGGCCCTCTCGGCGATGCTGATGTTCTTCTCGAGCGTGCTGCTCGTGCCGATCGGCATCCAGGCCTGGGGCGAAGCGGGCTGCTTCCTCCTGCTGTGGGCCGGCTGGGCTCTCGGTGGAGTCACGACCTATGCGATCGGCCGCTGGTTTGGCCGGCCGATGATCGAGCGCATGCTGACCCGCGAGCAGATCGCCTCGTATGAGGGGCGCGTGCCGCAGCAGGAGTCGTTCTGGACCGCGCTGCTGGTCCAGCTCGCGTTCCCGTCCGATGTGGTGGGGTACTTCTTCGGCCTGCTTCGTTACCGCCGCCGCGTGTACTTCGCGGCGTTGCTGTGCGCGGAGTTCCCTTACGCCTTCGGTACGGTTTTTCTCGGGTCAGCGTTCGTGGAGCGGCGCTATTCGCTGCTGCTCGGGGGTGCCATGGTGGCCGCAGGGCTGCTGGCCTGGCAGTGGCGGATGCGCCGCAGGGGCTGAACTCAACCGGTGCCGGTGGCCCGCTGGTGCAGTCGGACGACGGTGGAAGGGAGTTCGTCGCTGTCCGGCGTGGCTTCCTCGGGGGCCTCGGGGGCCTCGGGCGTAAGGCACGCGAGAGTCTCGAGGCTCGGGAAGGGGCCGTCGCCGGCCAGGCGCTGTGCCGTGTTCTCCAGCCAACGGACGACGTGCCTGTGGAAACGGTCGGTCGCTTCCCTGCGCAGGCGGGCTACGCCCGCTTCTCCGATGAGCTTTTCCTGGACGGGGCTGATGCGCCACCACCATTGCAGGCTGTCCAGGCGCTGCCCCTCCATGTAAGGAAGGGTAATCGAGAAGCGCCGACCTTCAGGCGTGCGTTCGAGCTCCGCAAATGCGAAGTAGTTCTCGAGAGGACGTGGCAGCTCGATATGCGGCATCCGAAATCCGGACAGGCAGCGATGTAACATCATAGCCATACGTGGGGACTGTCTGCCACAGGGAATTCGACCAGCGTATGAGAAAGATGTGGCTGTCAGTCATCGCATTGGCGCTCTCGGCCATGACGCAAGTTTCGCACGCGAGGGTGCTGGAGCGGGTCGCGGCGACTGGCGCGCTCCGGGTGTGCATCTGGCCGGAGTATTTCGGGATCAGCTACCGCAACCCCCGCACCAACACGCTCCACGGTCTCGACATCGAGCTTTCGCGCGCCCTCGCCGACGAGCTCGGCGCCACGCCGGAGTACGTAGAGACCGACTTCATCCGCCTGTTCGCGGACCTCGCCGGCGGGCGCTGCGACATCGCGATGATGGCCGTGGGCGTCACGCCCGAACGGGCGCGGGTCGCCGACTTCTCGCGTCCGTACCTGCGCAGTGATGTCTATGCGATCGCCTCGCGAGCCAACCGCGCGATCAAGTCGTGGGCAGACATCGACCAGCCTGGCCGTGTGGTCGTGGTCCAGAAGGGCACGTTCATGGAGCCGCTGATGCGCCGGACACTCGTCCGGGCCTCGCTGCTTGCGGTATCGCGGCCTGCCGAGCGCGAGCGCGAGGTGGAGTCGGGGCGGGCCGATGTGTTCATCACGGATTACCCCTACAGCCAGCGGATGCTGGCCAACGCAGACTGGGCGCGGATCATTGCCCCGGACCAACCCGTGCAACCAACCGATTACGCGTACGCGGTGCCCAAGGGGGACTCCGCCTGGCTGGACCGAGTAGAAAGGTTCGTCAGTCGCATCAAGCAGGACGGACGTCTGGCCGTCGTGGCGGGAAGACACAACCTCCTGCCCATCGTCGTGCGCGACTAGGCGCATGACCGTCGGGTTCGATAAACCTGCCGAGCCACGTCGGTATCGGCTGCTTTTCCTCGGGATGCTCGCGGGCGCCCTTGCGCTGATCTGGTCGGCCTGGTGGGTGGGTCTGCGTTTCGTCGAGCAGAGCGCAGAAGCCTCCCTGCGCAAACGGATCGATCTCGATTCACTGCTGCTCGAAGATCATGTCTCCCGCACGCTGGACATCGTGACTGCGCGCCTGCAGTCCGTTGTGGCGCTCACCAGGCCCGGTGCGCTGGACGCCGGCAGCCTCTCGCCGGCTGGCCTGGATGAACTCATTTTCGAGGACCGGATGCTGCGCAGCCTCTCGCTGGTGGACCCGGCCGGGCAGGTCATCCTGAGTTCGAATCCGGCCAATCTCGGGAAGCGGCTTCCGGCCGGGACGGTACCGGAGCCCGAGGCGCCCGCAGGTCGTGACGGCATGCGGTTCGGTCAGTTGCTGCCCTACCGGGACCTGTTCCAGATCGGCACCGGGAAGCAGCCTCCCGACGTGCGTCTCTGGGTCGTGTCAAGGTCCGTTGACCTCGACGGCCGAGCCCTGCACTGGCTGGCGGTCCTAAATCCCTCTGTCTTCGAGAACCTCTGGTCGCGCCTCGACGAGGATGTAGCGACCGAGCTGGCGCTGTTCGATTATCGCGGCCAGCGGATCGCGACGCACCACGGCGTGGTGCCTGAAAGCGTGCCCC